>CP104793.1:2460000-2767500 GCA_025916135.1 Rhodobacteraceae bacterium D3-12 | reverse complement strand
CGCGGTGGCATGTTGCGCCACCGAGGCGCGCGCGCCGAATTCATAGCCCATCGCGAGGGCGGTCAAAAACGCACCCCCCGAAAGGTCAGCCGGCGCAAGCGCTAGGAGCGCGGGCAGCAGCGGACAGCCGATATGCCCCTTGGCCGGATTAAAACCGTCGTGACCATCAAGGCTGTCGATACGCATACCCGCCGCAAGGGCAACGCCCGCAGCCGAGGCGCTTCTTGGGTCAAACAGCATCGGCTGGACGCCTGCGAATTGGTGCGCCGCATGGGCGGCGATCAGCTCGGTCAGGCGGGTGGTTTGGGCGGCGGCGGCGATCGCGGTAAGGTCAAGCAGGTTGAGCCGCGTCATCACTTGCGCATCTGCGGGCAGGTCGCTCCAGTTGCACTCGTGGATAAAAGCGATGGGGTCGGGATGGCTCATAGAAACAGTGTGCACGGGTTTGGCGCTGTTTCCTTGGACATTTGCGTCAATTCACCGGGCGGGATGCGACATTGACGGGCACGCGGGCGCGGCGCATTAAGGCGGCATGGAAAAGTTTGATGGCAATTTCACGCAGCAGGAACCAATCCCGGATGAGGCCATTGAGGCCGCCGTCAGGGTGATGAAAACCGGGCGTTTGCACCGCTATAACGTCGCCGAGGGCGAGGCCGGAGAGGTCGCCTTGTTGGAGCAGGAGTTCGCCGAGGCGATGGGGGCGAAATACTGTCTCGCCGTGGCGTCGGGGGGCTATGCGCTGGCCTGTGCCTTGCGGGCCTTGGGGGTGGCGCCGGGCGACCGGGTGTTGACCAATGCCTTCACGCTGGCCCCGGTGCCCGGCGCGATTGCGAGCGTGGGCGCGGTGCCGGTGTTTGTCGGGGTGAGCGAGGCGCTGACCATTGATCTTGAGGATCTTGAGGCGCAGGCGGCCAAGGGGCAGGCGAAGATCTTGATGCTGAGCCATATGCGCGGCCATCTAGCGGATATGGACCGGGTGATGGAGATTTGCACCGCCCATGGTGTGCAGGTGATCGAGGATTGCGCCCACACGATGGGCGCGCGGTGGCGCGGGCGGTTGAGCGGCACGGATGGGGTGATCGGCTGCTATTCGACACAGACCTACAAACATCTCAATTCTGGCGAGGGAGGCTTTCTTGTCACTGATGACGAGGAGGTCGCGGCGCGGGCGGTGATGCTGTCGGGGTCCTATATGCTTTATGAGCGGCATCTCGCGGCGCCATCGCCAGAGGTGTTCGAGCGGGTGAAATATGACACGCCGAATGTGTCGGGGCGGATGGATCATTTGCGGGCGGCGATTTTGCGGCCTCAGTTGCGGCGGCTTGAGGCGCAATGCGAGGCGTGGAATGCGCGGTATCGCGTGGTCGAGGAGGGGCTGCGCGGGGTGGCGGGGCTTGGCGTGGTCGAGCGGCCGGAAGAGGAGTATTTCGTTGGCTCGTCGATCCAGTTTTTGCTGTTGGATTGGGCGGATGAGAAGATCGCGGAGTTGCGGGCCCGCTGTGCGGCAAGAGGCGTTGAGTTGAAGTGGTTCGGCGGGGCGGAGCCCGAAGGGTTTACCAGCCGCTATGACTCTTGGCGCTATGTGAAGGCCGAGCGGATGCCGGTGAGCGATCGGGTCTTGCGGGCGATCATGGATATGCGCTTGCCGCTGACCTTTACGCTTGAGGAATGTGCGTTGATTGCGCGGATCATCCGGTCAGAGGTGAGCGCGGTTTATCAGGGCGGATAAGCGGCGTTTGCACGGCGCGGCGCGCGCGTGATCAGGCCGCCTGCGCGGCTTGCTACGGTTTCAGCAGGCGAGAGGGCTTATGTGGCCGGGCTGGAGAGGGCCCGTCTGGCGGGGGTCCGTATGACGAGGGCCCGGCTGGCGTTTAGGTTTCGGCGGGTTTGGGTTTGAGCAGGCGATCCAGCGACAGCGGGCCTGCGCCTTTGATCACGAGGATCACGAGGAGGAACAGCCACAAGCTGCGCTGATCCATCAGCAGCGAGGAGGCGCCGTTGTCGAACCACGCGCCGATGGTGGCGGGTTCGTTGATGACGCCGTGGCCGTAGAGATCGGTCAGGGTTTGGACGGCGAGAAAACCGATCATGCCGAGCGCGGCGAGACGGGTGAAGAGCCCAAGCAGCAGTAGCAGCGGCAGGATGAATTCGGCCCATGTGCCGGCCAGCGCAATCAGCCAGTGGAGCAGGCCGAATTTAGAGGTGTCGTATTCATAGGCCTCGGCCAGTTTCGGGAAAATCTGGAAATAGGCGCTGGTGGGGTCGAGGAAGCCGAAGACCCCGTCTCCGATCTTGGTGAGGGCCGATTTCCAGAAATACATCAGCAGCACGGCGGCAAAGAGGAAGCGCGCCAGTGTGGGGACCAACCAGTCGGCTTTTTCAAGGCGTGTGGTGGTGGAGTTATAGATTGAAAACAAGGTGTTCATGGCTGATCCTCAAGTGTTACATCCGCAAGGGCGTTGTCCTGCAAGAGCAGCGACAAGAGCGCGGAGAGGTCGAAATCGGGGGTGGTTTCGGTGGCTGCGGCGGCGGCGCTGCCGAGGGTTTCACCAGACAGGAGAGCGGCGATAAATGTGCCGCCTCCTGCGGGTAGAAGGCGCGGGAGCGGGTCGTAATCGGGGCGGGTGACAAGCACGTTTTGGCCGTCATGCGGCGGCTGGGGGGCGTCGTCACGGGTGTTAAACTCATAGATGCCATGGATCGGCCAGCGCGAGCGCACAAGCTGCACCGGCGGCGCGAGGGTGAGGCGCAGGCGGGGCAGATCGTCGGGGGCGGTGGTCGAGAAAATGCTGGCATCAACAGGCGCGGCATCGGCGGCGTGGTAGCTTTGCACAAGGGCGCGTTCCAGACGCGCGGTATCGGGCAGGTAGGCGAGCTGTGCGAGCGGCTCGAACCCGTCAAGGAAGCTTGGGAACCCCGCCCCATAGCGCGACAGGATGGGCGAGGATGGCGGGTGGGCGCGCAGGTACGTGATGGCGAGCGTGCGGAAGTTTTCCGGCCCGATCAGTTTGCGGATCACCGGGAAGGTTTGCTCCAAGGCTTCGCTCAGGGAGGCGGTGACATTGTTGCGATAGACCGAGAAGCGCGCGCCGGCGGGCTGACCGCTCCCGTCGAGGAGGCCGGGGGGAACGGCGCGTTCGGGATCGAGCAGCGCGGCGCGGAAGGTTGTTTGATCGCTCATGACAGAGAGCTTTCGGGTGGGAAATTCTCGGTGGTGAGGTTTTGTGGGGTCGAGGGTGCGGCGGGCTGTAGGCGCAGCCTAGAGTGGGGGCCAGACAGGTTTGTCGCGCACCTTCGGTGCGACACGCCCCGTTTAAAATGGGGGCAAGCCCCCATACACAGGTTCAAGTGGGGCCCAGCCCCCACGCCCCCGGAGTATTTACAGCAAGATGAAGGGGCGGGCGGGGTGTAGGCGGGGGAGGCATGTGGGAATGCTGTTGGTTGTTCATGCCGAGACGCTTTCGAGGGCGTGGGCCGCGCGGGTGGCTTCGGCGGCGAGCACGGGCCAGTCGGGCACGTCGTTGTCCCATTCGACCAGCAAGGGGCGCGCACCGGAGCGCGTAAGCGTATAGTCGAGGAGCGCCCAGACGGGTTCATCCACTTCGCGCCCGTGGCTGTCGATCAGGAGGGGTTTGCCGTGCTCGTCCTCTTCCGTGTCATGCCCGGCGAGGTGGATTTCGCCAACCCGATCAAGCGCGAAGGCGTCGATATAGCTTTGGGGTGAGAACCCGAGGTTGGTGGCGGAGATGAAGACGTTGTTGACGTCGAGCAGCAGCCCGCAGCCGGTGCGCCGCGCGATTTCATCGAGGAAGTCGGGCTCTTCCCACGTGCTGTTGGCGAAGGCGAGGTAGGAGGAGGGGTTTTCGAGCAGCATTTGGCGGCCGATCGTCTCTTGAAGCTGGTCGATATGATCGGCGACGCGGGTGAGCGTGGCGGTGGTATAGGGCAGCGGCAGGAGGTCGTTGAGGAAGGCGCTTTCATGGGTGGACCATGCGAGGTGCTCGGAAAAGCTGGCTGGGGAGAGCCAGTCGCAGAGGTGGCGCAGGCGGGCGAGGTGCTCTGCATCTAGCGGGGCTTCGCCGCCGATGGAGAGGCCAACGCCATGCACGGACATCGGGAAGCGGTCGGCGAGGTGGCGGAGTTGTGCCAAGGGGCGGCCACCGTCGGACATGTAGTTTTCGGCATGCACTTCGAGCCAGCCGACGGGGGCGGCGTTGTGCATGATGTCGGCGTAATGTTGCGGCTTGTAGCCAACGCCGGGCGCGGGCGGCAGAGCGGAGTGACGGTTCTGGTCAAGCATGTCTGGACTCGCGGTGTGAACGGGGCGTGAACAAGGGGGTCCGGGCGGGGCATAGGGCTGGTTTCGCCCCGCCCGGACCGGAGAGGTTTAGGACGGCAGGTCGCGCTTCAGCTCGGTGAGCGAGCCCATGCGGGCTTTGCCATCGGCCATTGCGGGCAGTTCCATCGTGGTGCAGGTGCCTTTGACGACTTGTTTCCAAGCGTTGCCTTGGTAATCGACGGTCGAGGAGCCTGCGCAGGTGGTGCCGGCGCCGGCTTTGCAGTCGTTCTGACCGGCGAGGGACACGCCGTAGCATTTCTCTTTTTCGGCAGCCGAAACAGAGGTGGCGTGGGCCGTCAGAGCGGTGGCAACGGCGCCGGCGAGGGCAACGGTTTTCATCGTGTTGGACATTGGTTTCTCCCTTATGGTTGCAAAATCCGTATCGCGGTGTGCGATGGGATATTGCTAGCCGAGGGTATCACAAACGGGCCACTCACGAGGCTGTGCATCACGTGAGCGTCAGAAAAATCGTGAAGCGCGTGAGGGGATGTTTCAGCGCGATTTTTGTAAGTGGTTGAAAAGATAGGGTTTCGCGTGGCGGGTTTTGCAGGTGCAGCAAAGTGGAAACCGGGCCGTTTGTTACAGAATGCCCGCGTGGGGCGGGGCGCGATTGGTGGGTGTTGCGGGATTTGTGAGCGGATAACTGTTGTTTTGGGGCGGTTTTGCCCGGGGTTTAGGGGCGGTTTGGCTGGGGTTTGGCCGGGTTGCGCGCCGGAGTTTAGCGGGGGTGCGCTCAAGATGGGGCCATTGCTGTGCCGGTCTATCGGCCCGTTCTGCGACACATGCCGGGAGGGGGCTTGGGGCGGGTGCCCCCCTCCCGGCATGTGGGTTTTAGCGCAGGTCCGGCGGCGTGGCGTCAGCCGAGAGGCTGGCCAACACATCGTCAAGCGATTGCACCGAGGTCTGTTTCTCACCCAGACGGCGCAGGGTGAGGGTGCGGTCTTCGACCTCGCGGTGGCCGACAGCGAGGATCACCGGCACTTTGGCGAGCGAATGTTCGCGGACCTTGTAGTTGATCTTCTCGTTGCGGGTATCAACCTCGGCACGCACGCCAGCGGCGGTGAGGGCGGCGGCGACCTCATGGGCGTAGTCATCGGCCTCGGACACGATGGTGGAGACCACGACCTGACGCGGGGCGAGCCAGAAGGGGAGTTTGCCCGCGTGCTCTTCGATCAGGATACCGATGAAACGCTCGAAGCTGCCCAAAGTGGCGCGGTGCAACATATAGGGGCGGTGTTTGTCGCCATCTGCCGCGACATAGGACGCGCCGAGGCGGTCGGGCAGGTTGGGGTCAACCTGAAACGTGCCACATTGCCAGACGCGGCCAATCGCGTCGGTGAGGTAGAAGTCGAGCTTGGGACCATAGAAGGCGCCATCGCCCGGCTCTAACGTATAGTCGCGGCCCACGGCCTTGATCGCGCCTTCGAGCGCGCCTTCGACGTGATCCCAGCTTTCCTCGGACCCGACCCGTTTTTCGGGGCGGGTGGCAAAGCGGATTTCAAAGTCGGGGAAGCCGAGTTCGGCGTAGATCCCGGCGAGGAAGTCGATGAAGCGGGCGCATTCCTCCTGAATTTGATCCTCGGTACAGAAGATGTGGCCATCATCCTGTGTAAAGCCGCGCACACGCATGATGCCGTGCAGCGCGCCCGAGGGTTCAAACCGCGCACAAGAGCCGAATTCGGCCAACCGCAGGGGCAGGTCGCGATAGCTTTTGAGGCCTTGGTTGAACACCTGCACGTGGCAGGGGCAGTTCATCGGTTTGAGCGCGTTGATGCGGGTCTGCTCTTTGTTCTTGGAGGAGGCATCGTCGTTTTCACCGTCGCGGCTTTCGTCGACTTCGACGATGAACATGTGATGCTGGTATTTGTCCCAGTGGCCCGAGGCCTCCCAGAGTTTGCGGTCGACCACTTGCGGGGTGTTCACCTCTTGGTAGCCACCGGCGCGTTGTTTGCGGCGCATGTAGTCCTGAAGCTGGGTGTAGATGGTCCAGCCATTGGGGTGCCAGAACACTTGGCCGGGGGCTTCTTCCTGCATGTGGAAGAGGTCCATCTCGCGGCCCAGTTTGCGGTGGTCGCGCTTTTCGGCTTCCTCAAGGAAGTTGAGGTATTTGCGCAGGCCTTCCTTGTTCTGGAACGCCACGCCGTAGATACGTTGCAGCATGGCGCGGTTTGAATCGCCACGCCAGTAGGCACCGGCGACGCTCATCAGTTTGAAGGCATCCGCAGGCAGTTGCCCGGTGTGTTGTAGGTGCGGGCCACGGCAGAGATCCTGCCAGTCGCCATGCCAATACATGCGCAAGGGTTCGTCGCCGGGGATCGCCTCGATCAACTCGACCTTATAGGGCTCGCCGTTGTCCTCGTAGTGTTTGATCGCGCGGGGGCGGTCCCAGACTTCGGTGCGGACGGGATCGCGGGAATTGATGATGTCCTTCATCTTCTTCTCGATCGCGCCGAGGTCTTCGGGGGTGAAGGGCTCTTCGCGGTCAAAGTCGTAATACCAGCCGTTTTCGATGACCGGGCCGATGGTGACTTTGACGTCCGGCCAAAGTTCTTGCACCGCGCGGGCCATGACATGGGCGAGATCGTGGCGGATGAGTTCGAGCGCCGGCGCCTCGTCCTTCATGGTGTGGATGGCGATGGAGGCATCGGCGTCGATCGGCCATTGCAGATCGTGGTGGGCGCCGTTCACTGTGGCGCTGATCGCCTTTTTGGCCAGCGAGTTGGAGATTGACGCGGCCACGTCAGCGGGGGTGACGCCAGCGTCATAGTCGCGTGCATTGCCATCGGGAAAGGTGAGAGAGATTTGTGCCATGGTCTGGCCTCCTCGTCGGTTTGGCGCCTACGAAGCGCCCGGTTGCGGGTATGGGTTCGCGTCTGTTTGCAGCGAGGGCGCGCGGGTGTCAAGCGCGGGGTTGGATTTGGTGGGTGGCGGGCTTTGTTCGCAGCCGCTTGGGTGGCGGCTGGGGCTGCCGGAGCATCGAGGGGAGGCCCGCCCGTGGCTTCATCTGACCAGAAATATCCCGGGGAGTTTGAGGGGCTGGCCCCTCAATCCCACCAGTAGTTTGAGGGGCTGACCCCTCGTGTCTGGCGCAAGTCAAAAGGTCAGCCGAGCGTGCGAGGCCTGCGGCGGCGCAGCAGCAGGGCGTTTTTCAGGCGGGATTTCAGGCCGAGGGGGGCAGGATTTCGCGGTCTTGTTCGAAGGTGGCTCCGGTGAGGCTGGGATCGTGCCAGAGGGCGAGCGCGGCGCCCCATTTGGCCGAATGCTCTGCCGGTAGCCCATCGGGGATGCCCATGTCCGTCGCCAGCATGCCGGGCATCCAATCGGTGATGACGATGTCAGGGAACCGGTCGGCGAGATCGGCTTTGAGCGCACGGGTGAGGATGCGGGCGGCGCCCTTTGAGGTGGAATAGGCCGAAGCCGTGGGCAGGGGGGCGATATCGGCGAAGGTGGCGACATTGAGGATCCGTCCGAAGCCGGTTTCAACGAAGTGGTCGAGCGCGAGGCGGGTTGCCGAGAGGGTGCCGCCGAAATTGGTGGCCATGGTGGCGAGGAAGCTTTCGGGTGTTTCGTCGAGGATGTCGCGGTGCGGATAGGTGGCGGCGTTGTTGATCAGCAATGTGAGGGGCGGCAGCGGCGCGAGTTGCGCGAAAGCGGCGCGCAGGGCGGGGATATCGGCGACATCCGCAGGGATCGGATGGAAGGTTTCACCGGCGAGGGCGGCGGTTTCATTCAGCGCATCGGCGCGGCGGCCAAGGCCCGCGACCACCATGCCGCGATTGGTCAGCTCGCAAGCAAGGGCGCGGCCGAGGCCGGAGCCTGCGCCGGTAATCAGGGCAGTGCCGGAGAGAAGGCGGGGGTCATTTCGGCTCATGTCGGGGCCTTTTTGATGGCGTCTTTGATGGCGTCGGCTGTGCGCAAGGCCTGGGCGGCGATGCTGAGCGAGGGGTTCACGCCCATCGAGCTTGGCATGAAACCGGCATCGGCGCACCAGAGGTTTTGCAGATCATGCGCGCGCCCCATCGGGTTGAGCACGGAGGTGGCAGGGTCGCTGCCAAAGCGCATGGTGCCGGAGGGGTGGCCATGGTTGAGGTCGGGCGTGCGCGACAGGAAGGCGCGGCGTTGCCCGCGAAAGGCGCGCGAGATTTCGCGGCGGAACAGGCGGCGGCGGTCGAGGAGTTCGCTGTGCATGCTGTAGGTGAAGGCGATGTCATCGGTGGCGGCGTTCGGGTCGGGGGGCAGGACGCGGTTGTCGTCATAGGCGAGGTCTTCGAGCAGGCCGACGAAAATCTGGGCCGAGCCGAGCAGTTTGGCGGCGAGCGCGGCAGGCAGGCGCGTGAGTTTGCCCGCCATCGGCACATGGCGCAGCGGGCTGCGCGAGATCAGCGTCTCCAGATAATAGGCGATTTCGCCGTAGGAGGCGGTGATGCCCATGCTTTGGACCATGCCGAGGCGTTGGTTGTCGACAAAACAGAGGTCACGCAGGCCGATGGATTTGGAGGGCGTCGTGCCGCCAACGCCGGGCCAGACGGCGAAGAGTTCATTGAGGTGGAACATCAGCCCGCGCCCGACGAGGCCCGAGGGATTGGCGATGCCGTTCGGGTGGGTCTCGGACGCGGAGGCGAGGCAGAGGCGGGGCGAGCCGAAAGCGCCACCCGCAAGCAGGATATGGCGGGCGGTGAGGCTGAGGTCAGCCCCGTCGCGGCGGGCGGTGAGCGAGGTGACGCCGGTGCTGTTGGCGTTGATGCGGGTGATTTCGGTGCGATCCATAAGGGCGGCGTTGCCGGTGGCAAGTGCTGGTTCGACCCCGGCAGAGCGGCCGTCCATCTTGCACGGACGCGGGCATTTGTGACCGGCGCAATCGAGGCAGCCGGGCAGGCGGGCGATGGCGGAGTGCAGATGATAGGGGCTGAGCGCATTGCTGCGCAGGCGCTCCATAATGCGCGTGTCGGCGGCGGACAGCGGCGGCGGTGGGCGCAGGTGGGTTTGATCGGCCACATGCGCGTCGCCAGAGACCTGATAGAGGGTTTCGGCGCGCGCAAGGTAGGGCGCGAAATCGGCGTAGGACACGGGCCAGCCGCCCGTGGGGTGGGGCCGCTCCGGGCTATGATCGAGGTCATGGGGTTCCGGGCGTTCAAGCGTGGCGGCGTAAAACACCGAGGAGCCGCCGACCCCTGAGCCGAGGGGGCCGAAGAAGCGCGTTTCGCGGTTGTTTTCGTGTCCAACCATTTGGCCGGGCCAGAAGCCGCGGGTTGCGCGGGCTTGGGGGAGGAAGATTTCGGAACTGAGCGGGGTTTGTTCGGCGCGGTGGCCTGCTGGGCCTTTTTCAACGAACAGGACTTGAGGCCAGCTTCGGCGAGCGCCCGCCCGGCGGTGCCGCCGCCGATGCCGGTGCCGATGACGATCACGTCCCAGGTTTGATCGGTGAGGGTGGCGGTCATGGCGTTGTCCGAGGCGAGAGCTGTGACGGGAGGCTCCGGGGTGTGTGGGGGGGAGTGGGGTGCTGCCGGATTTGATGAGCACCTGTGGTGGGGGGCAGGCTGGTTCGATGCGCACCTTTGGTGCGACACACGCTGTTATAAGTGGGGGCCAGCCCCCACGCCCCCGGAGTATTTACAGCAAGATGAAGCGATGGGTGCTGTCTGTGCATATCAGTTGCCGGTTTCAAACAGGGGGGCGAACAGGGGGATGAGGGCGCGGGCGGCGGTGTTGGTGAGGTGGTTGGTGTCGAAATACCAGCCTTTGCCTTCGTGGATGACGGTGCAGGTGGTGTCAGTGCAGATGCGCGGCCACGGGTCGATCAGGGTGATCTGCTTTGACGCCAGATAGGGGGTGAAAAACCCGCTACTGTCGCGGTTGTGCGCCGTGTCGATGGGGATGGTGACATATTGTTCGGCGCTCTCAATGCGGTGATGCGCGAGGCGGCGGGCCGTGTCGCGGCTGTCGTATAGCGGGAACTCGGGCGGTTGGCGGAACAGGAAGACGCGGTCAAAGCGCTCTGTCATCTCGGGGAGTGAGGCTTTGATGGCGCGGGAGAGCGCCTCGGCGTTGGTGGTGGCGTCATAGCCTTTGAGCTGGATGGAGTGATGCGCCCCTTTGCCGATATCGTGGCCGCTTTCGTAATAGGCCCAGCGGGCGACGAGCAGCAGGCTATGGGCTGTTTCAAACTGTTTGAAGGCGTCGCGGATTTGTGCCGTGTCGCGGGCGCAGGCCTGATCCTGGGCCGGGGTTGCGTAGCTTTCTGTTTTGGTCAGGCCGAACAGGGGCGGGCAGCCAGCGCGCCAGATGATGAGGCCGGGGGTTTGAGCTTGGGTTGCGGCCTGTGCGAGCCCCTCCATCAAGGCGCGCAGGTGGCTGTCGCCCCAGATAATCACGCGCGGTGGGCCTTCGGGGCCGATCAGGCAATGGCCGATCCCGGCGAGGGGGCCGGTGGCGGGCGTCAGGCAGCGCGAGCCGTCTTGGAGGAAATCGGCGGAGGCGTCTATATGGATGCGGGTGTCGGGGCCGAAGCGATCGGGCAGGCCGTTTTTGAGATATGCCAGCGCACCGAAGCCGAGGGCGAGCGAAGACGTCAGCGTCAGGGTGGTGAGGACGCGCCAGCCGGAGCGCGGGGTGATCCGGCGGAAAGGTTGTTCGATAAACGCCCATGACAGCGTGGCGAGGACAAAGGACAGGGCCAGCCAGAGGGTTGCCTCAACCGGGCCGGAATAGCCGTCGCGCCAATAGGTCGAGAGCACCAGAACGGGCCAGTGCCAGAGGTAGAGCGAATAGGAAATCTTGCCAATAAAGACCGGCAGGGGCGAGGAGAGGGCGCGGTTGAGCAGGTTTTGCTGCTGCCCATTGGCGAGGAGCAGGACAGTGCCGGTGATCGGCAGGAGCGCCTGCCAGCCGGGAAAGCCGGAGGGTTGGATCAGGACAAGCCCCGCAAGGATGAGGGCGAGGCCGAGCCAGCTGAGCAAGGGGTGAAACGCCCAAGTCAGGCGTTTCTGCTGGCCGAGGATGGCGAGGAGCACACCGGCGAGAAGCTCCCACGCGCGGAAGGGGAAGAGGTAGAAGGTGGTGGTTTGGTGGCTGGGCGTGAGCGCGATGGCGGCAACAAGCGAGGCGATGAATAGCGCCACGAGAAGCGCCAGCAGCAGGCGGCGGGAGAATTTGAAGGCCAGCAGGAGGAACGGCAGGACGATGTAGAATTGTTCCTCGACCGCCAGCGACCACGTGTGCAGCAGCACTTTGTTTTCTGCGCCGATGTCGAAATACCCTTCGCCGCGCCAAAAAAGCACGTTGGAAAGATAGGTGGTGGCGGCAATCAGCTCTTTGCCGAATTCGCGCAATTCGAACGGCAGCAGGACAAACCACGCCGCCAGCGCCGAGGCGGCGGCCACGGCGAAATAGGCCGGGGCGAGGCGTTTGACACGGCGGGTGTAAAAGCGCGCAAGGCTTATGGTGTTATGCTCTTCAAGGTCGCGCCAGAGGATGCCGCCGATCAGGAACCCCGAAATGACAAAGAAAACATCGACGCCGGTAAACCCGCCGGGCAGGCCGGGCAGGCCGAAGTGATAGAGCACGACGCCCAGCACTGCGATCATGCGCAGCCCGTCGATTTCGGGGCGGTAAGCAGGGTGGGCGAGCGGTTTTATGGGAAGTCTCCGGTGTGGGTGTCGCCAAAGCAAAGCGTGACGCGAGGAATATTGCAAGAAAAGGGCAGAATTTTCACCGCTTCGTTGCGAATTTGCGGCGCAGCGGCAAGGGTAGGGGAAAGAGGAGGCGTGTCATGGCCGTGAGAGTGGAAAAGAAGGGTCATGTCTGGACGGTGATTCATTCACGGCCAGAGGCGCGAAACGCAATGGATGAAGCGAGCGCCGAGGCTCTTTTTGATGCATTTGTGGCGTTTGACGCCGATGAGACCGCGCGGGTTGCGGTGTTTTGGGGCGAAGGCGGCGGGTTTTGTGCGGGCTGGGACTTGAAACAGGTTGATGGTTTGGGCGGACCGGGGGGCGTTGAGGCGCTGAACTTTCCCGAAGCCGGGGCCGATGGGCCGCAATCTGGTTCCGGTGCAGGGCATCTGCGCGGGCCGATGGGGCCGTCGCGTATGGAGCTTTCCAAGCCGGTGATTGCAGCGATTGAGGGCGCAGCCGTGGCGGGGGGCATGGAGTTGGCGATCTGGGCGGATATGCGGGTGATGGCCGAGACTGCCTTTATGGGCGTGTTTTGCCGCCGCTGGGGCGTGCCGCTGATTGACGGGGGCACCGTGCGATTGCCAAGATTGGTGGGTGAGGGGCGGGCGGCGGACCTGATCCTGACCGGGCGGCGGGTTGAGGCGGAAGAGGCGCTGCGGATCGGGTTGTGCGAATATGTCGTGCCAGAGGGGCACGCGCGCGAAAAGGCCGAGGCATTGGCGGCAGAGATTGCGCGGTTCCCGCAAGGGTGCATGCGGGCGGACCGGGCATCGGCGCGGGCGCAAGCTGGGCTGAGCCAGCGCGCGGCGTTGCGCCAGGAGTGGGACGCGAGCAAAGCGATGGTTGCCGCCGAGGGGGCCAAGGGCGCGGCGCGGTTTGCGAGCGGCAAGGGGCGGCATGGTGATTTCGAGGAGATATGACCATGATGCGATTGGCTGGGGGTGGATGGAGTGACCCAGTAAAGCGCCACGCAAAGCGTTACATCTTTCGGGGTGATTGGAGAATTTGGTAACAAAATGCTTGCCCCGAATCGGGCGAGCCCGTAATACCGACCATGCGGTCGGGTTTTTTTGACTTCTAAACTCGATGGAACGGGAGAGAGATTTTGACAGACGCATTCATCTGTGACGCGACGCGCACACCTATTGGACGGTATGGCGGGGCGCTGAGCCAAGTCAGGGCTGATGATCTGGCCGCGCTGCCGATTGCGGCATTGATGGCGCGCAATCCGCAAGTGGATTGGGCCAGCGTGGACGACGTGATCTATGGCAGCGCCAACCAAGCGGGCGAGGACAACCGCAATGTGGCGCGGATGGCGGCGTTGCTGGCCGGACTGCCCGTGGATGTGCCGGGGTCGACCATCAACCGGCTGTGCGCCAGCGGCATGGACGCCGTGGGCAGCGCCGCGCGGGCGATCCGCGCCGGGGATTACGACATGGCAATCGCGGGCGGCGTCGAAAGCATGAGCCGCGCCCCGTTTGTGATGCCCAAGGCAACGAGCGCCTTTACCCGCGCCAATGCGGTGTATGACACCACCATCGGCTGGCGGTTCGTGAACCCGAAGATGAAAGAGATGTATGGCGTCGATTCGATGCCCCAGACCGCCGATAACGTGGCCGAGGATTACAACATCAGCCGCGCCGATCAGGATGAATTCGCCGCACGCTCGCAAGCGCGCTGGGCCGCGGCGCATGAGGCCGGGTTGTTCAAGGACGAAATCACGCCGGTCACCATCCCGCAGCGCAAGGGCGAGCCGCTTGTTGTTGATACGGACGAGCACCCACGCCCCGGCACGGGCGCCGAAAAGCTGAGCAAACTCAAGGGCGTGAACGGCCCGGAGTTGAGCGTCACGGCGGGCAATGCCAGCGGTGTGAACGACGGCGCGGCGGCGATATTGCTGGCCAATGAGGCGGCGGCATCAAAGAACGGTTTGAAGCCGATGGCGCGGGTTGTGGCCATGTCAGCCGCCGGCGTTGCGCCGCGTGTGATGGGCATTGGCCCCGTTCCGGCGAGCCAAAAGGTGCTTGAACGCGCCGGGCTGAGCATTGAGCAGATGGATGTGATAGAGTTGAACGAAGCCTTCGCCAGTCAGGGTCTTGCCACGTTGCGGGCGCTGGGTGTGGCGGATGATGCGCCGCATGTGAACGCCCAGGGGGGCGCGATTGCGATTGGTCATCCGCTGGGCATGTCGGGGGCGCGACTGGTGCTGACGGCGGCCTATCAGCTGCAACGCACCGGCGGGAAATACGCGCTTTGCACGATGTGCGTGGGCGTGGGGCAGGGTGCTGCCATCATTTTGGAACGCGTTTAGGGAGGAGGGCGTCTTATGTATGCTCAGATGATTAAAACGGCGAATTCCGGCGTGAAAGCGCGCGACGAGATGACGCCGGAGGAGGCGGCGTTTCAGGACAAGGTTGACGCCGATATCAAGATCGAGCCCAAGGATTGGATGCCCGACGATTACCGCGCCACTCTGATCCGTCAGATCGGGCAGCACGCGCATTCCGAGATTGTCGGCCAGCTTCCCGAAGGGAACTGGATCACCCGCGCGCCGACGCTGGAGCGCAAGGCGATCCTGCTCGCCAAGGTGCAGGACGAGGCGGGGCATGGGCTTTACCTCTATTGCGCGGCGGAAACTCTGGGCGTGAGCCGGGACGAGCTGACCATGGATCTGCTTGAAGGGCGGATGAAGTATTCGTCGATCTTCAACTATCCGACGCTGAACTGGGCCGATATTGGCGCGGTCGGCTGGTTGGTTGATGGCGCGGCGATTATGAATCAGGTGCCGTTGCAGCGCACGTCTTACGGCCCCTACAGCCGCGCGATGATCCGCATCTGTAAGGAAGAGTCGTTTCACCAGCGTCAGGGCTATGACATCATGATGAAGATGGCCAAGGGCAGCGACGCGCAAAAGCGCATGGCGCAGGATGCGTTGAACCGGCTTTGGTATCCTTCGCTGATGATGTTCGGGCCGAGCGACGCGGAATCGGTGCATTCGGCCCAGTCGATGGCGTGGAAGATCAAGATGGACAGCAACGACGAGCTGCGCCAGCGGTTTGTTGACCAGACCGTGCCGCAGGCCGAATACCTTGGGCTGACCGTCCCTGATGAGAACCTGAAATGGAACGACGAGAAGGGCGGATATGATTATTCCGACCCGGATTGGACCGAATTCTTTAACGTTCTTAAAGGCAAGGGCCCCTGCAACACCGAGCGAATGAACGCGCGGGTGAAGGCATGGGAAGATGGCGCATGGGTGCGCGACGGGTTGTTGGCACACGGTCAGAAACGTGCGGCGCGCCGGGTTGCGGCGGAATAAGCGGGAGTTGGAATAATGAAAAACGAATGGCCCCTGTGGGAAGTTTTCATTCGCGGTCAGCACGGGCTGAGCCACCGGCATGTCGGGAGCCTGCATGCGCCGGATTCGGAGATGGCCGTGAAAAACGCTCGCGACGTCTATACGCGGCGCAACGAGGGCGTGAGCATTTGGGTGGTGGAAGCCAAACATATCACCGCCACTGCGCCGAGTGAAAAGGGGCCGTTGTTTGAGCCGTCCGAGAGCAAGGTTTACCGCCACCCGACGTTTTTCGATATTCCCGAAGATGTGGGGGCGATGTAATGGCGCGCGATCTTTTCGAATTTCTGCTGCGGATGGGGGATAACACCCTGATCCTCGGACATCGGGTGAGCGAATGGTGCGGCCATGCGCCGGTTCTGGAGGAGGACATCGCGCTGGCCAATACGGCGCTGGACCTGATCGGGCAGACGCAGATGTGGCTTGGCCTTGCGGCGGAGGTTGAGGGCGAGGGGCGCTCGGCGGATGATCTGGCGTTCCTGCGCGATGCTTGGGATTTTCGCAATGTTCTGCTCTGTGAATTGCCGAATGGCGATTTCGGTCAGACCCTGATGCGGCAATTCCTGTTTGATGCGTGGCAGGAGTTGATGCTGACTGCGCTCAAAGGGTCGAGCAATGCACGGGTGGCCGAGATTGCCGAGAAGGCCAGCAAAGAGGTGGCCTATCACGTCGAGCGTTCGGGCGACACGGTGATTGGCCTTGGCGATGGCACCGAGGAGAGCCATGCGCGGATGCAGGCCGCTTTGGATTATCTTTACCCCTATGTGGGCGAGTTGTTTGAGGGTGATCAGGTCGATGCGGCGATGGTTGCGGCGGGCGTTGCGCCTGATCCGGGGAGCCTTCGTGCGGCCTATGATGCCAAGCTGGCCGATGTGATGAGCGCGGCAACCTTGAGCATTCCGGGCGACCGGTTTGCCCATATGGGGGGCCGCGACGGGCGGATGCATACCGAGCATTTGGGGCATATTCTGACGCAGATGCAATGGTTGCAGCGGGCCTATCCCGGCGCAAGCTGGTAGCGCGTTTTGAATTGGGCGGTGCCGTTTTCTTTCAAAGAAAACGGGCCGGAATTTTTGGAAAATTCCGCTGCGCCGGATGGCGGAGGGCGGCGTGAGAGGGCACATGCAACCGAGTGTTGATCAGATTTGGACATGGCTGGATGGCGTGCCAGACCCGGAAATTCCGGTGATCAGCCTTGTTGATCTGGGCATTATCCGTGCTGTGGAGTGGCAGGGGGATACTTTGCAAGTCACTGTTACGCCAACATATTCGGGATGTCCTGCCACCAGTGTCATCAATTTCGAGATTGAAAAGGCGCTGCGCGAGCACGGCGTCGAAGCTCTGGAGTTGAAACGCCAGTTGTCGCCGGCGTGGACCACGGATTGGTTGACGCAAAGCGGGCGCGAGAAGTTGGAAGAGTATGGCATTGCACCGCCACAACCCGCCGGTGGGCCGGCGCGTTGCCCGCGCTGTGAGAGTCGCAATCTTGAGCGGATCAGCGCCTTTGGCTCAACCCCGTGCAAGGCGCAATGGCGGTGCAAGGATTGTCTTGAGCCGTTCGATTATTTCAAGTGCATCTGAGGAGACCCTGATGGCACGTTTTCACAAGCTGACCGTCACCGACATTCACCGCACGATCCGTGATGCGGTTGTTCTGACGCTTTCCCCGGATGAGCCGGAGGCGTTTGATTTCACCCAAGGGCAATACCTGACGTTTCGGCGTGAATTTGACGGCGAGGAGTTGCGCCGGTCCTATTCGATCTGTGCTGGCAAGCAGGACGGCAAGTTGCAGGTTGGCATCAAGCGGGTTGATGGCGGGGCGTTTTCGACGTTTGCCAACGAAGGCTTGAGCGTGGGCGACACCTTGGAAGCGATGGCGCCGATGGGCGGGTTTTTCACGCCGCTTGATGCGGGGCATGCCAAGCAATACCTCGGGTTTGCGGGCGGATCGGGGATCACGCCGGTCTTGTCGATCATCAAGACGACGCTGGCGGCTGAGCCGCAATCGACCTTTACGTTGGTATATGCCAATCGCGGGGTGGCGACGATCATGTTCCGGGAGGAACTGGAAGACCTTAAGAACCAATACCTTGGGCGCTTGTCCGTCATTCACATTCTGGAGCAGGACGCGCAGGAGATTGACCTTTTCACCGGCCGTGTCAGCGAGGAAAAATGCGCCCAGTTGTTCCGCACGTGGATTGATGTGGAGAGCGTGGACACCGCGTTTATCTGTGGGCCGGAGCCGATGATGCTGGGGATTGCCAAGGCGCTGCGCGAACATGGGTTGGACGATAGCCAGATCAAATTCGAGCTGTTCGCCAGCGCCCAGCCGGGGCGGCTTAAGAAGCGGGTGCAATCCAAGGAAGCGGGCAAGACCGCGAACCTTGCCGAGATTGCCGTGACGCTGGATGGCTCGACCCAGACAATCAGCGCGGCCAAGGATGTCACGCTTTTGGATGCGGCGCGCGAAAACGCGATGGACGCGCCTTATGCCTGCAAGGCGGGGGTCTGTTCGACCTGTCGCTGCCGGGTGATCGAGGGCGAGGTCGAGATGGTCGCCAACCACGCGTTGGAAGATTACGAGGTCGAGAAGGGCTATGTTCTGTCGTGCCAGACCTTTCCTGTGACCGACCGTGTGGTTGTGGATTACGACCAGTGAGGCGCAACCCGGGGAGGGGATGGATATGGACGATATGAGCATCGAGAGCTATCTGGCCGAGGGCGGCGTATTGAGCAGCCCGGCGAATGTGCCGCCGCGCTATCGCGCGGAGCTTATGAAGCTGATGGCGACATTTGTCGATAGCGAGCTGGCTGGGGCGGCGGGATTTGCCGATGTCATCAACACCGGGCCGGGGATCAAGGAACGGATCGCGGCGGCGAAGATCGTGCTGGAAAAAACCGACAACGCCGACAAGGTGCTAAAGGTGATGGGTGAATTCGGCGTGGATGAGGCGCGGTATGCCAATCATCACCCGTGGGCGGCGCGATTGCCGCGCGACGCCGACATCGGCGCGAGCCGTTCGGAGCATGACATGCGGTTGGCGGTGTTCAACTATCCGCTGGAAGGCTGGGGCGACGCGGTGGCGATGAACCTGTTGATGGGGCAGGCCGTGGGCGTGCAGATGTCGGATTTCACCAAGGCGAGTTATCAGCCGCTGGCCGAGGCCTTTCGCGAGGTGGCCCCGGTTGAGGCGCGTCATGCGGAACTGGCCGAAGAGGGCGTGGTCCGTTTGATCGCCGAAGGGCAGGGCGAGGCGTTGCAAGCCAGCGTCACCTACTGGTGGCCCCGCGTCGCGGCGAGTTTTGGCAGCGGCAAGGGAAAACGGTTTGAAGCGCTAAGCGCGATGGGGCTGCGCCATGCGCCCAATGCCGCAATGAAAGCGCAATGGGAGCGCGAGGCAAGTGCCACCCTTGCTAAACACGGGCTAAAGGCGGGGTAAGCCGCACGCCGGACCCGTTTCTGGTCCGGCGCGGGCCAAGTGTCAGGGACGCTTAGAACTTGCCCCAGCCACCTGCGCCGAGGCCGAAATCGACCGCGCCTGCGCCGAGGTCATAGCCAACGCTGAGGTCGGAATACCAGTCGTTCTCCATGTAGGCGACGCCGATATTGGGCCGGAAGCTTTGCGATTGAAGCTTGTAATCAAGGCCCAGCGACACGGCGGCATCGCCCGGCGTGTCATCGGAAAAGACCTTGGCCCCAAGGGCGACATCGCCACCGCTGGATCCGCCAAAGACATAGGAAACGCCAAAGCCAATGGCCGGGTCGGCCTGGGCGATGGGCGCGGCGGCGGCGGTGAGACCCGCGGCGAGGCTGGCGGCAATTGCAAACTGTTTCATCTCGATCTTCCTCTGTTTTTGTGACGACCGCGCTTGGCCGACCCGATGGGCCGGTGCGCGGTACTGCACGTTTTACGTAGGAAGGGCGCGGTTCCGTCGCCAATAAGGTGGCGGAAACTGGCCGAAGCGAGGTGTTAAAGCGCGTTGAGCCCGCCGAGCGTGAGGTTGGAGACCTGCGTGGCATAGTCGCGCCGGGCGGTTTCATCGGCGCCGGGGTGCCACATGTAGAACCAGTTGAGCATCCCGAAGACCGACATGGTTGTGGCGCGTAGCTTGCCCGGATCATTGGTAAATTTATCGGGTGCGCAGCGCGTGACGATGGCCGACATATGCTGCACCATATCGCGTTGATAGGCGCGCAGGGTGCGTTGCTGATCCTCGGGCAGGGCCGAGAGGCCGGAGCTTTGGACGCGGTGTTCGTCATCGGCGCCTTGATAGGCGAGCAGGGTTTCCAGAATGATCTGGCGGAGTGCGGTTTCGGGTGAGCTATCGTCAATCGGCACGGCGCAGAGCCGGTCACGCAGGGCCGAAAGATAGTTGTCGAGCAGGTCAAACAGCAGCGCGTGCTTGCTGTCGTAGTAGTGATAGATATTGGCCTTTGAGATACCGCAGGTCTTGGCAAGCTGGCTCATCGAGGCGCGGTCAAACCCTTCGTCGGCGAACACTTTGGCCGCCGATTTCAGGATTTGCGCGCGCTTTTCGCCGTGGTCTTTTGCGATTGTCCGAGCCAAGGGGTTACTCCTTTTCCCGGTTGTCGACAACGCGGCGGGCCTTGCCCTGGCTGCGTTCGACTTCGCCCGGATTGCCGATGATGATTTCGGTCGAGACACCGACGATGTCCTTGATCCGCTTGGTCAACATCCGGGCGGCGGCGGTTTTGGACAGCTCGTCCGTGGCGTCAAGCGAGGCTTCGACAAACACGCGCATCGAATCCATACGGCCCGATTTGAACAGCTCGATCTGGTAATAGGGGGCGAGGCCGCCGGTGGCCATGACCTGTTCTTCGATCTGGGAGGGGAAGACATTGACGCCGCGCAGGATGATCATGTCGTCCGAACGGCCGGTAATTTTCTCCATCCGCCGCATTGAACGCGCGGTGCCGGGCAAGAGCCGCGTGAGGTCACGCGTGCGGTAGCGGATCATCGGCAGGCCCTCTTTGGTGAGGGTGGTAAAGACCAGCTCTCCCATTTCGCCATCGGGCAGGGCCTCGCCGGTTTGGGGGTCAATGATTTCGGGATAGAAATGGTCCTCCCAAATGACCGGCCCGTCTTTGGTTTCGACGCATTCATTCGCCACGCCCGGCCCCATGACTTCGGAAAGACCATAGATATCAACGGCATGCATATCGAAGGCCTGTTCGACCTCTTTGCGCATCGCGTCGGTCCAGGGTTCGGCGCCGAAGATGCCGACAGCAAGCGATGTGTCGCGGGGGTCAAGCCCCTGGCGGTGGTATTGCTCAAGGATGTTGAGCATGTAGGAGGGCGTGACCATGATGCCATCGGGGCGGAAATCTTCGATCAGGCCGACTTGCTTTTCGGTCTGGCCACCGCCCATGGGCACCACGGTCGCGCCGAGGCGTTCGATGCCGAAATGCGCGCCGAGCCCGCCGGTGAAGAGGCCATAGCCATAGGCGTTATGCACCATGTTGCCGGCGCGCAGGCCGGAGGCGCGCAGCGAGCGGGCCACCAGATCGGCCCAGTTGGAAATGTCATTGGCGGTATAGCCAACCACGGTGGGTTTGCCGGTGGTGCCGGAAGAGGCATGAACGCGGGCGATTTGTTCGCGCGGGACCGCAAAGAGGCCGAACGGGTAGTTGTCGCGCAGGTCGTTCTTGTAGGTGAAGGGAAACTTGGCGAGGTCTTCGAGGCTTTGCATGTCGTCGGGGTGGACGCCTGCCGCATCGAACCGCTCGCGAAACATCGCCACATTGTCATAGGCGTGACGGAGCGACCATTTCAGGCGCTCAAGCTGAAGGGTGCGGATCTCGTCAAGCGAGGCGATTTCGATCGGGTCGAGATCGGATTTCTTCGGGCTGAGGTCTTTCATGTGGTCCTCCCTTGGGTGTGTCTTGGTTCTGGGTCGGCCTGTATTTCGGCCAGTATTGAGGCTGTAATCCGGTGTGCTTTTGGGGCCGCTTAGGTTTCGTCGAAAAGCGTGCCTTTGATCGCACGGGACATGCCGCGAAATTCGGCAATGACGGTGCCGGTTTGGGTGGTGACGCGCACATCATAAAGGCCGGAGCGGCCGGTCAGCGACACCTCGCGGGCCGTGGCGCGCAGACGGTCACCGGCGCGTCCGGGGGCGATGAAATTGATCGTGTTATGCTGTGCCACGGTCGATTGATTGCGGCTGTTGCAGGCGAAGGCAAAGGCGCTGTCGGCGAGCATGAAGGTGATGCCGCCGTGACAGATGCCGTGGCCGTTGCAATGATGCGGCTGCACAGTGAGTTCGAGCGTGGCGCGGCCTTCGTCGATTTCGGTGATCTCGAAGCCGGCCCATTTGGAGGCGTTGTCGCTCTCCCACATGCTGGCCGCGGATTTTTCGGCGCGTTGTTTCGGAGTGAGGCTCATTTGCCAGTGAACTCCGGTGCGCGTTTGTCGAGGAAGGCGCCGACGCCTTCGGCGTAATCGGCGCTTTCGCCGCAAGCTTTCATCAGGTCGGCTTCGAGGTCGAGGTGGTCCTCGAACGTGTTGGTGGCCGCCGCGTGGATGGCGCGTTTGGTGCTGGCGTATCCGAAGGTGGGGCCGGAGGCGAAACGGGCGGCGAGGGCGCGGGCTTCGTCCATCAGTTGATCTTCTGGCAGGGCTTTCCAGATCAGGCCCCAATCCGCGGCGGTGCTGGCCATCAGCGGCTCGGCTGTGAGGGCGAGCGCTTTGGCGCGGGCTTCGCCCAAGAGTTTGGTGAGGTGCCATGAGCCACCGGTATCGGGGATCAGGCCAACCTTGGAAAACGACTGGATGAACTTGGCCTTTTCGCTGGCCAGAACAATGTCACAGGCGAGCGCCACAGAGGAGCCAGCCCCCGCCGCGACGCCGTTGACGGCGCAGATGACCGGCATGTCGAGCGCGCGGATCAGGCGCACAAGCGGGGCCCAATATGTGCGCACGGTCGCGCCCAGATCAGGCGGGCCGTCCATCTTGCGCGGGTCGCGATCACCGAGATCCTGCCCGGCACAAAAGCCGCGCCCGGCCCCGGTGAGCAGGACCGCGCGTTTGCCGGTATCGCGGCACGATTCGAGCGCGGCGCGCAGGGCGAGGTGCATTTCGGAATTGAAGGAATTGAGCTTGTCAGCACGGTTCAGCGTGATTTCAGCCCAGTTTCCATGGTCTTTGACTAGGATTGTATCGCTCATGGCCTCCCCTCCATTTTATGCGGTATGGTGTAGGTCTTGCATAAACCGAACGGTTGGTCAATAAAAGAGGCGCGTTGCGCGATCTCGTTATGGGCGATGCTGGGGGCCAGCCCCAGACGCCCGGGATATTTCCGGTCAGATGAAGGGGCGGGCGCGCTAATATTTGGGAGGAGAGGGCGATGACGGTTCAGGGTGTTGAAAGTTTCGTGGCGGGCGATTGGGTTGCGCCGGGCAGTGGGGCGCGGGCGATTGCCAGTGCGATCACCGGGGAGGTGATTGCGCAAGCGGGCAATGATGCGTTGAACACTGGCGCGATGTTGGACCATGCGCGCGCGTATGGTGGGGCGGCTTTGCGGGCGATGAGTTTTCATCAGCGGGCGAAGATGCTGAAGGCGCTGGCGCTTTATCTGAACGAGCGCAAGCAGGCGCTGTATGATCTGTCGTTTGAGACCGGCGCGACGCAGAGCGACCATATGATCGACGTGGATGGCGGGATCGGGACGCTGTTTGTCTATGCCTCAAAAGGGCGGCGGGAATTGCCGGATGCGCAGGTTTATCTGGATGGTGATCTGGAGCAACTGGGGCGGACGGGTGCGTTTATGGGGCAGCATGTTTGCACGCCGTTGCAAGGGGTTGCGGTACATATCAATGCGTTCAATTTCCCGGTTTGGGGGATGTTGGAGAAGCTGGCGCCTACGATTTTGGCCGGGGTTCCGGCGATTGTGAAACCGGCGACGGCGACCTGTTATGTGACCGAGTTATGCGTGCGCATGATGCTGGACAGTGGGATATTGCCGAAAGGCGCGTTGCAATTCGTGGCCGGTGGTTTGGGCGATATGCTGGACCATTTGGGGGCGCAGGATGTTGTTGCTTTTACCGGCTCGGCGGATACGGCATTGCTGCTGCTCAGCACGCCGGCGATTTTGCAGAATTCGGTGCGCTTTGCCGCCGAGCAGGACAGTTTGAACGGGTCGATCCTTGGGCCGGATGTGGTGGCGGGGAGCGCGGAATTTGATCTGTTCGTCAAGGAAGCGACGCGAGAGATGACCGCCAAGGCGGGGCAGAAATGCACCGCGATCCGACGGATTATTGCGCCCGAGGCGCTGGTTCAGCCGGTGATTGAAGCGATTTCGGCGCGGCTTGAAAAAGTGGTGATTGGCGATCCGAGGGAGGAGGCGACCCGCATGGGGGCGTTGGTGTCGGAGAGCCAGAAGCGCGATGTTTTGCAAAAGGCCGGTTTGATCGGGGCGGAGGCCGAACGGGTTTATGGCACGGATGAATTGCCGATGGGCGGCAAGGGCGGGTTCATCGCGCCGATGCTGTTTCATTGCGCCGACCCGGACAAGGCCGAACGGGTGCATGACACCGAGGCGTTTGGCCCGGTGTCGACTGTGATGGGGTATCGCGATCTGGATCATGCTGTTGCGTTGGTCAATCGCGGTGGCGGGAGCCTTGTGACCTCTTTGATTACGCGCGACGGGGATGTGGCGCGGCAGGTGGTGCTGGGCGCCGGTGCGTGGCACGGACGGATTTACATCAACAACGCCGAGAGCATGGCCGAAAGCACCGGTCACGGCAGCCCGATGCCGCATATGGTGCATGGCGGGCCGGGGCGCGCCGGTGGCGGAGAAGAGCTGGGCGGGGTGCGCGGCGTGATGCATTACATGCAGCGCACCGCCGTGCAGGGCAGCCCCGACATTTTGAGCGCAGTTGGCGGGCGATGGGTGCCCGGCGCGCGCGAGGTGAAGGGGCCGGCGCATCCGTTTACGCGCAAGTTTGGCGCGCTGGCGATTGGTGAGACATTGCACACCGCGCCGCGCGAAATCACGCTGGCGGATATCGAGCAGTTTGCGCAGTTCACCGGCGACACATTCTATGCCCATATGGATGATGCGGCGGCCAAGCGGAACCCGTTTTTCCCCGGTCGCGTGGCGCATGGGTATCTGCTGTTGAGTTTTGCGGCGGGGATGTTTGTGGAGCCCAACGAGGGGCCGGTTTTGGCCAACACGGGCCTTGATAATCTGCGGTTCATGAAGCCGGTTGAGGCCGGTGACACGATTGCCGTGCGATTGACTGTTAAGGCGAAAACCCCGCGCAATGCCGAGTATGGCGAGGTGCGCTGGCATGTGACGCTGAGCAATCAGGACGGTGACAAGGTGGCGGAATACGAGCTTTTGACGATGAACGCGTTTTAAGCACGCCACTCTACCCGCAGGGCCGTAAACTTGCTATGATAGGCGGCATGAAAGAAGCAAAACCTTTGCCTTATCAAGCCGTTCTGGAGCAGCTTATGGCCTGTGGGCAGATCAAGGCGTGGTCGTTGATCGTGACCATTCTTGGCGATTTGGCGGCGGAGAAGGGGGCGCGGGTGTCGGGGCCCGCTCTGACGCAGTTGACCGAGCCTATGGGGCTGAAGCCGGAGGCGCTTCGCGTGGCGATTCACCGGCTGCGGCGCGATGGCTGGCTGGTGTCCGAGCGCGAAGGGCGCACATCGCTTTATGGGTTGAGCGATCACGGGCGGACGCTGACCAAATCGGTGTTTCACCGGGTTTATGGCGCGGCGCCGGAGCTGCCAAAGAAATGGCTGATCGTGGTGGCGCAAAATGCCGAAGCGTTGCAGGCCGTGGATCACCCTGAATTGCTGCCGATCAGCCCGCGCACCGGATTGTTGGCAGACGTTACCGCGGATGTCCCGGAGGGGGTCTTGGCGTGGGCCGCAGAGCCGGGGGCGATGCCGGGGTGGGTCAAGAGCGCCTTGGTTGATGAAGAATTGAGCGCGGCCTATGGCGCGTTGCTTCCGGCGTTGGACGCGGCGCTGAAGGTTGAGCCGCCCGAAGGGGTGATGGCGCGGGCCGTTCTGCGGCTGGTGGCGTTGCACCAGTGGCGGCGGCTGGTGTTGCGCCACGGCGCGGCGGCGGAAGCATTGATGGGGCAGCAGTGGGCCGGCGCGATGTGCCGCGCTCGGGTGACCCGTTTGCTCGCGCTGTTGGAACTGCCCGAGGGGGAATTGCTGCGCCTTACTGGCGGGGCGTGAAGGGGCAGGGCGTGAGGCGGCTGGGCGTAAGAGGGCGGGCTTACCCCTCTTCGGTTTTTGCCTCTTCGCTGCGGGCCTCGATCAGGTTGGCGAGGTTGATTTCAAGCTCCTTCTCCAGCGCGCGCAGCTTGTCGATATAGGCCTTGTTCTGCAGGCTGGGAATGTTGGGGTCCCCAAACCTCGGCCAGATCAAGCAGGGCCTGACGGTCGTGGGCATAGAAGGCCTGTTCCGAGACGGCGGCCTCGTATTCGGTGAGGCCGGAGTTTTCCAGCACATAGCGCCCGGCGCGCAGGGAGCTGTCAAACATCTCGCGCACGATGTCATTGGCGCCGGCGTGGAACAGGCGAAAGACGTGGTTGCGGTCGCGTCCGCGGGCGATGATGTGCAGGTCGGGGCGTTCGCGGCGCGCGAAGGTGACGAGGCGCACGGCGGCCTCTGGATCATCCAGCGCGACGACAAGGATGCGCGCATCGCGCAGGCCGGCGGCGTGCAAAAGGTCGGGGCGCGTGGGGTCGCCGAAGAAGCCCTTGTAGCCGAATTTGCGCAGCGTCTGGATCGTGTTGAGGTCGTGATCCAGCACCACGGTTTTCAGCCCGCTGGAGCGGACCAGCCGGTTGACAGTTTGACCAAAGCGGCCAATCCCGGCGATGATCACCGGCCCTTGGTCGTCGATCTCGTCTGCGGGGAGGTCATCGGCGGTGGATTTGCTGCGTTTTGACAGAAACTCATAAGCGATGAAAAGCAGCGGGGTCGCAAGCATCGACATCGCCACGATGAGCAGCAGTTTTTCCCCAAGGTTGGGCAGGATGACGCCCTGTTGCAGCGAGAAGGAGATCAGCACAAAGCCGAATTCACCGGCCTGTGCCAGCGACAGGGTAAACAGCCAGAGGTCGCGTTTGCGCAGGCCAAAGATGCGCCCGATCAGGTAGAGCAGGCTGCCCTTGATCAGGATGAGCGAGAGGGTCAGCCCGAGGATGTTGGCCGGACGGCTGAGGAAGGCAACAAAGTCGATCCCCGCGCCAACGGTGATGAAAAAGAGGCCGAGCAGCAGACCTTTGAACGGTTGCAGATCGCTTTCAAGCTCATGACGGAATTCGGAGTTGGCAAGCACCACCCCGGCGAGGAAAGCGCCGAGCGCGGGCGAGAGGCCCACGAGCGTCATGCCAAAGGAAATGCCGATCACGATGAGGAGCGCCAGCGCGGTATACATCTCGCGCAGGCGGGCGGCGTGGATAAAGCGAAACACCGGGCGGGTGAGGTAGATGCCCGCAAGGATGATCGCGGCGACCATGCCGATGGTGACGAGCGTGACGCCCCAACCGGGCAGCCCTTCGACAAGGGAGGGGCCGTGGTGGGCGTGTTCGCTGGCCAGTTCGAGCGACCCATCGGGTTTGAGGGTCACCGGCGCGGCGACGGCCAGCAGCGGCAGGATGGCGAGCATCGGGATGACGGCAATGTCCTGCGTCAGCAGCACGGAAAAGGACGAGCGCCCGCCGTGGGTTTGCATCAGCCCCTTCTCGGACAGGGTTTGCAGCACGATCGCGGTCGAGGACAGGGAGAGGATCATGCCGATGGCAATTGCGCCCTGTAAATCAAGGCCGAGCGCCATCGCCAGCAGGGCGATCGCCACCCCCGTTCCGACCACCTGTAACCCGCCCAGCCCGATCAGCCGGTGGCGCATGTTCCAGAGCGCGTTTGGTTCCAGCTCTAGCCCGATCAGGAACAGCATCATCACCACGCCGAATTCGGCAAAATGTTGAAGGCCCTGCGTTTCCGAGCCGATGCCGGGGATTTGTCCGATCAGGATGCCCGCAGCGAGGTAGCCCAGCACCGAGCCAAAGCCGAGCCGCGCGGAAATCGGGACCGCGATCACGGCGGCGGCGAGATAGATCGTGGCCTGAAACAGAAAGCCATCCATTGTGGCGTGCGCTCCTTACACCGGCAAAACAGCGTCGGGTTTGACCTGATCCATGACGATCTGACTGTGGACCCTGCTGACGGCGGGGTGGGGCAGCAGGGCCTCGTGAATCAGGCGGTTCAGCCCGGCGAGGTCTTCGGTATAGATGCGAAGTAACAAATCCGCATCCCCTGTCAGCGCCCAGCCGCTGATCACTTCGGGTCGGGTTTCGATCAGGCGGTTGAAGCTGCGGGCTTGCTCGGGATTGTGGGTGATCAACTGGATCTGGACAAACGCCTGCACCGCGAGGCCGAGTTTTAGCGGATCAAGCCGGGCGCGGTAGCCTTGGACGATGCCGGAGGTTTCAAGCCGCTGACGGCGGCGGCCTGCCTGACTTGGCGAGAGGTTGAGCATCTCGCCAAGCTCCTGCGCGGTGAGATGGGCGTTTTTCTGTAGCGCCGCTAGCAGGCGGGAATCGATTTCGTCGAGCATATGCGTGTTTTCCGCGTTTTTTCGGATGTATATGCGCAATCTCCGCAAAAATCCAGCGGGAGAGGCCCAATAATGCGCCAAAACCCCGCAGCATAGCGCGTAAAGTGATCACCAGCACAGGACAAGAGGAGATGCCCATGGGACCGTTCCCACATGATGCCCCCCGCGCGACGATTTCCGAGGAAAACCCCGCCGGAACCGACGGGTTCGAGTTTGTCGAATTCGCCCACCCGGAGCCAGAGAAGCTGAGACAGGCGTTCTCGAACATGGGGTTCGCCCATGTTGCCAACCACAAGACCCGCCAGATCGAGCTTTGGCAGCAAGGTGACGTCAGCTATTTGATCAACATGGAGCCCAACAGCCATGCGGCGGCGTTTATCGAAGAACACGGCCCCTGTGCCCCGGCGATGGGCTGGCGGGTGGTCGACGCCAAA
This sequence comes from Rhodobacteraceae bacterium D3-12, assembly GCA_025916135.1. Taxonomy (NCBI): domain Bacteria; kingdom Pseudomonadati; phylum Pseudomonadota; class Alphaproteobacteria; order Rhodobacterales; family Roseobacteraceae; genus Phycobium; species Phycobium rhodophyticola. The sequence continues at coordinate 2,739,086 of CP104793.1, read as the reverse complement.
CATGCGCATGACCATGCGGTAAAGATGGGCGCGCGCTCCTATGAGGGCGACGGCAAGAGCATGGATGTGCCGGCGATTTACGGCATCGGTGACAGCCTGATCTATTTCATCGAAGATTACTTTGACACCTCGGCCTATAACGCCGAGTTCGAATGGCTGAGCAATGCGCACCCTGATGGGGTTGGGTTCTATTACCTCGACCATCTGACGCATAATGTGTTCAAGGGGAACATGGACAAGTGGTTCGGGTTTTACGGCAACCTGTTCAACTTTAAAGAAATCCGTTTCTTTGACATTCAGGGCAAGTTTACCGGGCTGTTCAGCCGCGCGCTGACCTCGCCCTGTGGCAAGATCCGTATTCCGATCAACGAAGATCGCGGCGAGACCGGGCAGATCGTGGCTTATCTCAAGAAATACAACGGCGAGGGGATCCAGCACATCGCGGTCGGGTCCGAGAACCTGTATGACAGCACCGATGCGATTGCCGAGCGTGGCGTCAAGTTTATGCCGGGGCCGCCGAAGGCTTATTACGACATGTCGTTCGAGCGGGTGAAGGACCACGAAGAGCCGGTCGAGCGGATGATGAAGCACGGTATCCTGATCGACGGTGAGGGTGTGCTGGGCGGCGGGGAAACCCGCATCTTGCTGCAAATCTTCTCGAAAACCGTGATCGGGCCGATCTTTTTCGAATTCATCCAGCGCAAAGGCGATGACGGGTTCGGTGAGGGCAACTTTAAGGCGCTGTTTGAATCGATCGAACAGGAGCAGATCGACAATGGCGAGATTGAAGCGGCTGAATAACGCGCCGCTTTGCTAGCGTTAAAGCGATGAGACCATGAGGAAGACCCGGTGGCGCAGCGGCGCTGCCGGGTTTTTCAGTTCAGCCGCGAGGCATTTTCAGGATCACGTTGCGCCCGCTTTTGGTGTAGCGCAATTCGCCGTCGCCGATTGAGGAGATGCGCCCGCCGTCGATCCGGTCTCCGACTTTGACCTTTTTATAGCGGCCATTGGCGAGGCGCACGAGGGCGCGGCGCGACGAGGGTTTGCCGTAAACGCCGATGAGGTTGACCTTGCGCAGGTTGAGCTGATTGCGGACGGTCGCGGCCTTGGCGACCGAGGATTTCGAGGGGATGCGCGGCGCGGTTTTCTGGCTGCGCGGCACGGCGGCGGCGACTTTGGTCACGCTGCCGGTATCGCTGCTTTGCGCCTTTTGGGCGCGTTTGACGATGGAGGAGAACCCCGAGGCCGCGATTTGGGTTTGCGCGAGGTCGTGACGGCCTGTGCCGTGGCGTTTTGGAAGGGGATCGTGGCGGCGGAGGCATCGGCCACGGCCTTTTCCACGGCGGCCTGATCGGCGGCGGCTTGCTTGGCGGCTTCGGCTTCGGCTTCGGCCTTGGCTTGGGCCTGAAGCTCGGCGGCGCGTTGTTGCGCCGAAGCGGGGCGCAGTTTGGGGCGGATGTTGGCGAGTTCGCTGCGGGTCAGCCCGCCGAGATTGCTGCGCTCGTTCTCTTCGATCAGCCCTTCGGGGCGGGATTTCGGACGGCGCGCGGCGAGGCGGGCTTGTTCGGCGGTGTTGTTGGCGGTCGTATCCGGTGTTTCGGCGCGCTGGGGCAGGGTGTTGGGGGTGTTGGGTGGACGCCCGGCAAAGACGAGGAAGCCTTCGGGGCTGAGCGTGCCAGCGGCGCTGGCGACAACAAGGCCGCGATCGTCAAACACAAAGCGCGCACCGGGTTTGGCGGTGATCGGGGAACGTGGCAGCGCAATGTCGCTATCGAGCAGGGCGGCGGCGGGCAGGGCGACCGCGTCCTGGGCATTGATGCCGGGGTCGATTGAAGTGAGGTAGAGATCATCAAGCGAGAGTTGATCGGGCAGTTGCGGCGCTTGGGGGGCGCGTTGCCAGACGCCGGTCACCGCATAGCGCGCCTGGGCTTCTTTTGCGGTGAGCGCATGAGGCAGCGTCGGCTTGGCCACGGGCGAGACGGTGGTGGTCGTCGGCATGTTCTTGGGATCGAGCGCGGCGGTTTGCCGGGTCGTCAGCGGCTGGGGCGCGGTGGGCACCATCGCTTCGGCGCCTTCGACGCGCATCTCGTCCGGGGCGTTGGGCGGCAGCACGGCAACTTCGGTGTCGCGCGGGCCAAAGAGGCGGGCGAGCCCGTCATCCATAAAGATCGAGGCCCAAGCCGCGACGCCCGCGAGGAACATCAGCAGGATCGCGGTGAGCACAAGGCCGAGGTAGCGCGGCTTGCCACCAACCGCGGCGCTGCCACGGGCGGACTGACGCGCGCCGAAAACGGTCATACGCTCGGCTTCGGATCTGAATTCGGCGCCTGTTTGTTCTGATTGCTCTGGGAGATCAGCGGTTTGCTGGTCCAAAGCGGCGGCTTCGGCGCGGCGGGCCTTGCGGTTGGCGAGGGTGCCACGCAGGCTGCCAGCGAGGCCAGAGGCCATTTCGCCGCTACGACGGCTGAAGAACGACAGGGTTTTCTCGCGCGGTTCGGTATCGAGCGTGGGGTCGGCTAGCGGCGGCTCGTTGTCGGCTGTGTCATAAGCCGTTTCGCCATAGGCCGAGCTTGCGTCGTCATCCGGGGTGTAATGCTCGGACGGGTCGGGCGCGTCGTAGGTCTCGGGCGTGGCCTCGATCATCGGGGCGGCGGGCTCTTCCCACGTGCTGTCGGGCCATTTGTCGTCGGGCCAAGTATCGTCGGGCGCGTCGAATGCCGGAGCGGGCGGGATCGTTGCCGCAGGGGTATCTGTGCGGCTTACACCGCTGAGCGAGGGCGCGGCGGAAGGTGTGTCATCATGTGCGGCACGGATGGTGGAGAAGGCGGGTTCAACGTCGCTTTCTTGTTCGGTGTCGGCGGCTGTCAGCACAGGGGTGAAGCGGGCCGCGGAGGAGAGGGCCGCGGCGTCGTCGTCATCAAGGCCGGGCAGCGTGTCGGACAGAACGGAGACGGCTGGAGCCTCCGGCAGATCGGGTTCGCCGCTGTCTTCGCTCTCGTCTTGCGTTTCGGTTTGCGGGTCGCCGGCGAGTTCGGCTTCGGTTTCGGCTTCGGTGTCTAGGCTTGGCGCGGCATCGACTTCTGTTGCAGGTTCGGACGCTGCGGCGGCCTCTTGAACCGGGTCGGAGTCGGGGTGGGGGATTGGGTCCGGTGCGGGTTCGGGGGCTGCTGCAACGTATGGCTCAGGCTCAGGCTGTGCTTCAGGCTCAGGCTGTGCTTCAGGCTCAGGCAAGGCGTCTGCCAGTTGGTCTGACGACTCCAAGGGGGCTGGTCCAATTCGGGTTCAACCTCGACCTCGGGCGCAGCTCAACCTCGGCCTCAGACTCCGGCGGTTCGGCGGCGGCGTCGGTAGGCGTTTCGGTGGAGACATCGGCGGGGGTCTGCTCGGGCGCGGGGGCTTGCTCTGGCTCAGGAGGCGTGGCTGTTGGCGCTTCGGCAGTCACGTCTGGCGCGGCGTCGGCCACGGGGGCCGCAGCGATTGCGGCTTCGTCGCCGGGATCGGGCAGGCGTACCACGCCGGTGACACGGATCGGGGCCATGTCGCGTTGAACGTCGCTGGCATCGCCAAGCAATGTTGCGGCATAGGCGGTGGGGCCAAAAAACGGCTCGCCAGAGAACACGTCCTGCGGCGGAATGGCGACGAAACAGACCGGGCCGAACCCATGGTCGTCGGCGAATTTTTCAGCCTCTTCAAGGGTTTCACGAGCGACGGCGGCGATTTGGGTTTTGTCGCCTTCGACCGACCAGTCATAGGCCAAATGATCAACGGGATAGGGGGTGGCGCCATCGAGTGCTTTTAAAATCGCCTCGGTGCGCTGGGCCTCGTCAACCAGACCAAGATCGAGCGTGATGTATTTGATCTGCTCATTTGGAATCACCAGTTTCGAGGCGAGATCCTGACCGTTGATTTGCAACGCGGTCTCGCGAAGAACGGCCAATGCGCCGGGGAGATCGGGCGAATCCAGCTCAACCTCACCCACCCGGTTCCAACCGGGGAAGGCCCTATGGAGAAGGCCGATGCCCTCAAACGAGAGCGAAAGTGCAAAATTTGGTTTCATCGCCGGGGAATTAGCACTCTTTCAAACGTGATGGGAGTTCATCCCACCGATAGTTAATTTTACCGCAGCAAACCGCCGGCGCAAAGGGGTTTCCCGAAATGGGCCAAAAGAAGCGGGCCAAAGAAGCGAGCCTGATAGGGTGATAGGGGGGAGAGCGTGGTCAGGTCAATAAAAAGCCCGACACCTGTGGGGTGCCGGGCGATGTGGAGCGTTTTTTCGCTCATCCGTATTGGATGGCTGAGGCGCTTGCTGTTCAGGCGCCTGCTTTGCTGAGGCCTTGGTCCAGATCGGCGATCAGGTCTTCGGCGTTTTCGATACCGATCGAGATACGCACCACGCTGGCGCCTGCACCGGCGGCTTCCTGTTGTTCGGCAGAAAGCTGGCGGTGGGTGGTCGAGGCGGAGTGGATGATCAGCGAGCGCGTGTCGCCAAGGTTGGCCACATGGGAGAACAGCTCGAGGCTGTCGACCAGCTTGACGCAGGCGTCATAGCCGCCCTTGAGCTTGACCGTGAAGAGCGCGCCGGCGCCTTTGGGGCAAACCGTTTCGATCCGCGAGTAATAGGGCGAGGAGGGCAGGCCGGCATAGGTGACCGCTTCGATCCGGTCATCGTTTTCGAGCCATTCCGCCACTTTGCGCGCGTTTTCGACGTGGCGCTCCATCCGCAGGCTGAGCGTTTCGATGCCCATGAGCGTGTAATGCGCCGCTTGCGGGTTCATCGTCATGCCAAGGTCGCGCAGGCCGATGGCAATGCCGTGGAAGGTAAAGGCGAGCGGGCCGAAGGTTTCGTGGAACTTGAGGCCGTGATAGGCGGGCTCAGGCTCGGACAGCGATGGGAATTTGCCCGATGCGGTCCAGTCGAAATTGCCGGAATCAACGATGCAGCCGCCGGTGACCGTGCCATTGCCGGTGAGGTATTTGGTGGTGGAATGCACCACCAGCGTCGCGCCGAGGGCAATCGGGTTGCAGAGATAAGGCGTCGCCGAGGTGTTATCCACGATCAGCGGGATCTGCGCGGCGTCGGAAATCGCGGCGATGGCCGGGATGTCGGTGATATAGCCGCCCGGATTGGCGATGGATTCGCAGAACACCGCGCGGGTGTTCTCGTCGATTGCGGCTTTGACAGCTTCGGTATCGTCGAAGTCGACGAATTTCGCGGACCAGCCGAAGCGTTTGATTGTCTGGCTGAACTGCGTGACCGTGCCGCCATAGAGGCGGGTCGAGGCAACAACATTGCAGCCCGGCTGCATCAGCGGGAACAGAGCCATGATTTGCGCCGCGTGGCCGGAGGAGCAGCAGACCGCGCCCTGACCGCCTTCGAGCGTGGCGATACGTTCTTGAAGCACGGCCACGGTGGGGTTGGTCAGGCGGGAATAGATGAAGCCGACTTCTTGCAGGTTAAAGAGTGCCGCGGCGTGATCGGCGTCGCGGAACACGTAGCCTGTGGTCTGATAGATCGGTGTCTGGCGTGCGCCGGTTGCCGGATCGGGGCGTGCGCCCGCGTGGATTTGCAGTGTATCGAAGCCGTATGCCATGTGATTGGCCCTCCCGTTTGAATGCGTTGCGCGAGTCGTAGGCGAATTGCGCTGCGCTCACAACTCCCTGAGTGCGGGAAGGGAATCTGTTTCACAGGGCGGTTCAGGATTGGGAGAATGTTCCGCGCCAAACGGGGCTGATCCGGTCAGCGCATCCAGAAGCCTGCCTTCTTGATCCGGTTGCGGATCGCCTGTTCCCGGCGGGGGAGGTCGTTTTGGTCGAACATGGCGCGGACTTTCTGACCCCGGCTTTGATAGACCATCCGCTTGATCGGCTCGTATTGCTTGAGCACTTTCTTGAGCTTGTTGGGGGCGGCGACGGTTTCAAGGGCGGTGACTACGTGATCGCCTTCGCGCGCGTAAAGCAGCGGGAAGAGCCGATAGTGACAGGAGATCGCGCCGTCGAGCATCCCATCGGGCAGGGTGTCACGCCCGCCGCCCAAGGCGTGGATCACGAGGGGGAGGGCGACCTGATCCAGCCATGGATCAAGCTCTTGGCAGACCAGTTCTTCGGGCGCGTCATCGCGGATGGCGAGGGCGTATTCGAGGAAACGGTCGCCAAATAGCTTTGGGCATTTGTAAAAGAAGAACCCGGCGTTGAAATAGAGGTAGCGCCGCCAAAATTCATCGGGTTGAGAAAGGTCGAGCGAGCTTGTGAAATCGAGGCCGAATTTGTCGTAGAGCGATTTCCATGTGGCGGAATAGCCGGGGCCGTAAAGCTCTTGTTTGGGCCACGTGCCTTCGCGCCGCAGGGAGGCCGACGGGCGCGCAAAGTCAAACGGAACCGAGGTGAGATCGCCGGTGATTAACGTATCACTGTCAAAGAACACAAAGGGTTCGCCCTCGGGGAGGGCGCTGAGGGCTTCGATCTTGTTGCCATAAGGGTAGCTTTCGCCGAAGTGGGCGCTTTCAAACGGTAAAATCTCGGCATCGAGGGCGTCGAGGGCTTCGATCACATCGCCGTTGCCGATGCGCGGATCGCGCGACCATTTCGGGCCGGGCTGGGGCTCGGCGATGAAGAGGCGGCCTTTGAAACCGGGGCTATAGTGGCGCAGAGAGGCTGCGAAAAGCAGCGCCTCGTATTGCAGTCGTCCATTTTGCCCGACAACCACGATGTTGAAGGATTGGCTTTTATCTGCCTTTGCGGCCATTATCATACCTGCCCCTGTCTGCTCATGCGGTACTATAGAGGGGTCGCGCCCGGCAACAAAGGGCCGTTTACAGATTTTGAGACAAAGAAGATGGCCGAAAGGAATTTGCAATGCTGGACAATTTTTTCATCATGATCGCTATGGGAATTGGCGCGGCGGGTGGCGCCGGGCCGAGTGACAAGGCGCCGCCGGTGTCGAGTGGTGGCGTGGTGGTCGCCGAGCCCCCCAAGGCGGGCGACGATGGTGCTGTGGTGACACAACCTCCGGCGGTGACGGGCGCTGTGGTTCAGCCGCCTGCGAGCGGGGATGATGTTGGCGGCGATGGGGGCGGCGACGATGGCGGTGATGATGGTGGCGGGTTCTTTGCCGGAACGGACGAAACCGCGAAGCCCGCGCCCCAAGCCACGACGCCAGCACCGCAGGTCGCAACGCCAGATCCCGCACCAAGCGCACAAGTCGCGGGCGGCTATGTCGCCGAGCCACAGGTGCCGACCGGCAAGTTCACCACTGCGGTTGAGATCAAACCCATCATGGGGGCGACCAAGGGCAATTGGGTGGCCGTGCGTGAATATGACGGCAATGATCTGATCTATTTCACGCATCTTTTGTCTTGGCGCTGTGGTCTGGTCGGGGTGAAATATTCGATCAATGGCGCGCCGATGAAAGACTGGCCTTTGCCGCCGTGCCAGATCGACACCAATGCACCCAATGCCATTCAGGCGGATGCCAAGATTTACGAAGTGCACCAATTGCAGAGCATCGGCGCGGTGACGGTCGAGATCATCTATGATGACCTGACGCGCGACACTGCCAGCTTTGAGCGCAAGCAAATCCTTATGCCGTAAGGCGGTCGGGTTCATATTTCAGCATTGCCGCCCTGCGGCGATGCTGTCTTTGAGCTGCACGTCGATGCGGGCGATGTGGCTGTCGAGCCAATGGTCGATCTGGTCGAGCAGAGCATAAGCGCGTGCGCGGTCAAACCCGTCAGCGGTATAGGCGTGCTGTTCGGTTTCGATCAGCCGCCGGAAAGAGCCGTGTTCTTTGCGATTCCTGTCGGCGATGGGGCAGCGGTGGGCCATCATGCAGCTGTCTTCAAAGCTGAAATGGACTTCGGCGTATTCGTTCAGGAATTCTAGAAAAAGATCATAGGTTTTGTCGCCATTGGCGTGGTCGAGCACCTCGCGGAACTCTTCGGAGAAGGCAAAAAGCGATTTATGCTGTTTGTCGACGAGCGCGTCGCCTGTTGCGTAGGCTTCTTTCCATTTCATGTCTGCGGAACCATCCAATGCGTTTTTTCAATACGCAGCGTAGGGCGCGGCGGCGCCTTTCTTCAAGGGTTCGTGTTTGAAAGTTCGGTTTTGGGTCGTGCAACGGGCAGAAGGCCCTGCAAGGCGCAGAGCGCGCAAAGCGGTTTACTGTTTGGCTGCTGTGATCCGCCAGTCAGCTCCATGTGGGTTTTGGGGTGAAATTCCATCTTAAGAAAGCCGAACTTGGCGGCTGCTTTCATGAGAAAATCCTGAGGGTATTGAGTTTGAACAGCAATTGCATCCCCTGCAGAAAATTTAACATTTAAATCAGATAGTCAGCCCAATAATTGAGCGTTAGCCGAAAGTTTTTGTTGATTATCTAACATTCATGTGAGGTAATGAATGTGCGACGGGAGGTCGCGGTCAATTAATTCTGGGAGGAAGACATGGCTAAACGTAGGAAAACGCGCCTGAAGCATCTGGCCGAAAAGGTTCAAAAGGGAGAGCGTATCATCGGCATGGAATGCCACGACACGCCAAGTGCGATCATGGCAGAGAACCTAGGGATGGATCTTTTGTGCTGTGGCAGCCCGGGCCGATGGGCCTGATGGGGCACAAATCTATGGCTACCGTAGATTTTGAAGAACAGCTTTACATGCTTGAAGGCGTTCTGCGGGGGGCAACGTCACCTTTCATTATTTGTAACATGCCAAACACGACCGCCAGCATCTCGATCGAAGAATCCGTTCGTAACGCGGCTAAGGTTGTGAAGTTGGGCGCAGACGGGGTTCACATTGAACCCTCAATGGGCACGGTCGAACATATTCGTGCGATTGTGGCCGCGGGTATTCCCGTTGTCGGGCACTTTGGCGTGCAGGGCGAGCGGGCTGTGATGAACTCTGGCCACGCACCTGCCGGGCGAACGGCAGAAGATGCCAAGGCCATTCTGGAGCTTGTGCATGCCTCGATTGATGCAGGCATCTTTGCGGCGTTGTTTGAGCATACGTCGGTCGAGTTGACAAAATACTGTTACGAAAATCTGCCCGTCGCGGTTGCCAGCCTTGGATCGGGTCCATACGCGCACGGTATTTTCCACGTCTCCAGCGACATCATCGGTTGTTCGGTCTTTCCGATTCCGCCAAAGCGCGAAGTGTTTGGGGATGTGTGGGGCGAAATGGAGAAAGCCTACGCAGCCTATTACAATGCTGCCAGTGGTGGGCAATTCCCGAACCCCGACCTTTCGCACACCATGCATGATGGCGAGCTCGCCAAGTTCTTGGAATCTGTCGGCTGACAGTCATGAGGCCGATGGTAAATCTTGGGCCAGCCGATCTTATCGGTTGGCTCACCTCTCAATGCGATGCGCAAGTTCATTGCGTGGAGTGCGGTGCGGGTGCGGCAGAGATCTCCGCCTTTCTCGCACCGCGGTTCCATAGTGTTACGGCGACTGACATTGCGCCTCCACGCGGGGCTATGCGTGCCGCAAAAAAGGCGGGCTACGCTTATTTAACTGCCTCGGCCGAGACCCTTCCGTTTGAAGATCATTCGGTGGACTTGGTGATTTCTATGCAGGCGCTTCACCATTTCGATGTCGAGGGCCATTTGAACGAAGCCAGTCGCATCTTGCGCCAAGGCGGTGTGTTTGTTGCCCTTGCATGGGGTGAGTTACAATTGCCAGACGCGGTGGCAGAGACATACGCCCCAGTCTTTCGGGCATTGGAAAAATATTGGGAGCCCGAACGAGATTGGGTCGTGAGTGGATACAGCGATCTGGATTTCAATGGGCGGCCCATAGTTTTACCCGCGGCGAGAATGCAGAAAAAGATGAGTTACGATGATCTTGATCGGCATATCGGTGAGTTGAGTGCAACGAGGTCGGCGAGAGAGGCAGGCAGTCCGCTGCCACAAATTGACCGCTCGAAATACCAATTGGACGAGCCATTTGAGGTGAGTTGGCCATTGGTGGGACGTGCCTTTAAGTCACTTAGCTGCCCCCGATAATGTGAGGTTCGATGTCTTTATGATAGCCACCAATTCACAAGAGTATCGCGCGTTAGCTGGCGCCAATTTCCCGACACAGCTGAGCTTTGAAATTTATGTGCAAAACGGTTTTTCGGATTTTGAGGTGTCAGCAATTACGCATACGCTTCAGGTGATCAACAGCGTTGTCGAAGAACCTTTATGCCAGTGGAGCTTTGTCTCAAGCACTCCAGGTTTTGTAACAGGAGCGGGGGGACAGATCATTCGTGCAGCACCTGCTATCGCCGACCACAAATTGTCTGATCATATGATCGTGGTTGGTGGCAGCGGCCCGCTGCCACAGGAATGGATGCCCCGGACGCGCAGTATGGTCCGTGATGGCCGTGTCGTGGTGCTTTTGTCTTCTGCGGCCACCGCGTACATCAAAACGAACAAACCCGAAAATTCTACCGTCACGACCCATTGGAGCGATCACGCTATGCTCCGCGAGAGCGGGTGCCGGTGTGAGATTACCAATCGTTTGTCCGAGCGGAGCGGGAATATAATTACGTCAGCGGGGGCTGGCTCAACATCCGAGCTTGTCATTGAATTGCTGGCCGATGTTCTGAGCTCTTGGGAAATCACCGAGGTTGGCAATCGGCTTGTTCTGCCAGCCATACGGAACTCTCGTGCCGATCAACCGCATTCAGTCGCAAATGTCTATCCGCGTTTTGACAGCAAACTCAGTCAGGCCATCAAACTTATGGAACACGCCATAGAAGAGCCTTTGGCGATAAGCGACATAGCGGAAAGCATCGCCGTTTCGACCCGTCAGCTTGAGCGGATTTTCAAAGCAAACATGGGGGCGACGCCTGCAAAATTCTACAAAAACCTGCGCTTAAAGCGGGCCCGCACTCTTGTCGAGGAGACCCCGTTGGATGTTTTGGAGGTCGCACTGGCAACCGGGTTTTCTTCATCAAATTCGCTGTCCAAGGCATTTCGGGATGAATACGGGATGTCTCCCTTTCAGGTTCGCTCGCGCAAAACGATCCCTTTTGCCGTAGCAGAATAAGTGGTCTGGCGACTTAGTCCCGCCAGATGAGGTCTGCCAAAGAAGACTCTTTCGACACCTCATTCATCGGGCAGGTCGGACATCCTGTGCTCGAGGCCTTGTTTTCACAAGACAGGCACTCATCCACGGCCATAATGACCTCGGTGACTTCGCTTTCCAGTTCGATGGCCATACGTGCCATTTTCATCAGGTTTTCGGACAGTTTAGACAGTTGCTGACGCACGGCCTTGGCAGATTTCGCCCCCGTTTCATGATCGGCCCTTGCTGTTGCAATTGACGATATCTGGTCGAGGGAGATCCCAATGTCACGCATGCGTTGGACGAGTTTCGCAACTTCAACATCATGCTCGGAGTATGCGCGAGTGCCACCTTTTGTTCGGGTGGGGGTGATGATGCCCAGTTCTTCGTAATGCCGCAGCGACCGTTCGCTCAGATTACTGCTCCGCGCCAGATCTCCGATTTTGATCAGACCATTGTCTCGCATCTCAAGTCTCCGTTACGTCCATCGCCATCACCGCGCCATATGTAGCGACGCAAAAGGGCACACAGTATGTCAGACCCGCCTTTAGCAGGCTAAAGCTACTATCACCAAAAATTGCGTCATATTGGTTGATAAGATTTAGCGCAGTGCCAACGACGGCGGCAACCTTTAGTGAGCGCGGAATCACGCCATGTGTTGATATCAGACTTAAACGAGCGAACACCTGAAATCTATCCTCATTGTAAAGTAGTTCGGCTTGATCCTAGTATGGCAAGAGTTGGAAATTAACGCCATACACGAAGTTTGTCAGCCATACTGCGACACCTGCGGTTTGATGGTCCTATAGGTTCATGCCCAAATGCTACTTGGCTTTCTTACGGCTATGTAAGAAATTTCGAGGTTTTGTGAAAGCTGCTTCTTGGTGGGTTTTTGAAAGGAAGCAAGCCTGTGCCACGGGCAGGTATCAACCTATGAACCTGCTCACCAACTCAAGTGTCGCCTCGCGGAATGGCGCAGGAATTGATGGCCGATCAACTTTCTCATGATCAAAGCGATGCGTATCATTCTCACCGGGGAAAAACGGCTAAGCGATTGGAAAAACATCGCACAAGGTGTCCCTTGTCGCTTTGGCGCTAAAGACCTTCGAGTCAGTTCCTTGTCGAAAACGGTCATTGGCGATGCTTGACACCGTGGCGACGGACAGTAACGAAATCACGTCATTCGTATCGAATATGGCCAGTGTGAGGTGCGGTGTAGCAGCTCACGGCCATAAAAAGCAGTATGTTGAGTAAAGTGGTGGGCGACCCTGGAATCGAACCAGGCGTGCGTCTCCGCGAGGGAGTTACAGTCCCCTGCCACACCTTGCGGCCTGTCGCCCACTGTGTCGGGGTGATTACTGTGCGCACTCAGGGTCGTCAACAGGAAAATCCCGTGTTATGCGGCGGGCGCGGAAACGGCGGCCCGAGAAGACATGTGGGGCCCGATTGGAGCAGTGATGAAGAAGCCAACCTGGGTGATCGACAAGGAAAAAGCGCGGCGCAAGGAGGCGGCGGAGACTGTGTGGCTTTTTGGGCTGCATGCGGTGCGTGATGCGTTGATGAACCCGGAGCGGCAAAAACTGCGGCTGGTGGTGACCAAAAACGCCGCTGACAAGCTGAGTGATGCAATTGCGCAGGGGGGAATCGAGCCGGAGATGTCGGACCCGCGCAGATTTGCTGCACCGCTTGAGGCGCAATCGGTGCATCAGGGGGCCGCGCTTGAGGTTAAGCCGCTGAACTGGGGCAGCCTGCCGGAGCGCTGTGTTGGTGTTCCTGAGCGGGTGCCGCGGGTGTTGCTGCTGGATCGGGTGACGGATCCGCATAACGTGGGGGCGATTTTACGCTCGGCCGAGGTGTTTGGGGCCTGTGCGGTGATTGCGCCGCGCCATCATAGTGCGCCCGAGACCGGTGCATTGGCAAAAACGGCGAGCGGGGCGCTTGAACGGCAGCCTTATCTGCGGGTGCGCAACCTGTCCGATGCGATGGTCGAGTTGAAGGCGATGGGCTATCTCGTGCTGGGGCTGGACGGCGAAGCGGAGCAGAGTATTGAGGCGGCGATCGAGGGCGTGGCGGACCGACCTGTGGCGCTGGTTCTTGGGGCCGAGGGGCCGGGGCTGCGTCAGAAAACGCGCGAGACCTGCGATTCGCTGGTCAAGATCGACTATGCCGGGGCGTTTGGGTCGTTGAATGTGTCAAATGCTGCGGCGGTGGCGCTCTATGCGTCGTTACCAAGGTAGGGTGAGGCCGAGGTAGCGTGGCCGCGCGGTTCTGTGCACACGCGCCATCACATCACCGTTGAGGGGCTTTGCTTCGGGCAAACGACTGCGCAGTCTTGGGGGGCATTTAAACAGGAGCCTTCCTCATGCTGACCCGTCGTCATCTTCTTGTCACCGCTGCGACCCTGCCATTGGCAGCTCTTGGCAGCCATGTTGCGCGCGCCGCCACGGCACCGGTCTTTGCCAACAAGGGCATTGCGATCAACGGATATGATCCGGTCGCTTACTTCACCAAGCAAACCCATCTGGCGGGCAGCGATCAACATGCGTTGGACTGGAACGGTGCGTGGTGGTTGTTTTCGAGCGCCGAGACACGCGAGATGTTTGCCAACACGCCCAAGGCCTATGCGCCGCAGTATGGCGGCTATTGTGCGTTTGCGATGGCGCATGGCGCGATTGCCAAGACCGCGCCGGACGCGTGGACGGTGTATGAGGGCAAGCTTTACCTCAATTACTCGACTGTGGTGCGCGGCCAATGGAGCGAGGACATACCGGGCAATATCAAACGCGCTGACGCGCATTGGCCCGGCATTTTGGACAAATGAGCGGAAAAGCGCGCGTTAACCCGATCTTCACAATATTCTTACATCCTCTTCATAAGTTGAGTTGAGGCTCTACATGATACTCAGGAAGGCAGGCACGGAACTCCTGTCTTTCTCTTCACTGTCCCTCGTTCCGTGACTTGCGCCCGGCTTTGCTCCGGGCGCTTTTTTTTCCGTGAAGGGGGGTAAGGAGGGGGTATGAGCGAAGAATATTCAGACGCGCATTTGCGCGATATCCTGTCGGGCACCAAGACCATCGCGGTGGTGGGTGTGTCGACGAACGAAGTGCGCCCGAGTTTTTATGTAGCGCGGTATCTGGCGCTTAAGGGCTATCGGGTGATTCCGGTGAACCCGGTTCACGCGGGCAAAGAGTTGCTGGGCGAGACGGTGCGCGGCACCTTTGGCGAGATTGATGAGCCGGTGGATATGGTCGACATTTTCCGACGCTCCGAACATGTGCCGCCGGTCGTGGATGAGGCGCTGGAGGCGTTTCCCGACCTCAAGATCATCTGGATGCAGATTGGGGTCGAGCACGCGGGCGCGGCAGAGGTTGCGCGGGCGCGGGGCGTGGATGTGATTATGAACCGCTGTCCCAAAATTGAATATCAACGCCTGTTTGGCGAGCTGCGCATGGGCGGGTTCAACACCGGGGTGATTTCCTCGAAACTCTGAGGCGACAACCGGCGGGTGACGCTGTTTGCTTGTCGCAAAGGCGCCCCACCCGCCGTCCCGCAGGGGTGGCCGTGTTTCAGGAGGGGCGTGCGGCTTTTTCGGCGAGGCCGGATTGGTTCTGTCGGCGGGCGAGTTCTGTCATCACCTGAGCCAGCGACACGTCGCGTGATTTCAGCATGACCAGCAGGTGAAAGAGTACATCTGCCGCCTCGGACGTCAGGCGGACAGAATCGCCTTTGACCGCTTCGATGATCGCTTCGATGGATTCTTCGCCGAATTTCTCGGCCACTTTCTCTGGGCCTTTGGCGAGTAGTTTCGCGGTCCAGCTGTCCTCAGGGGAGGCGGTGGCGCGGGTGGCGATAATCTGTTCGAGCTCTTCCAGTGTCATGTCAGCCTCATCGGGATGCCGGCTTGGGCCATATAGGCTTTGGCCTCGCCAATTGTGTAGTCACCAAAGTGAAAGATCGAGGCGGCGAGGACGGCGGAGGCGCCGCCTTTGGTGACGCCATCAACGAGGTGGTCGAGTGTGCCGACGCCGCCGGAGGCGATCACGGGGATATCGACCGCGTCCGAAATGGCGCGGGTGAGCGGCAGGTTGAAGCCCGCGCGGGTGCCGTCACGATCCATCGAGGTGAGGAGGATTTCGCCGGCGCCTTTTGCGGTGACGGTTTTGGCGAATTCAACCGCGTCGATGCCAGTGGATTTGCGCCCGCCGTGGGTGAAAATCTCCCATTTGCCGGGGCTGACGGTTTTGGCGTCAATCGCAACGACAATGCATTGCGAGCCGAATTGATCGGCGGCGTCGGCCACGACATCTGGGTTGGCAACGGCGGCGGAGTTGAAGCTGACCTTGTCGGCGCCAGCCAGCAGCAGGTTGCGCACGTCGGTTGCGGTGCGCACGCCGCCGCCAACGGTGAGCGGGATATAGCATTGCTCTGCTGTTCGGGTGACAACATCCATCATCACGCCACGGTTTTCATGGGTGGCGTGAATGTCGAGAAAACAGAGTTCATCAGCGCCGGCGGCGTCATAGGCACGGGCGGATTCGACGGGGTCGCCCGCATCCACCAGATCAACGAAATTCACGCCCTTGACCACACGGCCATCGGCCACGTCGAGGCAAGGGATGATACGGGTTTTCAGCATGGTGCGGCCCTGATTGTGCAAGCTCGCGTCTCTATGGCAAGAAACGGGCGGCAGGGCAACGGGCGGCTTTGGTCTGTTGATGCTGATGGTGTTTGGCGGCTGCTGTTGGGCGGGGGCGGTTTTTACATGATGGCGGCTGCGACGCATGATCACGAGATTGTTTGTGGGGTTGGCGCGGTTGATGCGCGATGCTGTCAGGTGACAAGCAACTCAGGAGATTGGCGATGAAAAAGACGGTTTTGGCTTTGGCGGCGGCGATGACGATGGGAGCGGCTGTGCTGCCTCAAGCGGTGGCGGCGGATGACATCATGCGCGTGCAGTCGCAAGGCACAAGCGTGGCGGAGACGATGGATCGTCTGCAGGAGGCTGTCACCGGCGCGGGGGCGACAGTGTTTGCCCGCGTCGATCATGCGGGCGGCGCAAAGAGCGTGGGAATGGAGATTGCGGCGTCCGAGTTGCTGATCTTTGGCAACCCCAAGCTGGGCACGCCTGCGATGCAGGATAACCCGTTGGCGGGGCTTTACCTGCCGCTGAAGGTGTTGGTTTACGCCGATGCGGATGGCAAAGTCTGGCTTGCGTATGAGGCCCCGACGAGACGTTGGATGATCTCGACGGGATTGACGACGATGCGGGCTATATTGCCAAGATGCGCGGCGCCTTGGGCAAGCTGACGGCGAAGGCGGCGGGCGGTTAAGCCAGTATCGCCAGCGCCTCTTGCAGATTGATCGCGCCGTCATAGAGCGCACGGCCCGAGATGGCGCCGTTGAGCGTTGCGCCGCAGGATTTAAGCGCCTTGAGGTCGTCAAGAGATGATACGCCGCCAGAGGCGATCACCGGGATCGAGACAGCGTTGGCGAGCGCGGCTGTTGCCTCGATATTGGGGCCTTTCATCGCGCCGTCGCGCAGGATGTCGGTATAGATGATGGCCGCGACGCCCGCGTCTTCGAAGCTTTTGGCGAGGTCGGTGGCGTCTACGTCTGTTTCCTCGGCCCAGCCTTTGGTGGCGACTTTGCCGTGGCGGGCGTCGATGCCGACGGCAACCTTGCCGGGGAATTCACGCGCGGCGTCGCGCACGAGGGTGGGGTTTTCGACAGCGACAGTCCCAAGGATCACGCGGGCGAGGCCGCGGGTGATCCAGCGTTCGATGGTGGCCATATCGCGGATGCCGCCGCCCAGCTGGGCCGGCACATTGGTTTGGGCGAGGATGGCTTCGACGGGCGCGGCATTCACCGGCTCACCTGCGAAAGCGCCGTTGAGATCGACAAGGTGCAGCCATTCACAGCCGGCCTTCACAAACTCCAGCGCCTGTGCGGCGGGGTTTTCGTTGAACACAGTCTCGCGCTCCATTTCGCCATGCACAAGGCGCACGGCGCGGCCGTCTTTGAGGTCAATCGCGGGGTAGAGGATCATGCTTGTTTTCCCTTCAAAACACGGCTGGTGCCATTTGGCACGGGGGCGCGGGAAATGCAACTTGACCCTAAGACAGGCTTGATCGGAAGCCGAGAGAGGGGGCAGAGTGGAAGCTATTCTCAGGGAGGAGAGTTCACGATGAAAAAGATCATGATACTGGCAGCCGTTGGAATGATGAGCGCGGGCGCGGCGATGGCGGACCCGGCGGTCGGCATGTGGAAGACCGAGGTCGATGACGGCTCTTACGCGCATATCAAGATGAGCAAATGCGGGTCCAACGTCTGTGGCATTATCGCGAAGACATTCAATAACAGTGGCGAATACAACTCGCCCAACAAGGGCAAGCAGTTGGTCCGGAGCATGAAGCCCGAGGGCGGTGGCTATTACGCGGGCAAGGTGTGGCGCCCGTCCAACGACAAGATTTACACCGGCAAGATGCAGGTCAGTGGCAACAAGCTCAAGCTTAAGGGCTGTGTCGCGGGGGGCTTGCTGTGTTCGAGCCAGACATGGACGCGGCTCAAGTAAGCGCGCTATTCGGCAGGGACATGCCGGTTTGCGAGCCATGCAAAACCGGCAATAGCTGAACGACCGAAATCACGATAAAATCTGCCCGTCCGAACGAATGGTTCGGGCGGGCCATTTTTGTCGAGGATGCGATGGCGGATTTTATCACCAGATTGCGTGCGGTTACGGTGTCGGGGCTTTTCCTGACCGTGCTGGCATCGCCCGTGATGGCGGACAAGGCCGAAGGGCTGTGGCTGACCGGGCCGGACAAGAAGGGGCAGGTGGGTCACGTGAAGCTGGCGCCCTGTGGTGCGAGCCTGTGCGGCACGGTGATCAAGGCATTCGACAAGTCCGGTAAAGACGTTATCACCCAGAACGTCGGCAAGCGCGTGATCTGGGATGTGAAGCCGACAGGTGGCGGCGACTATAGCGGGCGTATGTTGGTGAGCCAGCTTAAGGCGACAGTGGATGGTGTGTTCCACGTTGCGGGCAACAAGATGACGGTCAAAGGCTGTGTCAAAAAGCTGTGCCAGTCGCAGGTCTGGACGCGGCTGAAGTAGTCAGGCCGTGGTTAAGGCGTCCAGCGCAGGAAATTGGCAATCAGCTGCAAGCCGGTTTGCTGACTTTTCTCGGGGTGGAATTGCATTCCCAACAGGTTGTCGCGCCCGACGATGGCGGTGATTTCACCGGCGTAATCGACATAGGCGAGGCGATGTGCCGGGTCGGCCACTTTGAAGTGATAGGAATGCACGAAATAGGCGTGTTGGCCGGTTTCGACCCCATCAAACACCGGGTGAGGATGCTCGATCACCAGATCGTTCCACCCCATATGCGGCACCTTGAGCGCGCCGTCAGCGGGCGTGATTTTGTCGACATCGCCTGCGATCCAGCCAAAGCCGGGCGTTTCGCTGTATTCCAAGCCGCGCGTGGCCATCATTTGCATGCCGATGCAAATGCCGAGAAAGGGTTTGCCGCCTGTGATGACCGCTTCTTCGATCGCCTCGAATACGCCGCGATGATCGAACAGGGCGGCACGGCAGGCCGGGAAGGCGCCATCGCCGGGCAAAACGATGCGGTCGGCCGAGCGGATCACGTCGGGGTCGGATGTGACGCGCACCTGGCCGGCATCGGTTTCGGCGGCCATACGTTGAAACGCTTTTTCCGCCGAATGCAGATTGCCGGATTCGTAGTCAACGATTGCGGTAATCATGGGTCTGGTCTCTTTCGTCGCCGTGAGGGAAGGGCAGGGGGAGAGGCTCCGGGGTAAGCCCGGAGCGGGAGCCGATCAGAGCGCGCCCTTGGTCGAAGGGATTGCATCGGCTTTGCGCGGGTCGGTTTCGACCGCATCACGCAGGGCGCGGGCGACGGCCTTGAACGCGGCTTCGGCGATGTGGTGCGAATTCAGCCCATGCAGTTGATCGACATGCAGGGTGATGCCGCCATGGGTGCTGAACGCCTGAAAGAACTCACGCACCAATTCGGTGTCGAATGTGCCAATTTTGGCGGTCGGCAAATCGAGCGTCCACACCAGATAGGGACGGGCGGACAGATCAAGCGCCGCACGCACCAGCGCGTCATCCATCGGCAAGAGGCAGCTGCCATAGCGGCGGATACCTTTCTTGTCGCCAAGCGCCTGTGAGAGCGCCTGACCAAGAGCGATGCCGACGTCTTCGACGGTGTGGTGGTCATCAATGTGCAGATCGCCGGAACAGCGGATTTTCATGTCGATCAGCGAGTGGCGCGCCAGTTGATCGAGCATGTGATCAAAGAAGCCGACGCCGGTTTCATTGTCATAGGCCCCTGTGCCGTCGAGGGTGATGTCGACGCTAATGTCTGTTTCCGCAGTTTTGCGGGTGATCGTGGCGCTGCGCATTTGGGTGTTCCGTGCGGTGGTGTGTGATGCCGGGCGTTATAGGGTGCACGCCCGCAGGTTAAAAGCGGTGCCGCAGCCTGTGCCATGATTTTCTGTGGTGGCGTGACATTTTGCATCGCTTCGATTCGGGTGTAGGGTTTTGCCATTACGCAAGAAAAGGGTGATTTGAGATGCCATTTTCCCTTCTCCGTTTCGGGGCGGCTGTGTGTTTGGTTGCCGGATTGACCGCATGCGCCACGGCCAAGGGGCCATTTCGGGTGACGCTTTTGAGCGAGCCTCTGTGCGCTGAGCCGCATAATTTGCAGGCGGGCAATCAAGAGATCGGCAACCCCGAAAAACGCCGCTGTGCGTTGCAAAAGCACCTGCTGCCGGGCGCGGTAGAGGCGCGCAAGGCGCGTGCGGAACTGGCGCAGGCGATTGCGACGGCGCGGGCTGAAGCACAGGCCGCGGCTGGGGCCGGGGCAGCGCCGGGCGAGCCGGTCGTGGTGACGGTGGGGGATTTGCCCTTGCCGGATGAGAACTGGGCCGCTCTGGCGGATGTGAATGCGCGGCCATTGCAGCGCAGCGACGAATATGACCTCGCGTTTGTTGAGCTGGCGGATGATGGCAGTCTTGATCTGCCGTGGCAGTTAAAGGCGGTAAAGGGGTATTTGGACCGCTTGGACAAGGCGGGGGTGCAGAATTACGTGGTCGCCTATGTTCATGGTTGGCGCCACAACGCCGAGCTGCGTGACGGAGATATTCGCAAGTTTCGCCGGATGCTGGCCTATTCGCGGGCGGCGTTAAACACGCGCTGTGTGGCGGATGGCACCTATTGCAACGCGGCAGTGACGGGGGTGTTCATCGGCTGGAACGGGCAGCGGGTGAAAGAGGGGCCGTCGGATATAAATCCGGACGCGGGCGCGCCAACCGGGTTGGAAAGTATCGCGCCGGGGCTGACCTTTTGGAACCGTTGGGATGTGTCATGCCGGTTGGGTGGCGGGCGGCGCAATTGCGCCGGTGCGGTGTCGAAGAATTTCAAATCGCCATTGCAGATGGTTCTAGGGGAGCTGCAGGGCGAATTGCGCTTGAGGCAAGGGGATGCGAGGGCGGATAAGTTCCTAATTTTCGGGCATTCCATGGGCGGCAATATGCTGTCTGAGGCGCTGCGCGGGCCGGCGGTTGCCAAGATCAACGCGCATGTGCCCGGACGCAAGATGACGCCGCTTGTGGGGGATCTGGTCGTGCTGTTGAACCCGGCAGCAGAAGCAACAGCATGGGCGGGTATTCAGCGGGCAGAACGGGCGAAGGCGGAGTTGAGCGGCAACAACCGGCTGACCTGTTGGGCGCGCGAGGGGGATGCGGCGCAAGCCTGTTCGCCGAGCGAACGGCAGGCGCTGGCCGAGTGGTATCGGTTGTACCCGCTGGATCAGCGCCCGATTTATGTCTCGCTCACATCGGCGGCGAATTGGGGGACGTTGAAGGCCAAGGACCGCGAAGTGAAACACGATACGGCGACGGGTCAGATTTTCCCATTCGCCAAAAAGGTCGAAGGGAAGCAGACGCGTGAGCGGATCGTGGCGATTGGGCATTACACCCCGGATTATGCCTCGCAGCTGGAATTGCGCGGCCCGGCAGAGGGCACGTCGCATGAGGTGGCTGTGCTGGAAGGGGCGGTGGGCAAACGGGCGCGGTATTTGTCACGCTATCGCAATGCAGCCAACCCGGAGGCGTCGTGGTGTCAGCCTGCGGATGGGTGGTTGCGCGAAACGCGCGAGACATGGACCCAAGGGGGGACGGTGGCGAATTGGGACACAAGTTACCTTGGCGACGGGTCGCGCAAAGTGAGTGAGCCCAACATCGGCGGACCGCTGAACAAGGCACGGATCCAATGGCGGCAGGGGATGAACCTGCAAGGCAACAACGGCGCGTTGAGCGTGTCACCGGGGACCAGCCCGTTCTGGAACGCGCGCGCGCTTGATACGGCGATCAAGGGGCACGCGGGCTGGGCGAACTATGCGACATGGTGCGCGTTGAACCAGATGGTTTTGGATGATGTGACCGGGCTGTCAAAGGCGCGCAAGATCACCACCGAGGTCGCAAGTGTCGCGTCGCGCGATGAGTGACGCCGGATTGGCGGGGGGCGGACTGAGCGTATCTGGCTTGAGCTTGTTTGGCCTGAACATATTTGGTTTGATCACGTCCAGCCTGCGCAGGTCTGGCTTGAACTCTGGCTTGAACATGGTGAGGCTTCGTGACAGCTTGGCCGCAAGGTAACCAAGAGGCGGGCCATGACCACCTGTGTTTTCATTCAACTGCGCTGCAAACCGGGAACGACCTATAAGGTGGCCGAGCAGATCGTGCTGCGAGAGCTGCATTCCGAGCTGTTTTCGACCAGCGGCGAATATGACCTGATCATGAAGCTTTATATCCCCGGAGATGAGGATGTGGGCAAGTTTATCAGTGACAGGTTGCTTGATATTCCGGGCATCGAACGCTCGCTGACCACTCTGACGTTCAACGCGTTTTAGGCGCGCGCTTGGCCGTTTGGCCAGCACGTCAGAGGTAACCAATACAGAAATAACCAATACGGGGAAAAGCCAAGCCCGAGCTGTCGCACAGACGGTTTGCGCCACCAAGCCGGACAGGCCGCGCGCGTGTCGCGGGCCCCCGGAGGGGTAAGATATTTCAATTTCCGGTAAGTCCCATTGGAGCGGGCGAGGCGATTCGAACGCCCGACCCTAACCTTGGCAAGGTTATGCTCTACCCCTGAGCTACGCCCGCATCCTTGGGTGAGGCGGAGATATGAAATCTGGCCCGGAGCCGCAAGAGAAAAATCGCCCCTTTCGGAAAGTTTTTCCCAAAGGGGCGATTTAATGCGGTTTGACGGCTCAATCTTTGCTGTCTTCGGGCTCTTCAAACTCGACCAGCAGGTCTTTGGCGTCGATCTGACCGCCGGGCTGGGCGTGGACCGCTTTGACCACCGCGTCGCGTTCAGCGTGGATGCCGGTTTCCATCTTCATCGCTTCGATGGTGAGCAAAAGATCGCCTTCATGCACGCTCTGGCCGACGCTGACACCGACCGAGGCCACCACGCCGGGCATCGGCGCGCCGATGTGGCAAAGGTTGCCGTCTTCGGCTTTGGGGCGCTGGGCAGTTTGCGATTTCACAAGGCGGTTGGGCACGCGGATCACGCGGGGCTGACCGTTGAGCTCAAAGAACACTTTGACCTCACCGTCTTCGCCGGTTTCGCCAATCGCCTGACAGCGGATTTCGAGGGTCTTGCCGGGGTCAATCTCGGCCGCGATCTCCTCGCCGGGTTCCATGCCGTAAAAGAAGGTGCGCGTGGGCAGGCTGCGCACCGGGCCATAGAGGCGGTGACGGCCCATGTAATCAAGGAACACCTTGGGATACATAAGGTAGCCGTTGAGGTCTTCGTTATCGACAGCGAAACCGTTGAGTTCGCTCGAAAGTTCGGCGCGGGTGGCTTCGATATCGACAGCGGGGAGGTGTTTGCCGGGACGCTCGGTATTGGGAGCTTCGCCTTTGAGCGCCTTGTTGACGATCGTGTCGGGGAAACCGCCGGGAGGTTGGCCAAGGTTGCCGCGCATCATGTCGATCACGCTGTCGGGGAAGGCGACATCGGTTTCGGGGTTTTCAACCTCGGCGCGGGTGAGGTTCTGGCTGACCATCATCAGGGCCATATCGCCAACCACTTTGGAAGACGGTGTGACTTTGACAATGTCACCGAACATCTGGTTCACGTCGGCATAAGTCTGTGCCACTTCGTGCCAGCGTTCTTCGAGGCCGAGGCTTCGGGCCTGGGCTTTGAGGTTGGTGAACTGTCCGCCGGGCATTTCATGCAGGTAAACCTCGGACGCGGGGGCCTGAAGGCCGGATTCGAACGCGACATATTGGGCGCGCACCTGCTCCCAATAGTTGGACACCTCGCGGATGGCAGCGATGTCGAGACCGGTTTCGCGATCGGTATGGGCGAGGGCTTCGACGATGGAGCCGAGGCAGGCCTGACTGGTGCCGCCGGAGAAGGCGTCCATCGCGGCATCGACAGCATCAACACCGGCGTCGGCCGCAGCAAGGATCGTGGCCCCGGCGATGCCGGAGGTGTCATGGGTGTGGAAGTGGATGGGCAGGGCGACCTCTTCCTTGAGTGCCTTGATCAACACACGGGCGGCGGAGGGTTTCATCAGACCCGCCATATCCTTGAGCCCCAGCACATGCGCGCCGGCGGCTTCAAGCTCTTTGGCCATGCCGACATAGTATTTCAGATCGTATTTCGCGCGATCCGGGTTCAGGACATCGCCGGTATAACAGATCGTGCCTTCGCAGATCTTGCCGCTTTCGACCACGGCATCCATCGCGACGCGCATGTTTTCAACCCAATTCAGGCTGTCGAACACGCGGAACACGTCGATGCCGGTCTCGGCGGCCTGACGGACGAATTCCTGCACCACGTTGTCGGGGTAATTGGTGTAACCGACGCCGTTTGAGGCGCGCAGCAGCATTTGGGTCAGCACGTTGGGCATGGCGGCGCGCAGGTCGCGCAGGCGTTGCCACGGGCATTCCTGCAAGAAGCGATAGGCCACATCAAAGGTGGCCCCGCCCCAGCATTCGACCGAGAAAAGTTGTGACAGGTTGGCAGCATAGGCGGGGGCGACCTTGATCATGTCAATCGAGCGCATCCGCGTGGCAAGCAGCGATTGGTGCCCGTCGCGCATGGTGGTGTCGGTGATAAGAAGCTGCTTTTGCGCTTTCATCCAGTCGGCGACGGCTTGCGCGCCCTTCTCTTCGAGCAGGGTCTTGGTGCCATAGGGCGCGTGGCCCTTGGTCACCTGCGGCGGGCGCGGCGGCTTGAGATCGGCAGGCGGCTCGGCGCGGCCTTGGGTTTCGGGGTGACCGTTAACGCTGATGTCCGCGATATAGGTCAGAACCTTGGTGCCGCGGTCGAGGCGCTTGGAGAACTGAAACAGATCGGGCGTGTCGTCGATGAATTTGGTCGTGTAGCTGTTGTCGAGGAAGGTGGGGTGTTTCAACAGGTTCTCGACAAAGGCGATGTTGGTCGACACGCCGCGGATGCGGAATTCGCGCAGGGCGCGGTCCATCCGGGCGATGGCCATCTCCGGGGTCGGCGCCTTGGCCGTGATCTTGGTCAGCAGGCTGTCATAGTAGCGCGTGATAACGCCGCCAGCATAGGCGGTGCCACCGTCGAGCCGGATGCCCATGCCCGTGGCCGAGCGATAGGCGGTGATGCGGCCATAATCGGGGATGAAGTTGTTTTGCGGATCTTCGGTTGTGACCCGGCATTGCAGGGCGTGGCCGTTGAGCGTGATCTGATCCTGCGAAGTTTTGCCGGTTGCCTCGGCGATGGTTTTCCCTTCTGCGATAAGGATTTGCGAGCGCACGATGTCGATGCCAGTGACCTCTTCGGTCACGGTGTGTTCGACCTGAACACGGGGGTTCACTTCGATGAAGTAGAACTGGCTCGTATCCATATCCATAAGGAATTCAACGGTGCCGGCGCATTCATAATTGACGTGTTTGCAAATCTTGTAGCCCAGATCGCAAATCTCGGACCGCTGCGCGTCGGTGAGATAGGGCGCAGGGGCGCGCTCGACCACCTTTTGGTTGCGGCGTTGGACCGAGCAGTCGCGCTCAAACAGGTGATACATGCCGCCGTGTTTGTCGCCGAGGATCTGGACCTCGACATGGCGGGCGCGGATGATCATTTTCTCAAGGTAGCCTTCGCCGTTGCCAAAAGCAGCTTCGGCCTCGCGGCGGCCTTCGAGAACCTTTTCCTCGACCTCGTCCTCGGACAGGATCGGGCGCATGCCGCGACCGCCGCCGCCCCAGCTTGCCTTGAGCATGAGCGGATAGCCGACTTCGCCCGCTTCGGCTTTGATCGCGGCCATGTCATCGCCCAGAACTTCGGTGGCGGGGATCACGGGAACGCCGGCTTCGATGGCGACACGCCGGGCGCTGGCCTTGTCCCCAAGGGCGCGCATGGTTTCGGCCTTGGGGCCGATAAAGGTGATGCCAGCGGCGTCGCATGCATCAACAAAATCGGGGTTTTCCGACAGGAGGCCATAGCCGGGGTGGATGGCATCGGCGCCGCATTCACGGGCGACGCGGATGATCTCTTCAATGCTGAGATACGCCGCGACCGGCCCCATGCCTGCGCCGATCCGATAGGCCTCATCCGCTTTGAACCGGTGTAGGGAGAGCTTGTCCTCCTCGGCAAAGACGGCAACCGTGCGTTTGCCCATTTCATTGGCAGCGCGCATCACGCGGATGGCGATTTCGCCACGGTTGGCAATCAGGATTTTCTCGAACTCTGGCATTGGCAGGTGTCCCCGGTGTGGTTCAATTCAGTGCAACTTGCACAAATTGCTAGCGTGTTGCCGCAGTGCAGCGCAAGGGCTGGGGCAAGGCATTGCAAAGAATTGGTAACAATTTCTGTGCAGTCACGTATCTGGGTTATTTTATTGCGCTGAGCCGGGGTTTTGGGTTTGAATTGTCTTTTCTAACGGTGCGCTAGTGGCGGTTTAGCGGGCGAAGGTCGGGGGCAACGCCTCTAGCCTGCTTGGCAGATCGGCAAAGCGTTCGATGCCGATTTGACCCAAGTTGGCTTCGATATCGCGCTGGAGCATGTCAGCGAGGTGATCCGGCCCGTCCGCGCCGAGGGCGGCGAGGGCATAGTGCCAGGCACGGCCCAGCATCACGAAATCGGCCCCAAGCGCCAGCGCGCGCAGGATGTCGAGGCCGCCTTCGACGCCGCTGTCGAAAATGATCGGCAGTTTGGTGGCGGCGCGCATGGCGGGCAGAACCTCAATCGTGCTGGGCGCGCCATCGAACTGCCGCCCGGCGTGGTTGGACAGCCAGATACCGTCAACTCCTTCTTTTTCAAGGCCTTGGGCCTCTTCGGGGTTCATCACGCCTTTGAGCATTAGCGGTCCATCCCAGATCTCGCGGACCCGGCGGACATAGTCGAGATCGGGGGAGGTGCGCAGCAGGTAGCCGATATGTTCGGTCGGCGGCAGGGAGCCACGATTGTCCATATAGGTTTCAATCGTGCGCAGACGCGGCATGCCATGCGGGCGCATCGCCATGGCCCAAGCGGGGCGGCGTGCGACTTGCCACAGGATGCGTGGCGTGGTGCGCGGCGGATGGGTGAGGCCCGAGCGGGTTTGACGTTCGCGTCGCGAGGCGACGGGGACATCAACAGTCAGTGCGACCGCTTTGAACCCGGCGTTTTTGGCGCGGGTCAGGATATCGCGCAGGATATCCGGGTCTTTGGGTGGGTAGAGCTGAAACCAGCTTTGCTCTCCCAAAACAGGCGCCACATGTTCGGGCGTCTGCGCCGCAACGGTAGAAAGCGAATAGGGTATCCCCAAACGCGCCGCCGCCTTGGCCAGCAGATATTCCGCATTTGGCCAGATCAAACCGGACATTCCAACCGGAGCGATGCCGAAGGGTAGCGGCAAACTGGTATCAAAAAGCTTAACGCTCAGATCGGGTGTCATCGGGCCGCGCAGGATTTGGGGCATGAAACGCACCTGATCGAGCATGTCGCGATTGCGATGCAGTGTGGCTTCGTTGCCGGTGCCGCTGTCGAGGTATTCGAACGCGAAATGCGGGATACGGCGACGGGCGCGGGTTTTGAGATCGGCGATGCCGGGAAATTTTGCGTGTAGGTCCATGACGGTTATTGAGGCGGCAGGGCGTGCGGTTGTCCACCGAAAAGGCGCAGAACAAGGCAAGAACATCTCTTTATCTCGTAACGTTCTGCGGTTAAGTTGCCGCTCATGAGCAGTTTTGACGAATCCGACGCCTTTGAAGGGGCCTCTCTTGCCGCGCGGGCGATGGCAGCGCGGCCTACGCCTTATCTTGAAGGGTTGAACCCGGCTCAGCGCGACGCGGTTGAGGCGCTGGACGGGCCTGTTTTGATGCTGGCCGGGGCGGGAACGGGCAAGACCAAGGCCTTGACCACGCGGATCGTGCATCTGCTGAACACCGGGCGGGCGCAGACCAACGAAATCTTGGCTGTGACCTTTACCAACAAGGCCGCACGCGAGATGAAACAGCGCGTTGCGCGCATGTTGGAGCGTGACGTGGAGGGGATGCCGTGGCTTGGCACGTTCCACTCGGTCTGTGTGAAGCTGTTGCGTCGTCACGCCGAGCTGGTCGGGTTGAAATCGAATTTCACCATTCTGGACACGGATGACCAACTGCGCCTGTTGAAACAGTTGGTGGCGGCGGCGAATATCGACGACAAACGCTGGCCCGCGCGGATGTTGGCGGGGATCATCGACAACTGGAAAAACCGGGCGTGGACGCCGCAGAGCGTTCCGGCGAGCGAGGCCGGGGCGTATGACCATCGCGGCACGGAAATTTATGAGCAATATCAGGTGCGTCTGCGCGAGCTGAATGCGGTGGATTTCGGTGATTTGCTGCTGCACATGGTGACGATTTTCCAGAAGCACGACGACGTTTTGGCCCAGTATCAGCGGTGGTTCAAATACGTTCTGGTGGACGAATATCAGGACACGAACGTGGCGCAATATTTGTGGCTGCGTCTGTTGGCGGGCGGGCATAAGAACATTTGCTGCGTTGGCGATGACGATCAGTCGATCTATGGCTGGCGGGGCGCCGAGGTGGGCAATATCCTGCGGTTTGAAAAGGATTTTCCGGGCGCGAAGGTGGTGCGGCTGGAACAGAATTACCGCTCGACCCCGCATATTCTTGCAGCGGCTGCCGGGGTGATCCGGGGCAATGAAAACCGGCTTGGCAAGGAGCTTTGGACCGAGGCCGAGGACGGCGAGAAGGTTCGCCTTATCGGTCATTGGGACGGTGAAGAAGAGGCGCGCTGGGTCGGGGACGAGATCGAAGCGATGCAGGGCGGGACCCGCGGCATGCAGCCTATGTCATTGGATGATCTGGCAATTCTGGTGCGGGCCTCGCATCAGATGCGGGCGTTTGAGGATCGGTTTTTGACCATCGGTTTGCCCTATCGGGTGATCGGCGGGCCACGGTTTTATGAGCGGATGGAGATCCGCGATGCGATGGCCTACTTCCGGCTGGTGGTGAGCCCGGAGGATGATCTTGCCTTTGAGCGGATCGTGAATACGCCCAAGCGAGGGCTGGGTGATGTGGCCCAGAAGAAGATCCAGATGGCGGCGCGGTCGAACGGTGTGTCGTTGATTGAGGGCGCGAAAATCCTGCTTGAAACCAAAGGGTTGGGCGGGAAAGGCGCGGTTGAGCTGACGCGGCTGGTCGAGGGGTTGGACCGCTGGGCGCGGATGGCGGGCGCCGGGGATTTGAGCCATGTTGAGTTGGCCGAGATTATCCTCGATGAAAGCGGCTATACCGGGATGTGGCAGAACGACAAGACGCCGGAAGCGCCGGGGCGGCTGGAAAACCTCAAGGAACTGGTGAAGGCCTTGGAAGGCTTTGAAAACCTTGGAGGTTTTTTGGAGCATGTCAGTCTGATCATGGATAATGAAAGCGACGGCGAGGAAGCGAAAGTGTCGATTATGACGCTGCACGCGGCCAAGGGGCTGGAATTTCCGGCGGTGTTTTTACCGGGTTGGGAGGACGGGTTGTTCCCCTCGCAACGGTCGATGGATGAGAGCGGAATCAAGGGCTTAGAGGAAGAACGGCGCTTGGCCTATGTGGGGATTACACGGGCCGAGGAACTGTGCACCATCTCGTTTGCGGGCAACCGGCAGGTTTATGGCCAGTGGCAGTCGCAAATGCCGTCGCGATTCATTGATGAGCTGCCCGAGGCGCATGTCGAGGTGCTGACTCCGCCGGGGCTTTATGGTGGTGGCTATGGCGCGGCGGCACCGCGGGCGGGCGGCATTGAGAGCCGCGTGGCCGAGGCCAATGTCTATAACTCTCCTGGGTGGCGCAGGATGCAGGGACGGATCAGTGATCGGCCCGTAAGTCAGCCAAAAGAAAGAAGAAATCAGGTCATCGACCTTGATGCTGTGTCCAGCCACACAGTGGGTGAGCGGGTGTTCCACCAGAAATTCGGCTATGGCGCGATCATCGGGATCGAGGGTGACAAGCTGGAAATCGCGTTCGAGAAGGCAGGCACCAAGAAGGTGATTGCCAAGTTTGTTTCCGGCGCCAACGACATCCCATTTTAAGGTTTTGCTAAGACGGGTTAACGGCGCCAAGCGTGCCGGAAAAGGGGGGTGACTCCCGGCTGACATCCGGCTGACTCCCGGCTGTCGGTCGGCGCGCAATTTGTGGGGGAGGGAAAACCTTAACCGACCGTGCGGCAGAGGTTTAAGAAAAGAAAACGGCGGCACCCAGGGAGGAGGAGAGGGTACCGCCGTCTCATTTTGCAGCGAGGTCGGGAGGAGGAGTGACCCCGGCGCAATCTAGTTATGTTCGGCGGCGGAACCGGGAGGAGGAGTGGCTCCGCCGCCTAACTTACAGACACTCCAGGGAGGAGGAGAGGAGTGCCTGATCCTTGAATTCTTTAGCGCGTGCCGTAGACCGCTTCGTAAGCGGCGGCGCGCAGGTTGGACCGCGACAGGCCGAGTTCGGCAAGATCACGTGGCGAGATGTCGGACAGCTCGCTAATCGTGCGGTGGTAAAGCCGCCATTTGCCGAAACGCTCAGCCAGAGCAGCGAGCTGCGGGGCGAAGGAGGCCACGCCATGTGCGACGCGGGAGCTTTTGGCTGTGTCTGCGAATGCCATTGTGTTGATCCTCGGTTTCGGTTTGTTGTTTCGTGTTCGTTTCGTCGTTGAATTGAAGATAGGTGAATGCTGCACCTGCAAAAACCCCTCATATAATCAATGCTGCCATGCAGCATATGCATACGTGACCCTAGGTAAAGATCGCATGAAAACAACGTGTTAACCCTGGTATTTTCTTAAGATGCCTTGGAAATAAGCATTTACGCTTGAACTCCGCCCAAAAACCCACAGGTTCGAAAAGAGCAACACCCGGAAGGTGAATTCCAATGAAAATAACCCGTGAAACTATCCTTGCCGAACTCGGCCGTCTGCAACTGCCCGATGGCAAGAATCTGGCCTCGAGCGGCATGGTGAAGGCGCTTTCGGTGGAAAACGGGGGCGTGCGATTCGTTATTGAAGCGCCGAACCCGGACGCCGCACAGCGTATGGGGGCCATTCGGGATGCCGCCGAGGGGCTGATCCGGCAATTGCCGGGGGTGACGGAGGTGAGCGTGGTTCTGACCGCGCATGGGCCGGCGGAAAAGCCGGCGGCGAAACCTGCGGCGCCGGACCTGAAGCTGGGGCGGCACCCGACCGGGGCACGGGCGAAAATCGAGCTGCCTAATATAAGGAGGATCATCGCGGTCGGTTCGGGCAAGGGCGGGGTCGGGAAATCGACCGTGTCATTGAACCTTGCCGTAGCGCTGGCGCGGCAGGGCAAACGGGTGGGGCTGTTGGACGCCGATATATATGGTCCGAGCCAGCCGCGCATGACAGGTATGTATGACCGGCCCACGCAAAGCGCCGATAAGAAGATTATCCCGCCCGAGGTGCATGGCCTTAAGATGATGTCGATCGGGTTGATGTTGGAAGAGGGGCAGGCGGTTGTCTGGCGGGGGCCGATGTTGATCGGGACGCTGGAGCAATTCCTGAGCGATGTGGTGTGGGGCGAGCTGGACGTTCTGATCGTTGATCTGCCGCCGGGAACGGGGGACGTGTTGCTGAGCCTCGCGCAAAAGGCGCATGTGGATGGCGCGATCATGGTGAGCACGCCGCAGGATGTTGCGCTGATTGATGCGCGAAAAGGGATCGACATGCTGAACAAGCTGGAGGTGCCGATCATCGGGCTGGTCGAGAACATGAGCTTTTACATCTGTCCAAAGTGCGGAGACGAGGCACATCTGTTCGGACATGGCGGTGTAGCGGATGAAGCCAGATCGCTTGGCGTGCCGCTTTTGGCGCAATTGCCGATTGATCTGCAAACGCGGGTGGGCGGCGATGAGGGCCGTCCCGTGGCCGCGGGCGAGGGCGCGATGGCCGAAGCCTATGGCAAGTTGGCACAGGGGCTGATCGGGGCGGGCGTGGTGTAAGGTGGCATCACGCGCCGTTTAATGGGTGAAACTGCGGGTGTGACCGGGAAATCATGGGCCGGAGCGATGAAAAGAGGCGTGGCGCGGGAATTTATGGGATGGATCGCGCTGTTCGCGGCTGAATTTCGAATCAAAAGCTGATTTTGCAGGGTTTCCGGGGTTGATTCGCCGGGTCTTTGCAGGTGATTTGGCGTCGGATTGTCGATTTTGACGGTCCGGCGCCATTTTTTTTCGGGAAATTATGGGACATTTTGGGGCGGGCTTTGCGCCACTAGATATAGTGTTTGATATGGTCAATTTCCGCTAGGTGATGCGAAATTTTGCGGAAAAACGCCACTATATGTTGTTTTGCAAGGGGGCTGAAACAAGATGATGTAGCGAATTCCCGTAAAAAAGTATTGATTACCATGAATTCCCATGGCATCCCTGTAACCACGATGAGGACGGGAAAGGGGCGCTACAAAGACCCCGAACTAAAAAACTCCTAAGTCAGGTTTCATACAGGCATCCGCTTTCATCGACATAGAGATCCGGCGCGCGGGCGAGCAGACATCCCCCCAGGTGGCGCGCGCAGCTGGACACCCCCGCAAAGCGGGACGAGGGCGGCGGATTGATCAGTGGCAGCAGATCAATCCGCCGTTTTCTTTAACGGGCATCGGGACGCCGGGCCCCAGAATTTGAAAGAGGGCCAGGGACAGTGACCCGCAGGTTCAGAGGCGAAAGCCACCATAAGGTGGATGCGAAGGGCAGGGTGTCTATCCCGGCCTCTTTTCGCCGTGTGCTTGAAGCGGGCGACCCGGATTGGACCGAGGGGCTGAACCCGAACCTTGTGATCGTTTACGGCGATCACCGCCGCAATTACCTTGAATGTTATACGATGCAGGCGATCGACGAGGTCGATGACCAGATCGAGGACTTGCCGCGCGGCTCGATGGAGCGGCGAATGTTGCAACGGCTGTTTCACGGCCAGAGTTTTCCGACAAGTGTGGACGAGACCGGGCGGCTGGTGCTGCCTGCGAAGCTGCGCCAGAAGATCGACCTTGAGAAAGAGGCGTTTTTCATTGCGGCGGGCGATACGTTCCAGATCTGGAAGCCGGAGACCTATGAAGAGGACGAGTTGGCGAAAACCGAGGCGTGGCTGGATGAGCTGCCCGAGGATTATGACCCGCTGATCTTCCTTGATAAGGCGCGCAAAGCACCGGGAGGGGATGCGTGATGGCGGCGGCTGCCAATGCGCCCAAGACCGAAGCTCCTCATATCCCTGTTCTGCTGCGCCCGCTTTTGAAGGCGGTGGCCCCGGTGACGGGTGTCTGGCTGGACGGGACGTTCGGGGCAGGTGGCTATGCGCGGGGGCTGTTGGAGGCGGGGGCCGATAAGGTGATCGGCGTGGACCGCGACCCGGATGTTTTCAAGATGGCTGAGGGCTGGGCCGGCGCATATGGTGCGCGGCTTGAGCTGGTTCAGGGGGTGTTTTCCAAGCTGGACGAGGTGGCGCAGGGGCTGGACGGGGTCGTGCTTGATCTTGGGGTAAGCTCGATGCAGCTCGATCAGGCGGGGCGCGGGTTTTCGTTTATGAGCGACGGGCCGCTGGATATGCGGATGAGCCAAGACGGGCCGAGTGCCGCGGATATTGTCAACGAGGCTGAAGAGGGCGCGTTGGCGGATATACTCTATCATTACGGGGAAGAGCGGGCGAGCCGCCGGATTGCGCGCAATATCGTGCGGGCGCGGGACGAGGCGCGGATCGAGACGACGCTGCAGCTGACTGAGATCATTGAGAAATCCCTGCCGCGGCCGAAACCGGGGCAGAGCCATCCAGCGACGCGGAGTTTTCAGGCGATCCGCATTGCGGTGAATGACGAATATGGCGAGCTGGTCGCCGGGCTGGAGGCCGCCGAGAGGGCGCTGAAACCCGGAGGGAAGCTGGCCGTGGTGACATTCCATTCGATCGAAGACCGGATGGTGAAACGCTTTTTCGCGCAGAAGGTCGGGGGCGGCGGGGGCAGCCGCTATGCGCCCGAAATCACCCGCACGGCGCAGTTCGAAGTGACATCGCGCAAGGCCATTGGCCCCGATGATCAGGAATTGGCCGAAAATCCGCGTAGCCGGAGCGCGAAGCTGAGGGTGGGGACACGGACAGACGCCGCGCCCGAACCGGTGGATCGCAAGGCAATTGGCATGCCGCAATTGGGGAGTAAGGGGCGATGAAAAGCCTTTTGTATGTATTGACCGCGTTATCGGTCATCGGGCTGGCCTTTTGGGCCTATCACGAGAATTACCGCACGCAGGAAGCGTTGAACGAAACCGAAACCTTGCAACGTGAGATCGGGTTGAAGCGCGGACGTCTGGGCGTTCTGCGGGCCGAGTGGGCGTATTTGAACCGGCCAGAGCGGCTGCGCGAATTGGCCGATCTCAACTTCGGGCGCTTGCAGCTGTTGCCGCTGGCACCGGAGCAGTTCGGGCGGATTGATCAAGTGTCCTATCCCGTTGATCAAGCGTTGAAAATTGACAAGTCGGTTGAAGTGTCCAGCGATGGAGGCGACCAATGATCCGCACGCCGCTGCGCCCGCTGGCGCGAATTTTGGATGCCCGCGCCAAGGGCGAAAACCCCGATATAATCGAGCGCGAGAACACCCGCGCCCGGCACGAGGACATGCGCGACCGCGCCCGGCAACGCGCCGAGGGGCGTTTGTTGGTGCTGGGGGTGGTGTTTCTCTGTGCTTATGTGGTGATCGGCGCCCGCATGGGGCTTATGGCGAGTTCGGAGCCGGCAGAGCCGCGCGCCCGCGCCGGCGGCGCCGCGATTGTCACGCAGCGGGCCGATATTGTGGACCGCAAGGGGCGCATTCTGGCCACCAATTTCGAAACGCACAGCTTGTATGCCCACCCCAAGCAGATGATCGAGCCGAAGCAGGTAGCCAAGGATTTGGTCAAGATTTTCCCCGATCTTGATGAAAAACGGCTGATCAAGGACTTCACTGGCAAGCGCAAATTCGTCTGGATCAAGAAGAAGATCAGCCCGGAGCAGAAGCAGGCGGTGCATGACATCGGCGATCCGGGGCTGTTGTTTGGGCCGCGCGAGATGCGGCTTTACCCGAATGGCAAGCTGGCCGCGCATGTGATGGGTGGCGCGTCGTTTGGCAAGGAAGGCGTGGATGCCGCCGAGGTGATCGGGGTTGCGGGCGTCGAGAAGGTGTTTGACGACTATTTGCGCGACCCGGCCAAGGACGGCAAGCCGCTACAGCTTTCGCTGGATGTGACGGTGCAGGCCGCGGCCGAGCGGGTGCTTTATGGCGGCATGCGCTTGATGAATGCCAAGGGCGCGGCGGCGGTTTTGATGGATGTCCACACCGGCGAGGTGATCTCGGTTGTGAGCCTGCCGGATTTCGACCCCAACGCCCGCCCGCGCCCGCCAACCGAAGGCGCGCCGGACGACAGCCCGCTGTTCAACCGCGCGGTGCAAGGGGTGTACGAGCTGGGCTCGACCTTCAAGATTTTCACCACGGCGCAGGCGATGGAGCTGGGCCTTGTGAACCCGTCGACAATGATCGACATTCGCGGCCCGTTGAAATGGGGCCGCCACAGGATCTGCGATTTTCATAACTATGGCAAAGAGTTGTCGGTTGCGAAGATCATCGTGAAAAGCTCGAACATCGGCACCGCACGGCTGGCCCAGATGATCGGGGCGAAGCGCCAGAAAGAGTTTCTGACCAAGCTGGGTCTGATGGAGCGCACGCCGGTGGAGATTGTCGAGGCCAAAGGGTCGACCCCGCTGTTGCCGCCGAATTGGTCCGAGATTTCGACGATGACGATCTCTTATGGTCACGGCATTTCGGTGAGCCCGATGCATCTGGCTGCTGCCTATGCCGCGGTGGCCAATGGCGGCACGCGGGTCAAGCCAACGTTGCTTAAACAGAGCGGCCCGCAATACGGGCCACGGGTGATGAGCAAGCAGGTCTCGGCGGCCTCGCTTGATATGTTGCGCCGGGTGGTGACCGAAGGCACGGCGAGCTTTGGCGAAGTGCCGGGATATGCCGTGGGCGGCAAGACCGGATCGGCGGACAAGCCCAAGCCGCGTGGCGGCTATTACAAAAACAAGTTGATCGCGACCTTTGCCGCCGTTTTCCCGGCGCATGATCCGAAATACGTGCTGATCGTGACGCTGGACGAGCCGGAGACCTATGTGTTGGGCGAAACCCGGCGCACGGCGGGGTGGACGGCTGTGCCGGTGGCGGCGGAAATGATCAACCGCGTTGCGCCGCTTCTTGGGCTCAGACCACAGGTTGAGCCGGGACAATTGGCTGGTATAACGCTCACATCGAATTAAAGCGTTTCGGTTTTGACCTTGATACAGGGGGCCCGAAACGCTGTAAGCGATATCAATGTTGTGGGCGTTTCGGGGATAAACATGCGTCGCAAGTTTCTCCTGCAACGCTTTTAGCCGCAAAGGGCATGAGCAAATGGTTGGGCAGGGGACGACGCTTTCGGATTTGGGCCTGACCGCCCTTCAGGGACGCGAAACAAAAATCACAGGTCTGGCGGTGGACAGCCGCGAGGTGAAAGAGGGGTTTTTGTTTGCCGCGCTGCCCGGCACGCGGGTGCATGGGGCGGAGTTTATCCAATATGCGCTGCGGATGGGGGCGGGTGCGGTCCTGACGGATGTGGCGGGCATGCGGATCGCCAAGGATGTGTTGGACGCAAGTGACGCCGCATTGGTGATCAGCGAGGACCCACGGCAGGTTTTGGCCTATACCGCCGCGCTGTGGTTCAAGCATCAGCCGCAGACGATGGTTGCCGTGACCGGCACCAACGGCAAGACATCGGTGGCAAGTTTCGCGCGCATGATCTGGACCGAGCTGGATCTGGATCTGGATGCGGTGAACATTGGCACGACCGGGGTTGAGGGGGCGTGGAGTGCGCCTCTTGCCCACACAACGCCGGAGCCGATTACGCTGCACCGAATTCTGGCGGCGGCGTTCGATGCGCATGTGACACATGCGGCGATGGAGGCCTCTTCGCACGGGCTGGCGCAGAAGCGTATGGACGGTGTGCTTTTGCAAGCCGCCGGGTTTACCAATTTCACGCAGGATCATCTGGACTATCACGAGGATTTCGACGCCTATTTCGAGGCCAAGGCGGGGTTGTTCTCGCGTGTATTGCCAGAGGATGGCGTGGCGGTGATAAACATCGACGATCCGCGCGGGCCGGATATGGCGGCAATTGCTGCCGGGCGCGGGCAAGAGGTGATCGCTGTGGGGCGGACCGAAGGCGCGGATATCCACCTGACGGCGCAGCGGTTCACGGCCACCGGGCAAGAGGTGTTTTTCACCTATCAGTCGGTAGGGTATCGCGCAGAGTTGCCGTTGATCGGCGGGTTTCAGGCCGAGAATGTTTTGCTCGCGGCGGGGCTTGTCATTGGCGCGGGAGAGCCTGCTGACGAGGTGTTCAAAACGCTCGGACGTCTGAGCGGTGTGCGAGGGCGGATGCAGTTGGCCGCAAAGCGCAACAATGGCGCGGCGGTGTTTGTGGATTATGCGCATACGCCGGATGCGGTGGCGACCGCGCTCAAGGCGATGCGCCCGCATGTGGCGGGGCGGATCATTGCCATTGTTGGTGCGGGTGGTGATCGGGATGCGAGCAAACGGCCCTTGATGGGCAAGGCAGCGGCAGAGAATGCCGACGTGGTGATTGTGACCGATGACAACCCGAGGAGCGAGGGCCGGCCGCGATCCGGGCCGCCGTTATGGAGGGTTGTCCCGAGGCGAACAACGTGGGCGATCGCGCCGAGGCGATCCTGCGCGGGGTGGATTTGCTTGGGCCGGGTGATGCGCTGTTGATTGCCGGGAAAGGGCATGAAAGCGGGCAGATTGTCGGCGATGATGTGCTGCCGTTTGACGATGCCGAACAGGCCAGCGTGGCGGTGGCGGCATTGGAAGGGGGCTGGCATGAGCCTGTGGACCCAAGCCGAGGCCGAGGCCGCAACCGGCGGGCGCGGTATTGGCAAATGGGCCGTGACGGGCGTGTCGATTGATACGCGCACCATTCAGCCGGGCGATTTGTTTGTAGCGCTGAAAGACCTGCGCGACGGGCATGAGTTTGTCGCGCAAGCCCTGGCGGCGGGCGCGGGCGCGGCGATGGTGTCGCGCGTGCCCGAGGGCGTGAGCGACGATGCGCCCCTGTTGATCGTTGACGATGTGCTGCCGGCGCTGGAGGCTTTGGCGCGCGCGGCGCGTGAGCGCACGCAGGCCAAAGTGGTGGCGGTGACCGGATCGGTGGGCAAGACCTCAACCAAGGAAATGCTGCGTATCCTATTGGGGCGGCAGGGCAAAACCCACGCGGCCGAGGCCAGCTATAACAACCATTGGGGCGTGCCTTTGACGTTGGCGCGTATGCCACAGGACACGGAGTATGCCGTGATCGAGATCGGCATGAGCAACCCCGGAGAGATTGCACCGCTGACACGGCTGGCGCGCCCGCATGTGGCGATGGTCACGACAGTGGCCCCGGCGCATATGGAGGCGTTCGAGAGCATCGAAGGCATCGCCCACGAGAAGGCGGCGATTTTTGAGGGGCTTGAACCCGGCGGCGTGGCGGTGATCAACGCAGACATCGAAACCACGGCGATTTTGCAGGACAAGGCGCATGAGATGGGCGCGCGACCGGTTCTGTTTGGGACGGGACCGCGCGCGGGGAAGGGGGATTTCGCCCTCAAACGCGTGACGCTTGCGGATGAGACGACAATTTGCGAGGCCGACGCCGCCGGGGAGGCGCTGTTGTTCAAACTGTCCTCGCCGGGGCGGCATTTTGCGATGAATGGCCTTGGCGCCTTGGCGGCCGCAACGGCTTTGGGCGCGGACCTTGGGCTGGCGGCGGTGGGTATTGCCGATTGGCAGCCGCCCGCCGGACGGGGCAGCCGCGAGCGTGTGGTGCTCGACGATCAGACCGAGGCGGAGCTGGCGCTGATTGACGATGCGTTCAACGCCAATCCGACGTCGATGGCTGTTTCGCTGGAAGTTCTGGCCGCCGCGACGCCGGGGGATGAGCGCCGGGGCCGCAGGATCGCCATTCTGGGCGATATGCTTGAGCTGGGCGCGAGCGAGATGGCGGATCACGCCGCTCTGGCCGCGCTTGAGTGGATCAAGGACATTCACAAGCTGCATTTGGTTGGCCCACGCATGCAGCATCTTTATGAGGTGCTGGACCCGCAAAAACGCGGTGAATGGGTTGAGACCGCGCCCGAGATGGTCGCCCTTGTGCGTCGCTTGGTGCATCCGGGGGATATCGTGCTGGTCAAAGGGTCAAAGGGGTCGAAGGTGAGCCTAGTTGTTGACGCGATCCGCAAAATGGGTCATCCGGCGCCAAAAGAACAAAAGGACGAGTAGATGCTGTATTGGTTGACCTTGCTTTCGGATGGCGGCGATATCTTTAACCTGTTTCGCTATATCACCTTCCGGGCCGGCGGGGCGTTCATGACGGCTCTGCTTTTCGGGTTCATCTTTGGCCAACCGTTGATCAACGTGCTGCGCCGCCGTCAGGGCAAGGGGCAACCGATCCGCGATGACGGACCGGAGAGCCATTTCGAAAAGGCTGGCACGCCAACGATGGGCGGGTTGTTGATTGTTGGCGCTTTGCTGACCTCGACCCTGCTTTGGGCGCGGCTGGACAACCCGTTTGTCTGGCTGGTTCTGTTCGTGACGATGAGCTTTGCCGCGATCGGATTTGCCGATGATTATGCCAAGGTGAGCAAGCAGAACACCGCCGGCGTTTCCGGTAAGATACGGTTATTGCTTGGACTTATCATATCCGGCATCGCCGCCTATTGGGCCGCGCAATACCACCCGGAGGCGTTGCAATATCGTCTGGCGTTGCCGGTGTTCAAGGATACGTTAGTGAACCTCGGGGTGTTGTTCATACCGTTCGGGATCATCGTGATCGTTGGCGCGGCGAATGCTGTGAACCTGACCGACGGGCTGGACGGCTTGGCGATTATGCCGGTGATGATCGCCGCAGGCACGCTGGGGGTAATTTCCTATGCGGTCGGGCGGGTCGATTTCACCGAATACCTTGATGTGCATTACGTGGCCGGGACGGGCGAGATTTTGATCTTTACCGCCGGGTTGTTTGGCGGGGGGCTCGGCTTTCTTTGGTACAATGCGCCGCCGGCGGCGGTGTTTATGGGCGACACCGGATCGCTTGCGCTTGGGGGTGCTCTGGGCGCGATTGCGGTGGCCACCAAGCA
Organism: Rhodobacteraceae bacterium D3-12; assembly: GCA_025916135.1. Taxonomy (NCBI): domain Bacteria; kingdom Pseudomonadati; phylum Pseudomonadota; class Alphaproteobacteria; order Rhodobacterales; family Roseobacteraceae; genus Phycobium; species Phycobium rhodophyticola. The sequence goes on along the minus strand of CP104793.1, from coordinate 2,699,332 downwards.
CGAGATCGTGCTGGCGATTGTCGGCGGTTTGTTCGTGCTGGAAGCGATGAGCGTGATCATTCAGGTGCTGTATTTCAAGCGCACGGGCAAGCGCGTGTTTTTGATGGCTCCGATCCATCACCACTATGAAAAGAAGGGCTGGGCCGAGCCGCAGATTGTGATCCGCTTTTGGATTATCTCGCTTATTCTGGCCATGATCGGGCTGGCAACTTTGAAGGTTCGGTGAGCCGGTTGCCCGCGTTTGCGGGCGTCGCCCTGGGGAGAATGCAATGATTGTTGCGCGTGGATTTGAGGGCCGGACGGTTGCCATTCTGGGACTGGGGCGGTCGGGCCTGTCGGCGGCGCGGGCGCTGCGAGAGGGCGGCGCAGAGGCGCTCTGTTGGGACGACAATGCACAGGCGCGCGCCGTGGCGGAAGCCGAAGGATTTCAATGCGTTGACCTGATGAAGGCGGGCGCGTTCGAGGGGGTTTCCGCGCTCATCGTGAGCCCCGGTATCCCGCATCTTTACCCGCAAGCGAACCGGGTTGTGATGGCCGCATGGGACGCCGGAGTGCCGGTGGACAACGACATCGGCCTGTTTTTCCGCTCGCTCGGCGGGGCGGGGTGGAACGGGTATGACGTGATGCCGCGGGTGGTTGCGGTGACGGGATCGAACGGCAAATCAACCACATCGGCTTTGATCCATCATCTGCTTGAAAACGCAGGGAAAGAGGCGCAGTTGGCCGGAAACATCGGCCGTGGCGTTCTGGACATTGATCCGCCGGGAGACGGCGGGATCGTGGTGCTGGAACTGTCGTCTTACCAGACCGACCTTGCGCGGGCGTTAACGCCGGATGTTGCTGTTTTTACAAACCTTTCGCCCGATCATCTGGACCGGCACGGCGGTATGGGCGGCTATTTCGCGGCCAAGCGGCGGCTGTTTTCCGAAGGCGGGCCAGATCGCTGTGTGATCGGGGTGGATGAGGACGAGGGGCGTTACCTTGCCAATCAGATGGCCGAAGGGGCCGCCGATGACCGGGTGATCGCGGTTTCGGTCGAGCGGAAACTGGCCGGGCCGGGGTGGTATGTCTTTGCCAAGAAAGGATTTTTGGCGGAGTGGCGCAAGGGGCGGCAGGTGGCGTCGATTGATCTGCGCGCGGTGGCGGGGCTGCCGGGGGCGCACAACCATCAGAACGCCTGTGCCGCCTATGCGGTGTGCCGGACGCTGGGCTTGGGTCCGCGGGATATTGAGCAAGGATTTCAAAGCTTTGGCGGGTTGCCGCACCGCTCGCAAGTGGTGGGAGAGCGGGCTGGTGTACGGTTTGTCAACGACAGCAAGGCGACCAACGTGGATTCGGCGGCCAAGGCCTTGAAAGCATTTGGTAAAATCCGCTGGATTTGCGGCGGGTTGGAAAAGGAAGGCGGGCTTGGCGGGCTGTTGGAGGCAACCGGCTCGGTCGTGAAGGCCTATGTCATCGGGCGCGAGGCTGCGAATTTTGCGCTGCAACTTCAAGGGGTTGAGGCCGAGGTTTGCGGGACTATGGAGGCGGCTGTGGCGAAGGCGGCGGCGGAGGCCGAGGCGGGAGAGGTGGTTTTGCTGGCCCCTGCGGCGGCGTCGTTTGACCAGTATGACAGCTTTGAGAAACGCGGTGAGCATTTCATGGCTGAGGTTGCCAAGCTCTTGTAACTACCGACAAATTCCGGCGATTTTGACGCCCTCCCACGGGATGTAGACCTCCTTGGGGAGGCGCAGTTTGGCGATGGGAAACGCGCCTTTTAGCAGGGCGCGGAGGCGGGCGGTGCGGGGGGCTTCGGGGTCGAGCGTGGCGCAGCAGACGTATTCCTCGACAATGCTGGCCTGTTGCTCGTAACCATAGTCGTAGAACGATGTTTTCGTAGAAATATCATAGAGATAGGGGTCTTCTCCGAACTTGTGCTCATTGGCGGCTTTGATCGGGGAATAGCCGGTTTTGGCGCGGTTTTGCCATTGCCAGACGTGGGTCATTTCATGGGCAAAGAGCATGGCGGCGAAGAGGTTCATCGCTTTGGGGTAGGACTCCAGATAATCCTTTGAGAAGAAGGGCTTGGAGAAGAACACCTTGTTGTGGATGGCAACGGCGGCGGGGCCGACGGTGACGATTTCTTCTTTCGGTTCGGGCCAGATCCGCTCGCGACAGGCGAGGCGGGGGCGTTTTTGGCGTTTATAGGTGACCTTGCCGATGACCGCGCCATTGTGGAACCGGGCGATTTTGGTGTCGGCGGTGCCGCCAAAGAGTTGATCTGCAAAGGCTTTTTCGTTTGTGGACAGGGGGCGTCCACAGGCGGCGAGGATCAGGAGGGTGGCGAGCAGGAGGCGAGTCATTGGGAGAGTTTAGGAGAGGTTACGCCAACGTGCGAGAGGGTTAATGCGGGTTTGGGGGAGGTTTTTTGAGGGGGTGACTCCCGGCTGACATCCGGCTGACTTTCGGCTGCCGGGTGGATGGGGGCGCGGGTTAACGGTTTGTTAGGTTAACTGGGCGTTCGGTGGGGGGAAATGGTGCACCTAGCCCGGAATCAAGGCGCTTGCGCCGCCGGGCCAGCGCCTGCCCGTTCCGGCGGTCCCCTCTCGGCAGATTTTTCGTTGAAAAATCGCCTGTCGGGTTAATACAGGCGCTTTGGTGAGGATAGGTGCATGATTGATGGGATGTGCGGATTTGGCGGGGATAAAGTGCGGGTCATTGGCGTTGGAGGCGCCAACCCACGGGCAGGCGCTGGCCCTTGGGGTGGCGGTTGGTTTTTCAGTGAGGAGGTATGCAACGGAGGGGCGCGCCCGACCCTGGGTGGGCGCTTGGGGCGGGTGTTTGGGGGTGGGGCGGTGCTACGTCGGCGACGGTGGTGCGTGGTGGAGGGTTGCGAATGCGCCCTCCCGGGGGAGGGTCGGGCGCGGCCCGGTCAGCAAGCTGCCCGGGCTGAGCAATCATTGAACGAGTTTCTCATTTGAATCCTATTGGTCTTCATCAAGCCACTCTCTAATTCTAGGGTGCCCTCCGATTGGGGCAAGGTTGTGCAATACACCCCACCGAATAGAATGAGTGTTCTTCTTAATTGGTAGCGGAAGGTGGAAAAGCAAAATGTAGAGGGATGCGATGACGACTGTAATTGCGCCAAAGCCACATGATGCTCTTTCAAGAAAGCTGAATTTACTGTCGATTGTGATGGCGCATTGTTCCAACAAAACATAGCCGATGAAAACAAAATATGGAACTGAAATAGAGAGCATTGTCACCATCAAAGCCAAGCTTAGCAATCTAGAAATGGGGAATTTCTCTTTTATAAAACTATTCAAAAATAGTGGTATTCCCATAGCATTGTCGGACTGGGCTTTTAGCATCCTTAGGACCTCAACAGAAAAACCAGGAAGTATAATTTTGTTTCCGTGTTTGATCCTCAGGGACATAACAACTGACAAGTGATTAATTCTCATTGCAAACATTAGGATCAATAGACCTATAGCTGAAAGAAAATACGCAACGGGAACCGATGCCTCAATTTCATAGACTGAAACCGATAGGGCGTTTTCAGTGCGAAGCGAGGTTAGAAGCAAATATGCAATAAATAGACTGGTGGCAGATTTTCCGACTTGAGTAATTGCTTTGTTTTCTAGTTCTCCAAGAACGCCGAGTAACCTAAGCCATTGTCGTTCATCAGGATGCGTTCTGCGAACGGTGGTTTCAAATTCGTGAATTTTCAGTCTCTTTAACGATATCCATTTCGTTTTCATCTAAACATCCAACTCCTCCACAAACCTCGCATTCTCCTGAATATACTGAAAGCGCAGTTCCGGCTTTTTGCCCATCAGACGCTCGACCAGATCGCCGGTCTCTCCGGGTTCGTCCTCGTCGATGGTCACCCGAATGAGCGTGCGTGATTTCGGGTCCATCGTGGTTTCTTTCAAATCCTTGGCGTCCATTTCACCCAAGCCTTTGAAGCGTTGCACGTCGATCTTGCCTTTGCCGCCGAGACCGTTTTTCAGCACCTCTTCCTTGGCCACATCATCGGCGACATAGACGCGTTTGGCGCCTTGGGTCAGGCGATACAAAGGCGGGCAGGCGAGATACAAATGCCCGGCGTCGATCATCGGGCGCATCTGGGTGAAGAAGAAGGTCATCAGAAGCGCGGCGATATGGGCGCCGTCAACATCAGCATCGGTCATGATGATGATCTTGTCATAGCGCAGATCTTCGAGGTTGAACTTGGTCCCGAGGCCGGTGCCGATCGCTTGGGTGAGGTCCGAAATCTCGGCGTTGGAGCCAAGTTTGGAGGAGGCCGCGCCCAGCACGTTGAGGATTTTACCGCGCAGGGGTAGGAGCGCCTGGGTTTTGCGGTCACGGGCCATTTTGGCAGAGCCGCCGGCCGAGTCGCCCTCGACGATGAAAAGCTCGGTGCCGTCGCGGGCGTTGGAGGAACAATCGGTGAGCTTGCCGGGGAGGCGGAGCTTCTTGGTGGCGCTTTTGCGCGCGGTCTCTTTTTCTTCACGGCGGCGGAGGCGTTCTTCGGCGCGGAGCACGAGGAAGTCGAGGATTGCGCCGGCGGATTTGGTATTGCCCGCGAGCCAGTTGTCGAAGTGGTCGCGCACCGCGTTCTCAACGAGGCGTTGGGCCTCGACCGTGGCGAGGCGGTCTTTGGTCTGGCCAACGAATTCGGGTTCGGAAATGAAGCATGACACCAGCGCGCAGCCGCCTGACGTGAGGTCTTCGCGGGTGATCTGGGCGGCCTTTTTGTTCGAGGCCAGCTCGCCATAGGCTTTGATGCCTTTGAGGATCGCGGCCCAGAAGCCCGCCACGTGGGTGCCGCCTTCGGGGGTGGGAACGGTGTTACAGTAGCTTTGGATGAAGCCATCGCGCGATGGGGTCCAGTTGATCGCCCATTCGACCTTGCCCGGCGTTTGGAATTTCTCTTGGAAGTCGACGGTGCCTGCGAAGGGCGTTTCGGCATAGGTCGAGGCCGATCCAAGCGTTTCGCGCAGGTAGTCGGCGAGGCCACCGGGGAAGTGGAAGGTGGCCTCGGTCGGGGTTTCGCCGTCGTCGATGGCGGATTTCCAGCGGATTTCGACGCCCGAGAAGAGGTAGGCCTTGGAGCGGATGGATTTGAACAGGCGGGCCGGTTTGAAGCGGTGGTGGCCGAAGATCTGCTCGTCTGCGTGGAAGGTGACGGTGGTACCGCGGCGGTTTTGGGTCTGGCCGATCTCGGCGACGGGGCCGAGGGGGAGGCCGCGCGAGAAGCGTTGTTCGAACACCTTCTTGTCGCGCGCAACCTGCACCACCATCGAATCCGACAGGGCATTGACCACAGAGGCGCCAACGCCGTGCAGGCCGCCGGAGGTTTGATAGGCTTTGCCCGAGAATTTACCGCCCGCGTGCAGCGTGCAGAGGATCACTTCGAGCGCGGATTTGTCGGGGAATTTCGGGTGCGGATCGACCGGGATGCCGCGGCCGTTGTCGCGGATGGTGACGGAGTAGTCTTCGAGCAGTTCAACCTCGATCCGGTTGGCATAGCCGGCGACGGCTTCGTCCATCGAGTTGTCGAGCACTTCGGCGACCATGTGGTGGAGCGCGCGTTCATCGGTGCCGCCGATATACATGCCGGGGCGTTTGCGCACGGGTTCCAAGCCTTCGAGGACTTCGATGCTGTCGGCGTTGTAGTCACCACCGGAGGCGGGGGAGAGGAGATCGTCGGCCATGTGCTGCTCATTTTGCTTGTTTGGCGGACATTATGGCAGAGAGACGGGCGGGGGGAAGATGTTGTGGAGGGGGGGTGGGTTGAAGGCCGCGCCCCTGGAGACCGCGCCCCAACGGGCGTGCGCGCGTTAATCGGTGCAGCGCAACAGCCATGTGTTGAGGTAGTGGTTGGCCTGAGTGGCGATCGTGGCCTTGAAGTAGCCTTTGTGGTTGAGCGAATTGCGCGGTTTGGCGGGCATGGCGAGCGTGTTGAGGGAGCTTTTCTGATCGCCGATGGCGAAGATGTTGAGCAGGCCGCGCCGGGTGATGCGATAGGTGTTCTCGTAGTCGCGAAACTCGCGCGATTTGACGAAGGCGATGACTTCGTCGCGCTTGACGAGGAGGGTGAAGGTTTTGCGCTTGTTATTGGCCTTGAAGATGGTGTCGTCGTTAAAGCCGATGAAGTTTTCCACGACACAATGGTATTGCGTCAGCGCCTGTGCGGGTCGGGTGTTGAGCGCGACGAGGGCCACGAAGGCAAGCATTAGGACAGCGGCAGCGCGAGGATGGGTCATGTGGTGGGCTCCGAGGGTGATGTGTGGTCAGCTATCTTGCCATGACAGGATTGCATTGGCCACATCATCCGGGTGCTGGTGGCAGACCCAGTGATCGCCCGAGGGCAGGGTGACGCGGGTGAGATTGGGGGCGTAGTCCTCGAGCCCGTGGGTGGTTTCGGGCAGCAGGGCGGTGTCGCCTTCGGCCCAGATCAGCAGGTGGGGCTGTTGCACGGTGAAGCGTTCGGTTGGAAAGGGGGGCAGGCCGGTGATCGGCGAGCCGGGGCTGGCGACGCGCAGCTTGTCGGCGCGATACCAGTTGATCATGCCGCGCAACCGGCCCGGGCGGGACCATTCGTGTTTGTAGGCTACAAGCTTGGGCGGGGTCATCCAGCCGAGGTCCATCTTGGCGGAAAACAGCGCCATCAGCTTGGCGAAATCATCCTCGGCGAGGATGTCTTCGGAGCCGTCGCGGCGCAGGAAGAGGATGTATTGCGAGGCCTCGGATTGCGCGCCTCCACGGGCGAGTTCGCGTTGGAAGGGCGCCGGGTGGACGCCGTTCACCACGATCAGGCGCTTGACCAGATCGGGCGTCATCATCGCCAGCCCATAGGCCACCGCCGAGCCCCAGTCATGGCCGAGCACATCAAGCGGGCCGAGGCCGAGGCTGTCGATCAGTTCGGCCATGTCGCCGATCAGCCGAGGCGCGGTGTATTCGCCGGGATCAGCGGGGGCCCAGCTTTGACCATAGCCGCGTTGGTCGGGGGCGATGCAGTAGTAGCGGTCGGTCAGGCGGCTGGCGAGTTCGTCCCAAGCGCCGGAATATTCCGGGAACCCGTGCAGCATAAGGAGCGGCGGGTTCGAGGGGGTGCCCCATGTGAGGTAGTGGAACGGTTGACCGGAGATTTGGATGTGATGGCTTTGCATAGCGACCATGGTGCGGGGTGGCGTGCAGAGAGGCAAGCGGGACGTGGCGTTGCGGGGCGTTTGCGGGGCTGATTGCGGTGCCGGTGTATGGGGGCGGCGTGTGGTGCAGGGGAGGCTGTGGTGGCGCGGGTTTTTTTTGGGTGTTGGCGCGATTGGGGGGGCTGTGCATCGGGTGAATGTCGCGGGGAGAAGCGGGGGCGCGGGTAGGGGTGGTGGGGCAGCCCTCTAGATCGCAGTGGAAGAGTGGGGTGGGGCAGCTTCGCGTGACGCATTGTATTCGTGGGTGGGCGACTCCCCCATTTGACAGTTCAAAACGGGGGAAAGCCCCCCACACCACAGTTAAAGGTGGGGGCCAGCCCCCCACGCCACAGGTACAGGTGGGGGGCCAGCCCCCCACGCCCCCCGGGATATTTTCAGTCAGATGAAGGTAAAGGGAGCGCGTGGGGCCGGAAACGCGCGGGGCCGGAAAGAGGGGCGCCTGTACCCGGCTGGGGCGGGGGCGAGCCGCGAAGGGCTGTCCCCGCCGAAGGAGCTTGTTTGCCTCAGGTGGCGCGCTTAGTGCGCGATCATGTCGTGGGCGATGTCATGGGCCGACATATTGGTCGGGAAGTAGGTCGGCCAGTTTGTCAGCTCGGCCAGAACGGCGTCGCGGTCATTGCCCCAATAGATGTGGTAGTGGCCGACTTTTTTGGGCGCGATGTGGTGGTCGCTGAACTGGATGAACATGGGCGCGGCGGCGTCGCCTCCGGTTTTGCGGAAGCTGAAGCGGACGCCACGGTTGCCTTTTTTGTAGTTCAGGATCTCGTAGCCATCGCTTTCGTAATTCGCCGAGACCGCGCCGGTGGGTCTGAAGAAGGTCACAGACGTGGCGTCGATCATGATGCGGTCAACATCGGTTTTATAGCCGATATCGTAATAGGCGCGGTATTGCTCGGCGGTTTTGTCGCTGTGTTCGGCTTTGTGGGCCCAGACCTCGTCAAGATCGCCGTTTTTGAGCAGCGGGTAGATCGACTGCCAGTCGCCGGCCCAGTCGGTGAGGGCGCGGGGGGCGATTTGGGCGTCTTCGAAGTAGCCTTTGTAGATTTGTTTGGCTTGTTCGCTGGTGTCGTGGCTGTGTTTGTGGGTTTTGGTGTCGCTGCTGGCTGCGGTTTGGGCGATGGCGGGCGCGGTCGACAGTGCGAGGCCGGATGCGACAAGCAGGGCGGCGGCGCGTGCGTTGAATTTGGTCATGATGTGCCTTTCGTTGATTCAGACATGTTATAACGTAACATAATGCGAGCTACAGCAGTCTGATGGCGAAGAAAAGTGCCGAGACGAGCGGCTGGCGGATTGATACCGATCAAAGACGGGGGGCGGCATGGGGTGGTAAGGGTGGTGCAACATCAAAGCACAGGAGATGCCCATGGCCACCGCACCCGCGACCAAGTCAAACACCACCGCCGCAGCCAAAGAGGGGTCTGCTGGCCTTCGCCCGGAGACGCGGGCTGTGTCGCCTGAGGCCTCTGGCCTCCCCTCTGGCGTGTCGGCGCAGGAGGAGGTGAGCCGCGGGTTTGAGAACGGTGATTACCCTTACAGCGACAAGTTGGGCCGGGCGAGTTACGAAGAGCAAAAGGCGCAGTTGCAGGCGGAATTGTTAAAGGTGCAACTGTGGTCGCAAGAGAGCGGCCAGAAGTTTGTTATGCTGTTCGAGGGGCGGGATGCCGCCGGCAAGGGCGGCACGATCAAGCGCTTTACCGAGCACCTGAACCCGCGTTCGGCCCGAGTGGTGGCCTTGAACAAGCCCACCGACGAAGAGCGCGGGCAGTGGTATTTCCAGCGCTATATCGACCATCTGCCAACCGCGGGTGAGATCGTTTTGTACGACCGGTCGTGGTATAATCGCGCCGGTGTCGAGCGGGTGATGGGGTTTTGCGAGCCCAATGAATACCTTGAGTTCATGCGCCAGACCCCCGACCTTGAGCGGATGTTGGTGCGGTCGGGTATTCGGCTTTATAAATACTGGTTCTCGGTCACGCAGGACGAGCAGAAGCGGCGGTTTGACAGCCGCGCGGAGGACCCACTCAAGCAGTGGAAACTGAGCCCGATCGACAAGGCGAGCCTGAACAAATGGGATGATTACACCGAGGCCAAGGAGGCGATGTTTTTCTATACAGACACCGCCGATGCGCCGTGGACGGTGATCAAGTCGAACGACAAGAAGCGGGCGCGGTTGGCCTGTATGCGGCATTTCCTGAGCAGTCTGGATTACCCCGGCAAGGATATCGAAGTGGTCGGGCGGCCCGATCCGTTGCTGGTGTCGGGGGCGAACCATGTGATCCATCGGGCGGATCATATCTTAGGCACGGCGTTGCACCCGGATCAGCGGCGCGGGTGAGGAAACCGGGCGGCGCGTAATGTGGGGTAATTATGGTTGCGGGCTTAGGGGGTGATGTGCATTCTGGCTTCCAAGTGATTGTGAGGAAGCATTTGTGATTGTCGAAGCCGTAGACCCGCAAACCGGCAAATCCGTTAAAATGGAATGTGCCGCGTCGACCCAAGATGAAATCCGAGATTTGCTGAGTTTTGACCTTTCGGAAGACGCGCTAAAGAAGCGGATCAACAAGTTGGCGATTTCCGCAGATGCGAAGTCCATTCTGTTTACGATCTCGAAGCAGACGATCCGGGTTGGCGCTATGGTGGTTAAAATCGGGCGCAAGGTTCTGGATGTTGTAATCACCATATTGACGGAATACCCGATGGCGATAACCGGCGTGGTGTTCGGCGCGGTGTTTGGCGAGATGGTGAAATCCATACCGTTGCTCGGGCTGCTTTTCGGGCCGTTTGTTTCGTCGCTTGCGATTGCTTTCGGGTTTGCGATAGGCGCGATTAGCGATTTTAAAAACAAGGCGTTAGAACGCCGGATCATGTCGGCGGTTGCCAATTTTGATGCATTGAAAACGAAGGCGTGAGATGGCTGCTGCGTGGTTTGATGGCGTCGAGGACGTGGTCCACGACGAATTGAGGTTCAAGGCCAGGTTGAGCATTGGGGAAGACGCGTATCTTTCGACGCGGCTCAAAAATGTGGTTTTCGACGCTTGGGATGTTGCGGGCGTTGCGAGCACCGGTGCGCAGTTGGCACAGTCGGCTTTTGTGGCGCAAAAGTTCTTTAGCGCGCCTGGCATTTTGGCGTCGATCGGGATCGGGTCGTCTGCGGCCACGCCGATCGGTTGGGTTGTGGCGGCCAGCGTTGTGTCTGGTGGTGCGTGGCTCGGTATCACGCGATACCTGAAAGGGGACAACGGCAAGGTGACGGTCATCCCCGAGTTCATCAACACTCCTCTGGATGTGCTGGGGCTTGCGTTGTTTGACCTTTTGGCGCCGTTGGCGATGCGGGTAGCGGCTGTGGACGGTGAGATTCACCCAAGCGAGCACGAGTTGATCAAGCAATGCTTTGTGCAGCGCTGGGGGTTTTCAGAGCTGTTTGTGGAAAGCGGGCTCGAATTTGTGTCCGAGAACCTTGACGATTACGACATCAAGACGGCGGCGGCGACGCTGGGGGCGTTCACGCGCGACAATCCCGACTGCAATGCCAGCAAGATGCTTGCGGATATGATTGCCTTCTTACACGAAGTGATGGAGGCCGATGGCCGGATTGACGAGCGTGAGGAAATGGCAATCGAGCGGGTTGAAAAGGTGTTTGCCGAGGAAATGAGCTTTTCGATCTCGCGCACTGTCGCGCCCGTTGGCAAGGTGGCGGCTGCGGTCGGGAGCGTGGCATCGGGCATTGGGTCATTGGTGCGCAAGCCGTGGCGGCGCAACGAAGAGGACACGTGAGGCGGGTTTGGCGTATCGCTGGATTTGCAGGGGCGTTTGCCCACATTTGGCCCCCGGAGATGTGCCGGAGGCCAAAGTCCGATCTTGGCGTTTAACCCGGACCTGTTTTCACGGGCCGCGCAGCGCCAGCCAACCCGGCGGGCACGCGCCGGTAGGGGCGCGTGCCGAGGTCTCGACCCGAGGGGCGTGAGGCTTGGGGGTTACCCCAGAACCGTTTTGACGGCCCGTGCCGTGGCGTCGACAATCGTGTCGGCTTCGGCTTTGCTAAGGCAGAAGGGCGGGGCGAAGCCGAGGATGTCGCCTTGGGGCATGGCGCGGGCGATGATCTGGTCTTGGGAGAGCAGCGCCGCCGAGATTTGCGCGCCGATCTTGTCCGCCGGATCAAAGAAGCTGCGGCTGTCTTTGTCTTGCACGAATTCGACCGCTGCCAGCATCCCTTCGCCGCGCACGTCGCCGACGTTGGGGTGTGCTGCGAGGGCGTCGCGCAGGCCGGCGTTGAGGTAGGCGCCGACCTCGCCCGCGTTGGTCACGAGGTTCAGCTCATCAATCAGCTTGAGGTTCGCCACCCCCGCCGCCGCGCCGATGGGGTGGGCCGAATAGGTCCAGCCGTGGCCGATGGGGCCGTTTTCATCGGTGCCTTGTTCGAGCACTTTCCACACCTTGTCAGACACGATCGAGCCGGAGAGCGGCGCATAGGCCGAGGTGAGCCCTTTGGCGATGGTGATGATGTCGGGTTTCATGCCGTAGTGCTCGGAGCCGAACATGGTGCCGAGGCGGCCAAAGCCGGTGACGACTTCATCCGCCACCAAGAGGATGTCGTGTTTGGTCAGGACCGCTTGGATCGCGTCCCAATAGCCCGCGGGCGGGGGCACGATGCCGCCGGTGCCAAGCACGGGTTCGCCGATGAAGGCGGCGATGGTGTCGGCGCCTTCGCGTTCGATCAGCTCTTCGAGGGAGGCGACGCATTGGGCGGTAAACGCCTCTTCCGATTGCGAGAGGTCGTCGCGGTGGAAGTAGAACGGCGCGTCGGTGTGGATGACTTGCGCCAGCGGCAGGTCGAATTTCTTGTGAAACAGCTCAAGCCCGGTGAGCGAGCCGGTGACAAGGCCCGAGCCGTGATAGCCGCGCCAGCGCGAGATGATCTTTTTCTTCTCGGGGCGGCCGAGGATGTTGTTCATATACCAGATCAGCTTGACGTTGGTTTCATTGGCGTCCGAGCCGCCGAGGCCGAAGTAGACCTTGGACATGTGATCAGGCGCACGGTCGAGCACCATTTTGGCGAGGGTGATCGAGGCTTCGGTGCCATGGCCGACGTAGGAGTGGTAATAGGCCAGCTCAGAAGCCTGTGCCGCGATGGCGTCGGCGATCTCTGTGCGGCCATAGCCGACGTTGACACAGTAGAGCCCGGCGAAGGCATCGAGCAGGCGGGTGCCATCGCGGTCTTCGATATGCACGCCGCTGGCGGTTTTGATCACGCGGTTGGGGCTTTCGCCGCGGGCATGCTGGGCAAGGTGGGTCGAGGGGTGGAAGAAATTCTCGCGGTCCCATTGGTCGAGTTGGTCGTTGCGCAGCATTGTTGGTCGCTCCCCTAGGTTGGTTTGATCATGTGTTGCGCCCAGACCTAGGGGATATTGCGCGCGGGTTCTAGGGGGAGTGATGGGGCGGCGGTGTGCGAGCGGCATCGCCCGGTTAACAGGCCCGCAGGGCCCGGGCCATCGCCAGCCTCCCGGATGGGGCTGGCGATTGGGTGAGGACAGCGCGAGATAGATGCTGTGGGGAGGTTTTGCGGGGATAAAGCGCCATGTTTCCTATGTCGGATCGCCAGCCCGGGGGCTGACGCTGGCCCTTCTTATGGGTTGGTTTTTGTGGGGGGCTTCAAACCGTGCGGGGGTTTGGCGGGGTGGGTCGCGCGAGCATGTCTGTCCGGTTAACAGGCCCACAGGGCCCCGGACCATCGTCAGCCCCCCGGAAGGGGCTGGCGATTGGGTGAGGACAGCGCGAGATAAGTGCTGTGGGGAGGTTTTGCGGGGATAAAGCGCTATGTTTCCTGTGTCGGATCGCCACCCCGGGGGCTGACGGTGGCCCTTCTTATGGGGTGGTTTTGGTGGAGGGCGCTTTAAACCGCGCGCGGGTTTGACGAGTTGGGGCGCGGGAGCATGTTTGCCCGGTTAACAGGCCCGCAGGGCCCCGGGCCATCGTCAGCCCCTCGGAAGGGGCTGGCGTTTGGGTGAGGGGAGCGCGAGATAGATGCTGTGGGGAGATTTGGCGGGGATAAAGCGCCTTGTTTCTTATGTCGGATCGCCTCCCCGGGGGGCTGACGCCACCCCGAGGCTCTGCGATGCGGTGCGGGTCAGTCAAACCCCACGAAGCGGGCCGCGTTTTCAACCGGGCGGCGGCGTGATTTGACGGTGTTGGCGGCAAAGCTTTCATCCGGATAGCCGAGCGCGACGCAGGTGAGGATGACCTGATCGTCGGGGATGCCGGCGTGTTCGCGCACCACCGGCGATTGCATGATGCCTTGGCCGTTGATCACCGCGCCGATGCCGCGCGACCAAGCCGCCAGCACCAGCCCGTAGGTGGCCGAGCCAAGGTCGAAATGCGCAATCGTGCCGTTGTCCTGTAGTGCGCGGTCATAGGTCACCACCACCGAGACCGGCGCGTCGAACTGGCGAAAGCCGCGCATCACCCAATCCTGGCGTTTTTCCTTGTCGTTCCGCTCGATCCCCATCGCCTCGAACAGCTGGATGGCGATTTCGATCTGGCGCTCGCGGTGGACACCGTCATAGGCCCCGTGATCGGGGATTTCACGCTGGGGTGGGATGCCCGACAGCATCCGCGAGGAATTGCCTTCGCGGATGTTTTCGAGCGGTGTGCCGGTGACCACATGGAAATGCCACGGCTGGGTGTTCATCGACGAGGGCGCGCGGTTGGCGAGGGCAATGATCTCTTCCAGCGTGGCGCGGGGGATCGGGTCGGGTTTGAACCCGCGAATAGAGCGGCGTTCCTCAATGGCTTGGTCGAGTTTCATGCGGCGTCTCCTCGGGGTGTTGTGCGCAGCCGCACCGTTGGAGACACGCGCGGCGGCGTCAAGGAGGGACGCGGCGTCATTGGCGGCAGGCATGGCTTGGGCGCGGTCTCATGAGGGAGGGGCGCGTTTGGCACGCTGCCGCCCCGCCGCGCGCATTTCCGCGCAGTTTGCATATCTGCGATTGCCGGGGGCTGACGGGCGGGGTAAATCTTTGGGGTATGAGACATAGGGCGCGAAAATTTCTATCGGTGTTGGCCACGGTGGCAGGGTTAAGCCTGCCGTCTGTTGCGGTGGCGCATCCGCATGTGTTTGTCGAAACCGGCTTGATGCCCGTTCTGGACGACAGCGGCGCGCTTGTCGGGGTTGAGGTGACGTGGCGCTATGACGAGTTTTACTCGCTTCTGGTGCTCGAAGATCTTGAGCTTGACGGCGATTTCGATGGCAAGCTGACCGAGGCCGAGCTTAAACGGCTGTCCGGCTTTGATATGCAGTGGGTCGAGGGGTATAACGGCGATCTGACCATTCATCAGGGCGCCAAGATTTTGTCTTTGGGCAAGCCCGATCCGCGCGGCACGACGTTCAAGGATGGCAAGATCACCACCCGCCATTTCCGCCCGGTGAGCGGCGCGACGAGCCGACATGCGTGGCTGCTTCAGGCCTATGACAAGACCTATTACACCGCCTATGACCTTGGGTTAGGGGTCAAGGCCCCGGCGAATTGCAAGGTGAGCGTGACCAAGCCCGATCTCGACCGGGCCTATTCGATGGTGGAAGAGGCGCTGTATGCGACGCCCGCCGATCCCGAGGGCAATTTCCCCGAAGTGGGCGAGGCGTTTGCCGAAAAAGTCGAGATGATATGCGACGTTGGCTCCTGATCCTGCCGATTGTCGCGGCGGGGGCGCTGGCGGTCTGGCTCTGGGCGATGGGCGGGATGACGCGGGTCGAGATTTGGGCCGCAGCCGAGCAACGCGATGTGCAGAACGCTATGGCCGGGATGCTGCGGCGGCTGCGCGGCGGTGATGGCGCGGCTTGGGGCGGGTTGATGGGCCTGTGCTTTGCTTACGGGTTTTTCCATGCGGCGGGGCCGGGTCACGGCAAGCTGGTGATTGGCGGCTATGGCGTCGGGCGCAAGGTCGCAACGCTGCGGCTGTCGCTGTTGGCGCTGGGGGCGAGTCTGGCGCAGGCGGGCACGGCGATTGTGTTGGTCTATGCCGGGGTTGGCCTGTTCAACTGGGGCCGCCAGCAGGTGACGGATGTAGCGGATCGCTTGCTTGAGCCGGTGAGCTACGGCGCGATTGCCTTGGTCGGGCTGTGGCTTTTGATCCGCGGTGCGCGGCGCTTGTGGCGGATGCGGGAGCTGCGGACAGAGGCGGGGCATGGCGAGGATCACCATGCGCTTCATCACGCCCAGCACGATCTTGGCGATCACCACCATGCTCATAGCCATACCCACAGCCACGATGAAAATGGCATATGCGAGACCTGCGGCCACAAACACGGCGTAACGCCGGAAGAAGCCGCGAACGTCCGCTCGCTTCGCGATGCGGTGGTGTTGATCGGCTCGGTCGCGCTACGTCCCTGCACGGGGGCCGTCTTTCTGTTGATCCTGACATGGCAGATGGGCATCGGTGCAGCCGGGATCGCGGGCGCTTTGGCGATGGGTCTTGGCACGGCCAGCGTGACCGTGGTTGTGGCCATCGCCGCCGTTGCCTTGCGCGAGAGCACCTTGGCCCAAGCCATGAGCGGCAATGGCGCCGCGCGCGCCGCCTCTCTGATCGAGATGCTGGCAGGGGCGCTTGTCGCCATGGTTGCAGCGCGGCTCGCCTTGGGGGCACTTGGCGCGCTCTGAGCGGTGCTGGTGCGATTGATGTGCCAACCGCGCGGCCAAGTGGGCGCAGGATGCCACGGGCCAGTGCACCGCGTATGGTCCCCACGACAGAAGCCGGGCGCGTGTGTTTCTCTTGTTGAGAAAATACCTAAATCCGACGGTGCCGCCCCGCGTCGGGGTGGCAAAGGTCAGAGCGCCGGTTCTGCCCGCTCTTGCCCCCATCTGCGACCGGGCGTAAGGCTTTTCGCCATGAGCGAGAGGATGACATATAGCGGGCATTTGCGCGCGGTGCTGAAGCTTGGCGTTCCGCTCGTCGGGGGCAATCTCGCGCAATTTGGGATCACGATCACCGATACGGTGATGCTCGGCTGGTATGATGTCGAGGCGCTGGCCGCGCAAGTCCTTGGCGGGATGGTGTTTTTCGTGCTCTTCATCTTTGGCTCGGGGCTTGCTCTGGCGGTGATGCCAGCGGTTGCCGAAGCCGAGGCGACGGGTGATGCGACCCGCGTGCGCCGGGTCACGCGCATGGGGCTTTGGGCCTCGGTTGCCTTTGCCTTGGCCTGTTTCCCGGCGTTCATTTTCGCGCGCGCGCTGCTTGAGGCCTTGGGGCAGGCGCCGGTGATGGTCGAGCTTGCGGCGCAATACCTTGAGATTGCGGGCTTTGCGATTGTGTTTGCCCTCGCGGGGATGGTGCTTAAATCCTACCTGTCGGCCTTGGAGCACACGCTGGTCGTGCTTTGGGCCACAGTGGCGGCGGCGGTGCTGAACGCGGTGCTGAACTATGCGTTGATCTTTGGCAACTGGGGCGCGCCCGAGCTTGGCATTCGCGGCGCGGCGGTGGCGTCTTTCGTGGTTCAGGTGCTGCTGCTCGTGATCCTGCTGGCCTATATCCTGCGGGTTGTTCCGCAGCATCACCTGTTCCAGCGGCTGTGGAAAATCGACGGCGAGGCGATGGGTCTCGTGGTGCGCTTGGGCTTGCCGATCGGTTTGACCTCGTTGGCCGAGGTGAGCCTGTTCGCCGCAAGTTCGGTGATGATGGGCTGGCTCGGGACGGCGCAATTGGCGGCGCATGGGATTGCGCTGCAAATCTCCTCGGCGACGTTCATGGTGCATCTGGCGCTGTCAAGCGCGGCGACGGTGCGCGCGGGGCGCGCCTTGGGGCGGCGCGATCCCGAAGGGCTTAAACGCGGCGGCATCGTAGTGGTGGCGGTTTCGATGCTGGCGGCGTTGGCGTCGGTCGTTTTGTTCCTGACGGTGCCGGGCTGGCTGGTCGGGTTGTTCCTTGCGCCCGACGATCCGGCACGCGGCGCGGTGCTGGCGATTGGCGTGGCTCTGATGGCGGCGGCGGCGCTGTTTCAGCTGGTTGATGCGGCGCAGGTCATGGCGCTGGGCCTGCTGCGCGGGGTGATGGACACGCGCGTGCCGATGATGATGGCGGTGCTGGCCTATTGGGTGATCGGCGTCCCGACAAGCTATGCGCTCGGCTTCCCGCTGGGCTATGGCGGGGTTGGCATCTGGCTTGGTCTGGCCATTGGCCTTGCCGTGGCGGCCGCGCTTTTGATGTGGCGCTTCTGGCGCGTCAGCCTTGCGCGTGCCCTGCCTGAGGCGTAAGCGCCCCGGCGTTTCTTTTCATTGAAAAATACCCATTTCCAACGCCGCAGCAGACGCCAACAATTAAAAGCGGGGTCTTGTGGTGGCGACTGGATGGGGGGCCGAGCGGAGCGAGGCCCCCCTGGCGACGCGCGAAGCGCGGCGCAAACCCTTTAGGCCTGTTGACGCGCGAAGCGCGGCGCAATTCCTTCTGACCCGTTGACGCGCGAAGCGTGGCGCAATCCCTTCAGGCCGGTTGACGCGCGAAGCGCGGCGCAAACCCTTTAGACTGGTCGAAGCGCAGCGCAGCCGATCAAAGGTTAGTCTTTCAGCAGACGATCCGCTTTCTTGCGCACCAGAACCGAGCGCAGGTCGTGCATCGCCAGCAACAGCGCATCGGTGACATGCTCAAGCTGTTCTTCGGTGGCGCGTGACTGCGCCCAATGGGTGGTGAGGTTCAGGTAATCTACCGCCCGGTGGATATCGTCGATATCCCGCGCGGCGAGCGTTGCCGCGCGCTCTTCCATCCAGACGCGGATCGCCTCGACATCAGCCTCGCTCAACGCGCGCTGGCCATGCGGCTTCACCTCGCCGTTGCGCATGTTAATCACGGCGATCTGGTCCATCTCGATCCGCCGCTGGCGGTTTTCTGTATCGACGCGGAACACAAAGGCGCCGTTCTCGCGCACGCGGAAGTAATATTCTGGTAGATCGGACATGAGGGACGTGCTTTCGCCTGTGCTGTATCGCGTCGTGACAATGCCGTGCGGGTCAGGGGTTTTCAAGCGGCGTTTAGGCTTGAACCCTCTGCGCTGCCGCGCCACGCTGCTTACGGTGACGCGTGAGGTGAAAGGGATCAGCATGCCAAGACCGGTATTCAGAAGCGCCAGCCCGGCCCGCAAGAAAGACGACGGCTTCTACCACCTCACGGGCCATTGGATGGGGCGTCCCATGCCGCTCTACCACGGACAGCATGTCGGGGTGGCCATCGCGCTCGAGCTGGACGCGGGCGAGGCCCCGCGCCCCGTCACGATCGAGATCGCCTGCCTGCGCGAGGATGGCAGCAAACAGGCCAACGGCAGCACCGTCACCTTCAGCCCCGGGCAGGGGGCGGTTTACGATTTCGCGCTGACCTTCACCGATCCGCCAAGGCTGGAACGGCGACAGATCATTCTGAGCGAGCAGGGCAATCCGGAAAACCGCGCCGCGCTCTGGGTCGAGGTCTATTCCGCCGAACAGGGTGCTTTTGGACGCCCCGGCGCCGCAGCTCCCGCCGACGAGACGCTGATCGCCGCCTTCGCGCAACAGCTGCCGCTGCCGCTCTGCGACGATCACCTCGCCTATCTACGGCGGGTCAACGGGCAGAGCTATGTCTGGTGGCAAGCGCCGGACTGGTCACGCGCCACCGCGTTTTATACCGCGTTGGCGGATTACGAAGAGGCCCATGAGGAAAAGCTCGGGCTGATGCGCGACATCCATACGATCTTCGGCTTTCGTTCCGGCCATCCGCATATCGGCTATCCCGAAGACCCCGGCGCCTTTAACTTCTTTGCCCCCGAATACCTCGCCCATGTGGTGCCTGTCGGCGTCGATGCCGGTGGCAACCTGATCGTGCAGGCGCTAAGCGGTGCGCGCCGCGGCAAGGTCTATTTCCTTGATCACGAATACCATTTCGGGATGGTCGAAGAGGTGAAAGAGGCGATCCGCAGCCAGCGCGACGGCGCCTTCTGGGAGATCATGGAGCCTGAGGCGCTTCTCCCTCTGGCCGAGAGTTTCGAGGCGATGATCGGCCTGCTTGACCAGCATCACAGCGCCATGATGGAGGCGCTGCGCCGGTTTCGTCTGACGTAGGCGCAGGCTTACGGGGTCGGCTTACAGGGCAGATGGGGAAGGGGGCGCGCGCCGATTGGGTCGCGCGCCCGCCTTGATTACGTCAACGACGCACAGAAGCTCTGGATCCGCGTGCAGGCTTCCGTCAGCGCCTCGTCCGAAGTGGCATAGCTGATCCGGAAATTCGGGCTGAGGCCAAAGGCCGCGCCGAACACCACCGCAACGCCGCTTTCTTCAAGCAGAGCTTTGGAAAAGCTCTCGTCATCGGTGATTTTCACGCCCTTGGGCGAGGTTTTCCCGATCAGCCCGGTGATCGACGGATAGACATAGAACGCGCCCTCGGGGGTGGGGCAGGTCATGCCGTCGATCTCGCGCAGCATCGACAGCACAAGGTCGCGCCGCCGTTGGAACACCACGCACCATTCCTTGAGAAAGTCCTGCGGACCGTTCAGCGCCTCGACCGCCGCCCATTGCGACACAGACGAGGGGTTCGAGGTGCTTTGCGACTGGATCTTGCGCATCGCCGCGATCAGCTCTTTCGGGCCGGCGGCATAGCCGATGCGCCAGCCGGTCATGGCATAGGCTTTGGACACGCCATTACAGGTCAGCGTGCGATCATAGAGCCCCGGTTCCACTTCGGCCGGAGTGCAGAAGGTGAAATCGTCATAGGCGAGGTGCTCGTACATGTCGTCGGTCATCACCCAGACATGCGGGTGACGCATCAACACATCAGTCAGCGCCTTGAGCTCATCGCGGGTATAGCCCGCACCGGTCGGGTTGGAGGGCGAGTTGAAGATGAACCACTTGGTTTTCGGCGTGATCGCGCTTTCCAACTGCTCGGCTGTGAGTTTGAAATTGTTTTCAAGCGTCGCGGCAACCGTGACCGGCGTGCCGCCAGCGAGCAGGACCATATCCGGGTAGCTGACCCAATAGGGCGCGGGGATCACCACCTCGTCGCCGGGGTTCAGTGTGGCCATCAGCGCATTATAGAGGATCTGCTTGCCGCCGGTGCCAACGCTGACTTGCGCGGGCTCATACGTCAGGCCGTTGTCGCGTTTGAACTTGGCACAGATCGCGGCCTTAAGCTCGGCGATGCCATCGACGGCGGTGTATTTCGTTTTGCCCGCATTGATCGCGGCAATGCCTGCGGCCTTGATATGGTCGGGCGTGTCGAAATCAGGTTCCCCCGCGCCGAGGCCGATCACGTCTTGTCCGGCGGCCTTAAGCTCGGCAGCAAGGTTGGAGACGGCGATGGTGGGAGAGGGTTTTACACGGGCGAGCGTGTCGGAGAGAAAGGCCATAGTGTCGTCGCCTTGTTTGAGTTTCACTGTTACCTGTCATAGGTTGCCCGCAAGGGCCGTTCAAGCGGGAACGGGCAGCGCAACAGATATGAGGCAAATGGAATGACCGAACAAGACGCTGACGGCTGGTTTGACAATGAAAGCGCCACTCTGGGCGACCGGATCACCGGCGCGCGTGAAGCGGCGGGGATGACCCAAAAAGAGCTGGCCAAGCGGTTGGGCGTGAAGCTGACCACGATCCGCAGTTGGGAAAACGACATGTCCGAGCCGCGCGCCAACAAGCTTTCGATGCTGGCGGGCCTGTTGAATGTGTCGATGCGCTGGCTGTTGGAAGGCGAGGGCGAAGGGGTGAGCGCCCCGGACGAGGGCGTGCCTCTGACCGAGGACGCATTGGCGCTTTTGACTGAGATTCGCGCCATGAAGGTGGCGGCGAACAAAACGGCGAACCGTCTGGGCGGGTTGGAAAAACGCCTTGCCGCTGTGTTGCGGGAGCAAGGCCTTGGGTGAGCATCGACCGGCGGGAGAAAGCCGCGAAGCGCGGCTGAAACGGATGCAGATGCGCTCGATGCGGCGCGGCACCAAGGAGATGGACCTGATCCTGATGCGCTTTGTTGCGGCGCGGCTGGACGGGATGGATGAGGCCGGGCTTGATGCCTATGACGATCTGTTGAACGAGAACGATCAGGGCCTCTATCGTTGGGTCAGCGGACAGGCAAAAGCGCCGGCACATGTGGCCCCTTTGATCAGCGAGATACAGGCCGTGATCGACGCAAGATAGGCGTGGCAGCCCCGAGATAGAGCGATTTTTAGGCAATCTCGTCACGCGTTTAACCGTTTTTTCGGGTTTATAGCTCATTTCTGTCCTCCGAGCGGTATCGACGGAGATCAGAATGAGTATTCACATGCCGATGAAGGACGAGCCTGAAGGCGACGTCACATTGAACAACGGGCTGAACGACGGCTCCGAGGCCGGTTTCATGACCGGCTACCTTGAGGCGCTGTCTCTGGTGGAACGATTGCACCGGCTTTTGCTGGATGTGATCAAGGATGAGTTCGAGCGGGTCGGGGTGTTGGAAATCAACGCCGTACAGGCGCTTTTGCTCTTCAACATCGGCGATAACGAGGTGACGGCGGGCGAATTGAAATCGCGCGGCTATTACCAGGGCTCCAACGTCAGCTATAATCTCAAAAAGCTGGTCGAGATGGGGTATATGCACCATCAGCGATGCGAGGTTGACCGCCGGTCCGTGCGCGTCAGGCTTACGGCGAGCGGGCGCGAGATTTGCGAGACGGTTGGTAAATTGTTCGGCCGCCATGCCGAAGGGCTGATCCGTAAAGGCGTGCTGAGCCATGAGGGGCTGGATGATATCACCACGGCCTTGCGCCGGGTTGAGCGGTATTGGACCGATCAGATCCGCTATATCTATTGAGCGGCTGTTCAGCGGTGCGTCTTTGTGAGCTGGCGCCGCTTGGGGCAGGGGTGGGATTGTGGGTGTTTGTCCCATGAAAGAGGCGCATGTTGGGTTTCTTTAATGGTGGAAATACCCATTTCCAACCTGTCAGAACGCGCTTAGGGCTGTGATGTCTCACTGTCTTTGCCGCTTGGATGGGGCCGAGCGGAGCGAGGCCCCCCCCAGCGACGCGCGCAGCGCGGCGCAATCTCTTTGAACAGTTGACGCGCGCAGCGCGGCGCAATCCCTTAGAACAGTCGGTGCGCGGCGCGAGGCGCAACCCATTTGAACAATTCGACATGTGCATTCGTCCGGGGCGCCCGCCAATTCCGGCAAGCCCGCCAATCCTGTGCATGTTTGCCGTGAATGGCAGGGCCAGACAGATTAATCGGTCAGATCAAAATCAGGCGCTAGAGGTTTGTTGATTTTCACCCCACGCCGCGCCCCGAAGGAGCGCGGCGTGGGGTGTGCGGCATGACAAGCGCCGCAAGATGCGCGTTTACCAGTGGCCGGTATTGCCCATGCTAGCCCAAGGTTCTGCCGGAGGCAGGGCGTCGCCCTCTTGCAGCAGTTCGATCGAGATATTGTCGGGCGAGCGGATGAACGCCATGCGCCCGTCGCGCGGTGGGCGGTTGATGACAACACCATTGTCCGCAAGGTGTTGGCACATGTCGTAGATATTGCCGACCTCATAGGCGAGATGTCCGAAATGGCGGCTGTCGGAGGGCAGCTCGTCGTCGCCATCCCAGTTATAGGTGAGTTCAACCGGGCAGTCAGGCTGATCCGGCGGCGCCATGAAAATGAGTGAAAAACGCCCTTCTTCGCTGTCGTAGTGGCGGGTTTTCACCATGCCGAGCAGTTCGAAAAAGGCGATGGTTTTGTCGAGGTCTTTGACCCGGACCATAGTGTGCAGATATTTCAGATGCATATGCGCGCTCCTGTTGGTTTGGCGTTGATCCGGCGTCCTGAGTGTTCGGGCCCTTGCGCGAAGGCGGGGCCTAGAAGCTGGATTTGATGCCAATAGACAGGGTAACTTCGCTGGTGTCAAAGCGACTTACGTTCGAGGTGGTTTGGCGGGTGCTGAGCAGCAATTCCGGGGAGAATCCGGCAAATTCGAACTGGTCAAACTGAAACGCGGCCGCTCCGTAAAGCGTGTTGTCGCGCCGCCCGCCGGGAACGGCGGTGGGAAACGGGTTGAGCAGCAGGTAGCCGGGATAATCCGAGCGAACGGCAGCAAGGGTGAAGGTGGCCTTGGCCGGGCCGATCCGCTTGGCCGGCCTGTAGGTGACATAGAGATTGGCGAGGTCATTGTTGCGGTTGTTGCCATCGGCGCTTGTGCGGGCGAGCATAACGCCGGTGCCCAATTGTGCCCCGTTTTCAAAGGCATGGGCGTAATCGACGCGCAGTTCGACCCGGTTGGACGGAAACGGATCGCCATAGTCGCGCCGGGTGAAAAACGCGCCAAAGCGCAGGCTGCGCCCGGGGGCGAGAGTAAAGCCACGCTCAAGCCCGACCTTGGCGTAGCGCGAATAGGGGTCTTGGGCATACCATTGCTGACCAAGGCTGAACGACACGCGGCCAAACCCGTTGCCACGGGGCCGGTCGGCGGTTTGGCCGAGCACAAAGCTGTGGGCGACGCCCATTTCCAGCGTGGTGCTTGAAAAATCCCGCCCGGTTTTGTTTTGCACAGACGGGAAGGGGCTGGATTGCAGTTTCGCGCGCGCCTCGGAGGTAAGGAACACCTGCCGGGTTTGCAGTTTCGCGGTGAGGCGGGTTTCGGCGGTTTTGGAGAGGTGCAGGCGGTAGGGCCCGGTTAACCCGGCCTTGGCCACCACACCGCTGAGCGGTTGCCCATCATCCGAGATCACCCCGCCGCCGATCAACCCATCGGCGGTAGAATAGTCATTGTCGGTGCCGGAATTGACGTTATCGGAGGGGGCGAGCGAAAACTGGATATTGAACCGCAGCGGATTTTCACGCGATACACGTTTGAAATCATTGATGGTTTGCTGGCGTAGACGGTCATCCGGGGCGCTGTCAATGGAGCGGCGCAGCCAGTATTGCGCATAGTTGTATTGCTTGGCTTGATAGGACAGGCGCGCAGCCATTTGCGCGGCAAGAAACCGGTCATTGGGCGTTTTGGAGTAGCGAAAGGCATAACCGGCGGCGCGGCGGCCAAGTTTCGGGTCGCGCATTTGCTCAAGCGAGCGGGCGATCACAAAATAGGCGGAGGCGTCGCGCGGGTTGGCCTTGAGCAGGGCCTTGGAGAGGGAATAGGCGAGTTGCGGCCGCCCTTCGCGGAGCGCCGAGATCGCCACGGCGCGGGCTTGGGGGAGGGTGAGGTTGGTCGCTTGCTCAGCCTTGGCAGACGGCGAGGTCCATAGTGCCGCGAGCAGGCAAGCAGAGCCTAAACGAGCGCCGATAGACATTGGCGTCACTGGGGGTCGACTGTGGTGCAATTTCCGCCCGTGTTGGCAGGGGTTCCGCATTGATCCAGAACGAAGGCGCCCCATTCCAGTTCGCCTTTTATTCCGAGGGCATCGTTCGGACCGTCATATTCCTTCAGAACGACTGCCCCGCCGATACCTTCGGCATTGGGGCCGCCAAGAATGCCGCCATAGTCACCTATGCTGGAATCTACGACTCCCGAATAATCGCCCGGAGTTCCTGGCGCTTGTTTGATCGAGTATTCGACTGATCCTTCGAATGTTCCGTCTGCAGCAATATCTGTCACGATCAATGCGATTGAGGGGAGGCTGAGATCGCCGCCGCCGCTAGCCAAAGTTCTAGTCCTGTCGGTGATTGCACCGTTAATTCTGTTTTGAGCGAAGTCGGCGTTGATAAACACATTGCCCGTCACGACCCTGGGCTGGTTTGGCCTGATCTCTGTCGGAATGGTGGGGTCGGTTACAGGCAGTTCCGGTCCGCCATTGGTCAGCCCGACATAGGTGCCGGCATAGGAAACGAGACCTGTATCAGGTGAGCCATCCTGAACTAAGTCGGCCGATGGTGGTGTGTAATTGCCGTCACGTTCTACGAAGTTGCCGGCAATGACGCGATTGAACTGTCCGCCGGTGACAACAACACCGCCACGCACCGCGCCTGAATTTCCGGTTTGGCGCAGGAAGGCGATGGACTGACGATCAAGTTGGTCATCCTGAGCGACGTAAGCCTGATATCCGGGGCGGTCAAAGGCGGCGTTGCGGGTATAAATGCTCGAGATTTGGCTTTCATCGAGCGCGATACCTTCGATCGTGATTGTCCCGTCGCCCGGCGCGTAAATAATACGATGCACATCGCCGCGCACGATTTCGGGCAGCTGGTTGGCTGATACGATGTCGCCGCCAGCATCAGTGCCGTCGCCCACCTCCATGAAGGGGTTGGTGCTGCCGCAAGCGACGAGTAACGCAAGGCTGGCGCCGAGTAAGACGGAATGTTTCATGGTATCACTGCCCTCGGCTCTATGACCTTTTGCAGCAAAATCCGGGTTGGGGCGCTCGTTGTCAATATGATTAACCCGCAAATGGAGAATTGGCCGCGCCGCGTTGCCGCAATGCACGACCGGATATAGGTATTTCTAGTGCGGTATCCTCAATATATGGTAAGCCGGATTCCCAACGACTCATGCCGTAAGAGAGACCGATATGACAGTGACGCCCCCAGTGACGCCAACAGTGACGCCAGAGCAGCAGGCCGAAATCGACGCGCAACGCGCCAATCCGGGGCAGACCCTGCGAGCGGTGAGCGAGGGGATGGAAAAGCACCTCTATTCGGCGATTCCCGTTTTGGATCATGGGTTTGTGCGCGTCATCGACTATATGGGCGACGATGCGGCGATCTGTCAGGCGGCGCGGGTGAGCTATGGCAAGGGCACGAAAAGCGTTCAGAATGACGAGGGGTTGATCCGCTATCTCATGCGGCATTGGCATTCGACGCCCTTCGAGATGTGCGAAGTGAAGCTGCATGTGAAGTTGCCGGTTTTCGTAGCGCGGCAGTGGATTCGCCACCGGACGGCGAATGTAAACGAGTATTCCGCGCGGTATTCGATTTTGGACCGGGAGTTTTATATCCCCGATCCGGCGCATATGAATGCGCAATCGGTGGTGAACAATCAGGGGCGGGGGAGTTGCTTTCGCCTGAGGATACCAACCGGGTGCTGGAAATGCTGAAGGCGGATTCGGCGCGGTGCTATGACAATTACCAGTCGATGATCGACGAGGACGGGATTGGCCTTGCGCGGGAATTGGCGCGGATGAACCTGCCGGCGAATATCTATACCCAATGGTATTGGAAGGTCGATCTGCACAATTTGCTGCATTTCCTGCGGCTGCGTGCGGACGCCCATGCGCAATACGAGATCCGGGTCTATGCGGATGCGATCTGCAACGTGGTGGCCGATTGGGTGCCCTTCGCGTTCAAAGCGTTCGAGGATTACCGGATGGGCGCGGTGACGATGAGCGCCCAGATGATGGACGCGCTGCGCCGGATGCTGGCGGGCGAAGAGGTGACGGCGGAGACGAGCGGCATGTCGAAGCGGGAATGGCGGGAGTTCGAGGGGGTTTTGAAGGGGTGAGTGAGCCGCCTTCCTTTCTTGAGTTGGAAAAGCGGGTTGAGCAAGATTTATCGCAGCTTGCTTGCAAGGTCAGGTTCAACGCTAAGGACTGGAACGATTTAGCGCCCGTCTTATTGTTTCTTAGTGTCTTAGAAGGTGTTTGGACGACTTGTTTGGTCGGCAAGGCAGGGTTTGAGAATCAAGTAAATTTGCTTCTTCGGCATGCGCTGGAGCAGCACATTAAGTTCACACTCGTTTGCAAAGATGAGCAGTGGATAGAAAACCTGCGGCTCGAAGAGCAAGTGATGCACTTGACCACACTTAAACGGGCGAAAGACGGAATCCGTTTTTTCAAGAAATTCTGAAAGCACCAAATTTTGACACTTGGTTAGAAGAGACAGCAAACGAAGTTGATAAGCTGCGTGCTGGTGGTGCTCAGGCAGCAGTAATTCGAAAAAAGTTCTCTGCTGCTAGAGAGACTGACGCCTATTTAGGGTTGTATCACAAATTGTGCGATGATGCGCACGGCTCATTAGCCGCCTTGAAGCGGCGCTTTTTGGAGGTAAAAAAAGAGGGGCTAAAAGTCGTCGCTTTTTCCAATTTCAAAGAGGTCGATTCCGCGGCTCAAAGAAAGACATGTTTAGACATTCTCGTTGGCGTCGAAGATACGTTCAGGGCTCGGTTCGATTTGTGAGCGGTTCAAAGGTAAAGCCAGTGTGGCTCTGCTCTGCGCACGCCCGATACGCCTCATGGGCGGGCGCGTAGGCTGAATTGAAAGCACCGCGTGGAGTCCAGTCATGGGGTCTGTTGCTAGCTTGGAAACAATATCTTGGGGCAAAACGTTTGACCGGTCGGGAAATGCTGGTTAAGTTTTGCGTTAACAGTAAGTTAGTCAATGGCGAGTAGAGTTAGGGGAACATGATGAAGAGTAAGCTGATCATTGGGGCCGCGATGGCCGCACTTTGGGCCGTGCCAGCGGCGGCGGACCGGCCGGTTTATGGCTATGCGGGCGCGCCGAATTATTGTCCGGCGGGGATGCAGCCGATTGTGGCGGGTGGCGTGATTTGTTGCGGGGTTCCGAACCAGAAGATGTCGTATCAGCAGGCCAATGCCCATCCGGTGCGCCGGGTAACGAAGCGGGTGAAGCGGGTCGCGTCGACCGTTTGTCCCGAAGGCATGAAAGGGTGTGGCGGGCAGTAAGCCGATCTTGTTGGTCGGCGCAGTCCATTTGATTGGGGCAGTTTGATCGGCCAGTCATTTTGGTCGGCGCAGTCACTTTGATCTGCACAAACATGGGGCGTCGCATAGAGGGCGTGGCATAGAGGGCGTGGCATAGATTTGCACGGCACTTTTGATGTGTTGAATTCGTCCGTGCTGCGCTTCACTAGAGCCGCACTGTGAAAATTAGGCGGTGTAAAATTCGCCGATGCAGGACGCTGCGCGCACAAAGCAGGGTGCGGCAGAAAATTGCACTGCAAAAAGACGGCTCTGCACACATCTGCACAGCACTGGATTGGGCGCCTACGGGGCGCCCTTTGCCGTTTAGGCGGGCCTTTTGGCGAGGGCGTCAGAGCAGTTTTATGTCGCCTGCCATTTCGCGGCCATCGCGGCCTTCGATCAAATCGTAGCTGACTTTCTGGTCGTCATTCAGGCCTTGAAGGCCTGAGCGTTCCACGGCTGAGATGTGAACAAACACATCATTGCCGCCGCCTTCGGGTTCGATGAACCCGTACCCTTTGGTTTGGTTAAACCACTTCACGGTGCCATTTGGCATGCCGCCTCTCCTTCGTCTTGTCTTGACCCCTGCGGGGTCGGTCTTGCAGGTTTATGCACCGCGCCAAGCCTATGTTGACGCAGGGTCATGCGGTGAATGATTGCAGGTGATTTGCAAAAATCAAGCAAAACAGGGGTGAAGCGGGTTTTGCGCTAGGCTATGGAGTGGGGCGAAATGGAAGGGGTTCGGGATGGTTCTGTATGGGTTGAAGACTTGCGATACCTGTCGCAAGGCGTTGAAATCGCTAGACGAAGTTGAGTTTAGAGATGTCCGCAGCGACGGCGTTCCGAGCGATGTGATGGCGCGGGCGTTGGACAAATTTGGTGACAGTCTGGTGAACCGGCGCTCAACAACTTGGCGGAATTTGAGCGAAAACGAGCGTGAAGAGGCGCCTGTTTTGCTGTTGGAGCGGCATCCGAGCTTGATGAAGCGGCCTTTGATCGAGGCGGACGGGGTGCTTTATCTGGGGTGGGACAAGGCGGTTCAGGCGGCGTTGCTTGGATAAGGCGCGCCTATGGGCGGGTGAGGATCAGGAGGACATGGGATGCGCAATGCAGCGATGATTTTGGGCGTGATTGCCGGGCTGATCGCGATGGTGATCGGTTTTTTCAGCTATGGGTATACGGTCGTGGTGGAGAACCATGGCGAGTTGGACGGTGTGGTGCAGCAGGTAAGCAATGTGCCGTTGATCCGGGTTGCGAGTTTCCTTGCGCCGTTGCTGGCGCTTGTCGGCGGGGCGATGGCCAAGATGCGCGCGTTGTGGGGCGGGGTGTTGATGCTGATTGCCGGGGGGCTGATGTTTTACGCCTTTGGCTTTGGGGCGTTCACCATGTTCCCGATCGGGTTTTGCATTGCGGGCGGCGTATTGGCGCTGGCCGCGGGCAAACCGGATGAGGCGAAATCGCATTTTTGAGGGCTGAGGGCTGAGGGCTGAAGGGCGAGGGCAGGCGCAGGCGCCGCATGTCGCCCTGCGGGCTTGAACCCTTGCGAATAAGGGTTGCGCCCGGAACAAGGCCGAAGGCCGCCGGGCGAGCGCACTCCCTCCCCCTTGGGAGGGCGCTTGCGCAAATGTTGCGCATTGCGTTTGGCTTTTGCGGGTTTGGCCGGGATAAATTGCGAGCCACAGATGTTGCGAGCGCCCACCCGAGGGAGTGCGCCCACCCGGCTTGTGCCGCGATTCCGGATGACAACGCTTGATCCGAATCGACGCTTCCCGTAGTAAATGAACAAGTGTTCAATAAACGGGAGGGGCCGGACATGTTCCTGGGCGCGATGAAATTCGATCTGGGCGAAGATGTGATGGCGATGCAGGAGATGGTGCATCGCTGGGCACAGGAGCGGATCAAGCCGATGGCGGCAGAGATCGACACGAAAAACGAATTTCCCAACGAGCTGTGGAAAGAGTTTGGCGATCTGGGCCTGTTGGGGGTGACCACGCCAGAGGAATATGGCGGCGCCGAGATGAGCTATCTTGCGCATGTGATCGCGGTCGAGGAAATCGCGCGGGCCAGCGCCAGTGTCAGCCTGAGCTATGGCGCGCATTCCAACCTTTGCGTCAACCAGATCCGGCGCAACGCGACCCATGAGCAGAAGATGAAATATCTGCCCAAGCTGATCAGCGGTGAGCATGTCGGCGCGTTGGCGATGAGCGAGCCGAATGCCGGGTCGGACGTGGTGAGCATGCAGTTGCGGGCCGACAAGAAGAACGACCGTTTTGTGCTGAACGGCAACAAATACTGGATCACCAACGGGCCGGATGCCGATGTTCTGGTGGTCTATGCCAAGACCGATATGGACGCAGGCCCCAAGGGGATCACCGCGTTTCTGATCGAAAAGGACATGGTCGGCTTTTCGACCAGCAACCATTTTGACAAGCTTGGGATGCGCGGATCGAACACGGCCGAGCTGATCTTTGACGATGTGGAAGTGCCGTTCGAGAACATCCTTGGCGAAGAGGGCAAGGGCGTTGCCGTTCTGATGTCGGGGCTGGATTACGAGCGCGTGGTGCTGAGCGGGATCGGCACCGGGATCATGGCGGCGTGCCTTGATGAGGTTATGCCCTATATGGTCGAGCGCAAGCAGTTTGGCCGCCCGATCGGGGAATTCCAGCTGATGCAGGGCAAGATCGCCGACATGTATACCTCGATGAATTCGGCGCGGGCCTATGTTTACGAAGTCGCCAAGGCGTGCGACCGGGGCGAGGTGACGCGACAGGATGCGGCGGCTTGTGTGCTTTATGCCAGCGAAGAGGCGATGAAGGTCGCGCATCAGGCGGTGCAGGCGTTTGGCGGCTCTGGCTATCTTAGCGACAACCCGGTGGGGCGGATTTTCCGCGATGCCAAGCTGATGGAGATCGGCGCGGGGACAAGCGAAATTCGCCGAATGCTGGTGGGCCGCGAATTGATGGGGCTTATGGCGTGAAACACGCGTTGATCGCGTTGGTTTTCTGCGCGCCGGCCAGTTTTGCCGCCGCGCAGGATATGCAGTTCAGCACCGCGAAGCTGGAGAGCTGTCTTGGGCTGACAAGTGATCCGAGCAAGGAGATGCTGCATTGCGTGGGCAAGGCGGCCGCGGCCTGTATGGAGGCCACCGAGGGTGGGTATTCTACCGCCGGGATGGTTGGTTGTCTGGATGCGGAGGCGCAATGGTGGGACCGCAAGTTGAACCAGACCTATGGCGAGGTCATGGCGGCGGCCAAGGAGATGGACCGCGGCAAGCCAGACTATGCGCCGAGCCGGGTTGAGGCTTTGCGCGCGATGCAGCGGGCGTGGATCCCTTACCGCGATGCGAAATGCGCTTTTGCCCGCTCGGAATGGGGTGGCGGCACGGGGGCAGGGCCTGCGGGGGTGAGCTGTTTGCTGGAGGAGACAGCGAGCCAAACATTGTATCTGAATGCGTCTTTGGGCTTGGGCTGAGGGCTGAAACGATGGGCCGGTGCGGAGTGTTCGGAACATGGCGCGGGGGTTTGGCCGTGGTGGTGATGATCGGGATCGGGGCCGGATTCGGAGCTGGGATCGGGGCTGGGCCAGTGACCGCGACAGGGGCCGCAGCGCAGGAGGGCGCGGCGCGGATCGACGTGATAGGGTGGTTTGACGGCTGTGCCAAGCTGACCCAGCCCGAAGCCGGAGAGATCATGGATGTGGGCTGCGTCAAAAGGGCGCTGCAATATTGCCGATATGGGCTTGACGCAGCGGGCAAGCGGGCCTGTATCGCGGCGCTGGGCCAGCATTTTGACGCGGCGAACCGGCGGATCGCAACGGCGGTCGAGGGGTTTGATTTGAACAGCGACTGGCGCAACCGGATGTGGCGCAGCGCACATAGGAAGCTGTTGGCCGGGGGGACGCAGGCCGATTGCCCCAAAGAGGTGGCCCCGGTGCAATGCCGCGCGGCGCGACTGGGCATCAACTGGACAGAATGGCGGGCGCTGGAACGCGCGATAGACAAAGCGGAGCGAGAGAAATGAAACTGCAATCACAGGCATTGCCAACATCAGAGGCCTTCAAGGCCAATGTCGCGGCGCATGAGGACGCGTTGAGCGTGATCCGCGAGGCGGCAGAGAAGGCGGCGGCGGGCGGCGGCGAAAAAGCCGCGCGCGCCATGTGAGCCGGGGCAAGATGTTGCCACGCGAGCGGGTGATGAACCTGCTTGATGCGGGCTCGCCCTTTCTTGAGATCGGCGCGACGGCAGCGCATGGCATGTATGGCGGGGCCGCGCCCGCAGCGGGCATGGTTGCGGGCATCGGTTTGGTCATGGGCCGCGAGGTCATGGTGGTGTGCAATGACGCCACCGTTAAGGGGGGCACCTATTACCCCATGACGGTCAAGAAGCACCTGCGCGCACAGGAGATTGCCGAGCAGAACCATTTGCCGTGCATTTACCTTGTCGACAGTGGCGGTGCGAACCTTCCCAATCAGGACGAGGTGTTCCCCGACCGCGACCATTTCGGGCGGATTTTTTACAATCAGGCCAATATGAGCGCCAAGGGCATTCCACAGATTGCCGTGGTGATGGGCTCTTGCACCGCCGGGGGCGCTTATGTGCCGGCGATGTCGGATGTGTCGATTATCGTCAAGGAGCAGGGGACGATTTTCCTTGCTGGTCCGCCGTTGGTGAAGGCGGCAACAGGCGAGGTTGTGTCGGCTGAGGATTTGGGCGGTGGCGATGTGCACACGCGCCTGTCCGGCGTGGCGGATTATCTGGCCGAGGATGACGCGCATGCGCTGGCGTTGGCGCGGCGGGCTGTTGGCTCATTGGGCGGGGCGAGCAGCGCCCACACCCCACAAAGCGAAAGCTGGGATGAGCCGGCCTATGACCCGGCGGAGATATTGGGCGTGGTGCCGGGAGATTTGCGCACGCCCTATGACATCCGCGAGGTGATCGCGCGGGTGGTCGATGGCAGCCGGTTTGACGAGTTCAAGGCGCGGTTCGGCGAGACCCTGGTCTGTGGCTTTGCGCATGTGAAGGGTATGCCAGTGGGGATTATTGCCAACAACGGTGTGCTGTTCAGCGAGAGCGCCGTGAAGGGTGCGCATTTTGTCGAGCTGTGTTCGCAGCGCAAAATTCCGTTGGTTTTCCTGCAAAACATCACCGGCTTTATGGTGGGCCGCAAGTATGAGAACGAGGGCATTGCGCGCCACGGGGCCAAGTTGGTCACCGCAGTGGCGACGACCAAGGTGCCGAAGGTGACCATTCTGGTTGGCGGCTCGTTCGGGGCGGGCAATTACGGCATGTCCGGGCGGGCCTATAGCCCGCGGTTCTTGTGGAGTTGGCCCAACAGCCGGATCAGCGTGATGGGGGGCGAGCAGGCGGCGGGCGTTTTGGCCACAGTCAAACGCGACGCGATTGAGCGGGCGGGCGAAGAGTGGAGCGCCGAGGAGGAGGCCGAATTCAAGCGCCCGACCATTGAGATGTTCGAGGAGCAGGCGCATCCGCTTTATGCCTCGGCGCGGCTTTGGGATGATGGGGTGGTTGATCCGCGCAAAACGCGTGAGGTTCTGGCGCTGAGCCTGCGGGCGGCGTTGAACGCCCCGATTGAGGAAACGCGGTTTGGCGTGTTCCGGATGTAGTGGCGGTGGAGATGTCGCGGACAGAAGCCGAAACCCGCGCGCGCGATTGGTGCGCCGCGTGGAACGCGCGCGATCTTGACGCGGTGATGGCGCATTACGCCGAGGGTGTTGAGCTATGCTCGCCCTTGGTGGTCGAACGGTTTGGTCGCACCGATGGCTGGTTGCGCGGCAAGGGCGAGGTTCGCGCGTATTTTGCCCGTGGTATGGCCAATCCGGACCTGCGGTTCGCGTTTGAGGAAGTGCGGCTGGGCGTGAACGCGGTGATCGTGCTGTATCGGCGGGAAAACGGGATGCGTGTGGCGGATGCAAACGAGCTTGATGACGCGGGGCTGATCAAGCGCATGGTCGCAGGTTACGGTGGAGGAGAGAGCGATGTCTGAGCAGGCGGAACGGTTTGAACGGGTGATTGCGCCGGGCCGCGTTGCGGTTGTGACCGGAGCGGCGCTGGGCATCGGGCGGGCATTGGTGGGCGAGTTGGCGGCGCGCGGGATGCGGGTTGTTGCGGTTGATGTGGATGCGGCGGCGCTGGCAGAATGCGCCGGGGAGGCCGAGGCGCACGCTGGCGGAGATGTGCGCACGGTGGTCTGTGATGTGTCCGATGCGGCGGCTCTGCGCGCTTTGGCAGAAGAGGTCGGGCCGGTGAGCCTGTTGGTGAACAACGCCGTGACGCGGGCCGGTCGCGGGTTTGATGCGCCGTTGGAAGAATGGCGGCAGGCGGTGGATGTAAACCTGTTTGGCGTGATCAACGGGGTCAGGGCATTTTTGCCGGAGATGGGCGAGGCGATGATCGTCAACCTTGGCTCGAAACAGGGGATCACCAACCCGCCGGGGCATCCGGTTTACAACCTGACTAAGGCGGCGGTGAAGAGTTATTCCGAAAGTTTGGAACATGAGTTGCGCAGCAAAGGCGGCGCGGTGAGCGTGCATCTTCTGGTGCCGGGTTGGACCACCACGGGGCGGGCCGAGCATAAGCCGGGCGCGTGGTTGCCCACGCAGGTGGTGGCGCATCTTATGGCGGCGCTGGAGCGGGGGGATTTCTATGTCATCTGCCCGGATGGCGAGGTCAGCGAAGACATGGACCGCGCCCGTATTCAATGGGGCGCGGGCGATGTGACCGAGAACCGCCCGCCCTTGTCACGCTGGCATCCTGATTGGGCCGAGCGGGCGAAGTGGGGGATGGGCGAATGAGCGGATATGACCCGATCAACACCCGCCTGACCGAGCGGTTCGGGCTGGAAGCGCCGATCGTCAGCGCGCCGATGGCTTTTGCCGCCGGGGGCAAGCTGGCGGCGGCGGTGAGCCGGGCCGGGGGGCTGGGGTTGATTGGCGGCGGATATGGCGACGCGGCGTGGCTGGAACAGGAGTTTACAGCGGCGGGAAACACGCGGGTTGGGGCGGGGCTTATCACCTGGCGGCTGGCGGGGCGCGAGGGCGTGCTGGAGGCGATGCTGGCGCGTGACCCGGCGGCGGTGTTTCTATCGTTTGGCGATATCGCGCCTTATGCCGCGACGATCCGCGCGGCCGGTGTGCCGGTGATTGCGCAGGTTCAGACGCTGGCCATGGCGCGCGAGGCTGTGGCGGCGGGGGCGGATGTGATCGTGGCGCAAGGCGCGGAAGCGGGCGGCCATGGGGCCACGCGCGGCACGATGAGCCTTGTCCCGGAAGTGGTGGATGCTTGTGCCGACCGGGCGCTGGTTCTGGCGGCGGGCGGGATTGCTGACGGGCGCGGATTGGCGGCGGCATTGATGTTGGGCGCGGATGGCGTGGTGATGGGCACGCGGTTTTGGGCCGCACGCGAGGCGCAGGTGGCCGAAGGGTTCCACAGCGCGGCGATGGGCGCGGATGGGGATGCCACGGTGCGCACCTCATTGCCCGATATTGCACGCGGCTATGACTGGCCCGGCGGGTTCAACATTCGCACGCTGCGCAACGCATGGGTGGAGCGTTGGGAAGGGGACAGCGAGGGGCTGCGCGATGATGCGGCGCGAGCGGCCTATGCCGAGGCGCTTGCCGCCGGGGATGCCACGGGTGCGCCGGCGATTGTGGGGGAGGGCATCGGCATGATCGGTTCGGTGCGCCCGGCCGGGGAGATTGTGGCGGGTGTGATGCAAGAGGCGCGTCAGGCGTTGCGCCGGTGGCAGCGGTGAAGCGGTGGTGATGCAGAGATGATGCGGGCGGGTATGAAGACCATCGGGCGGGCGCTGTTGCTAACGGGGGCGAGCGTGGCGGCGTGGCTGTTTGTTGTGCGGATGGAAGAGCAACCGGGCCCCACGGCAGAGGTCGGCTGCGTTGTGAGCTATGTTTACGACGGTGATACCGTCGCGCTGAGCTGTGACGGGCGGGAAGAGCGGGCGCGGCTTGTCGGGTTTGATACGCCCGAAACCCGCAATGCCCGCTGCGAGGCCGAGGCCGTGGCGGGCAAAGATGCAACCGAGCGGCTGCGCGCCTTGATCGCCAAAGGTGGCGTGGCGTTTACGCGCCACGGGACCGATAAATACGGTCGCTCGCTGATCCGGTTGAGCGTTGGCGGCGTGGATGTGGCCGAGACTATGATCCGCGAAGATTATGCAGTGGCGTATTCCGCCGGCACACGGATTGATTGGTGTCACAAGTTGGAGGCGGCGTGATGGCGTGTTGTCCTCGAGGAGGCCGGATGAACGGTTGTGGCCTGCCCCCCGGCACGGCGCCCGCCCACCCACCCCGCCGCGCCGGGGGGCAGGGGGCCAATGGTCGTGGCTTTGGCGCGTGTCGGGACTTTGGGTATGTGTGTCGAGTAAGAGCACGGGGTGGTCTGCGGTGATCGAGGTTTGGCGCGGAGACATAACCACGCTTGCCGTGGATGCGATTGTGAATGCGGCCAACTCCACATTGCTTGGCGGTGGTGGCGTGGACGGCGCGATCCATCGCGCGGCGGGGCCGGAGTTATTGGCGGAGTGTCGCGGGCTTGGCGGGTGTGAAGTTGGTGAGGCCAAGGTGACGGCGGCCTATGGGTTGCCCGCGCGCCGGGTGATCCACACCGTCGGGCCGGTTTGGCGCGGCGGGACGCAGGGCGAGGCGGATTTGTTGGCGTCATGCTATCGCGCGTGTTTGCAGGTGGCGCGGCAGGAGGGCTTGGAGAGCCTTGCCTTTCCGGCGATTTCCACCGGGGTGTATGGCTATCCCAGCGATGCCGCAGCGCGGATTGCGGTGCGGGCGTTGAAGGATGCGCCGGAGCGCGTTGTGCTGGTGGCGTTTGATGCGACCAGCGAGACGGCGCTGCGCTCTGCGCTGGAGGAGGCGGGATGAACAGTGTGATCGCGGTTGCGCGCTTTGGCGGGTGCGATGTGGCGCCGGGTTTGGGGCGGCGTTGTGGCCAGCACTTTGGCGAGAAATTAACAGATGACGGGCGCAAGCCGTGTCTTGGGACGAATGCGAAGGAGAGCCGAGATGTTTGACAAGATCCTGATAGCCAACCGGGGTGAGATCGCCTGTCGTGTGGCAAAGTCCGCACGGGCGCTGGGGGTGAAAGTGGTGGCGGTATACTCCGACGCCGATGCGGGCGCGGCCCATGTGGCCGCCGCCGATGAGTCGGTTCACATCGGGGCGAGCGCCCCGGCGGAGAGCTATCTGCGCGGGGATGTGATTATCGAGGCGGCGCTGAAAACAGGCGCGCAGGCGATCCATCCCGGTTATGGTTTCCTGTCCGAAAACCCCGGTTTTGTTGAGGCGGTCGAGGCGGCGGGGCTGGTCTTTATCGGGCCATCGGCGCGGGCGATCAACGCGATGGGTTTGAAGGACGCGGCCAAGGTCTTGATGGAGGAGGCCGGGGTGCCGGTTGTGCCGGGCTATCACGGCAAGGATCAGGGCCGGCGGTATTGGCGCGTGAGGCTGGCGAGATCGGCTATCCGGTGCTGATCAAGGCGGTTGCTGGCGGCGGCGGCAAGGGGATGCGTTTGGTCGAGGCGGCAGATGCGTTTGGCGATGCGCTCGACTCGGCCCGGAGCGAGGCGCGCACGGCCTTTGGCAACGAGGATGTGTTGATCGAGAAATTCGTCACCCAGCCGCGCCACATCGAGGTGCAGGTGTTTGGCGATGGCGCATCGGCGGTGCATCTGTTTGAGCGCGATTGTTCGCTGCAGCGCCGCCACCAGAAGGTGATCGAGGAAGCCCCGGCGCCCGGTATGACCGACGAGATGCGCGCCGCCATGGGGCACGCCGCCGTGCGCGCCGCCGAGGCGATCGGATACAAGGGGGCGGGCACGGTCGAATTCATCGTTGACGGCTCTGACGGGCTGCGCCCGGATGGGTTCTGGTTCATGGAGATGAACACGCGCTTGCAGGTCGAGCATCCGGTGACCGAGGCGATCACCGGTGTCGATTTGGTCGAATGGCAGTTGCGGGTGGCCAGCGGTGAGGCCCTGCCGATGCGTCAGGAGGAGCTGAGCATCACCGGGCACGCGTTTGAGAGCCGCCTTTACGCCGAGGATGTGCCAAAGGGGTTTCTGCCCGCGACCGGGACGCTGACCCATCTGAAATTTGCACCCGCCGCGCGGGCGGACAGCGGCGTGCGGGCGGGCGATACGATTTCGCCGTTTTATGATCCGATGATTGCCAAGCTGATCACCCACGGGCCAACGCGTGAGGTCGCGCTGAAGCAGATGGCGCAGGCGCTGCGCGAGACCGAGGTTGGCGGAACGGTGACCAACCTCGGCTTTCTGGGTGCGCTTTGCGATCATGCGGGCTTTGCCGCGGGCGAGGTTGATACCGGGCTGATCGCCCGCGACCTTGATATGCTCGTGGTTGCGCCACTGGCCAGTGCCGAGGTGGTGGCCCAGGCGGCGATGGCGGCGGCGGGGCTGTTGCAGGCGCCGCGGTGGGATCAGGGCTTCGCGCTTTGGCAGGCGGAATGGCGCAGCGTCTGGCTTGAGGTTGCGGGCGAGATCGAAGAGGTCCGGCTGAAAAGCGAAACGGCGACGCAGGTGGTGATCCGGGTCGGGGAGGCGGAGGTGACAGCCAGCTGGAATGATGGTTGGCGGATCAACGGCACGCCGGTGGCGGCCTGGGCTCTGGCCGGTGACGAGATCACGATTTTCTCGGGCTATGGCATCGCTGTCAGGCTTGTCGATCCGCTTGAACGGGCGAGCGGCGCGGGGGGCGATGGCAACCTGATCGAAGCGCCAATGCCGGGGCTGGTCAAAGCGGTCTTTGCAAGCGCCGGGCAGAAGGTGTCGGCGGGCGACCGGCTCGCTATTTTGGAGGCCATGAAAATGGAACACGCCTTGTTGGCTGCGCGCGACGGGGTGGTGGCCGATGTGCTTTGCACCGCCGGCGCGCAGGTCGAAGCCGGTGCCGCATTGATCCGGTTGGAAGAGGAGGCCGCCGACGCTGCGTGATCCCGCTCAATGGCCCCCGCAAGCCGACCCACCCGCCCACCCCGGGTCAGTTTTCTGTAAGAAAACAGACCCTGTCGCCTTGCGGGGGCCATTGGTGATTGCAAACTGCGGGTCAGCTCAAGGCGGGTTGAGCGGGGCAGAGGTAAAAATGAGTATTTGACCCAAGAAGGAAGCCGCGACGCCGAGGCGTCTCTTTAATGGTAAAAATACCCAATTGCACGGCGTCGCCAGATGGACAACGATGACAATTGTTGCGCGCCCCTTGCCGCATATGGCGCCGAACGAAGTGAGGCGCCCCCTCGCGACGCGCAACGCGCGGCGCAAAACCTGAAATGAAAGGATACCCCATGACTGAAACGCCAATCCGTCTGCACAGTGTCGCAGGAAGCCGGTCGTTCCGGGTCTTGTGGGTGCTGTACGAAATGGGCCTTGAGCCGGACATTTTGTCATATGACATCCGCAGTGGCGATTTGCGCAGCCCGGAGTTTCAGGCGATTTCACCGGCCGGGCGGGTTCCGGTTCTTGAAATTGACGGGCAGGTTTTGTTTGAGAGCGGGGCGATCGTGCAATATCTCTGCGAGACCCGCCCCGAGCACGGGTTTGCACCGGGCGTGGGCGAAGAGGAGCGGGCGCAGTTTCTGGTATGGTTGCACTATGCCGAGACCGTGGGCACGCTTATCCAGAACCTCAACCTGCAACAGGTGTTTTTGCCCAAGCCCGAGATGCGCTCACCCACGGTGATCGGGATCGAGGTCAAGCGGTTGGCGATTACGTTGAAACCTTTGGAGCGGTTGTTTGCGGAGCAGGACTATATGCTCAGGCGGGGGATTTCCGCGGCGGACATGATGATGGGCTTCACGCTGGAAAGTGCGCGCCATTATGTGCGTTTTGACCGGTTTCCCAATCTGGAGAGATATCAAGAGCGCATTGAGGCGCGACCGGCCTATCAGCGAGCGCTGAAGGCGGAAGGGCTGCAGGCGTTTTACGACCGTGAGTTTTACGACGTGCCAGAGGCGTAAGCTCGCGCCGGTGCTTTTGAGTATTTTTGGTAAGATGAAATGGGGGAAGCGGCCATGCCAGAGCGGGTAGAGATTTTCGAGATGGGGCCGAGAGACGGTCTTCAGAATGAAAAGCGTCAGATCCCGACGCAGGAGAAGATTGCGTTGGTGGATTTGTTGAGCCGCGCCGGGTTTTCGCGCATTGAAGTGGCGAGTTTTGTCAGCCCGAAGTGGGTGCCGCAGATGGCCGACAGCGCAGAGGTTCTGGCGGGGATCAAACGGAGCGACGGGGTGAGCTATGCCGCGTTGACGCCGAACATGCGCGGGTTTGAGGGCGCGGTCGCGGCCAAGGCGGATGAGATCGCGATTTTCGGCTCGGCATCGGAAGGGTTTTCCAAGGCTAATATCAACGCCACCATAGAAGAGAGCATCGCGCGGTTTGATCCGGTCTTGGCAGCGGCGCGCGAGATTGGGTTGCCGGTGCGGGGTTATATCTCTTGTGTGACGGATTGCCCGTATGACGGGCCGACTGCGCCGGCAGATGTGGCGCGGGTGGCCGAGATCCTCTGGGCGCGGGGCGTTTACGAGATTTCGCTGGGCGACACGATCGGGCAGGGCAGGCCGGAGACAATAGATGCCATGTTGGCCGCGGTGTTGGAGGTGGTGCCGGCGGGTAAGCTGGCCGGGCATTACCACGACACCGCCGGGCGGGCCTTGGCCAATATCGAGGCCTCTCTGGCGCGTGGACTGCGGGTGTTTGATGCCGCCGTTGGCGGTTTGGGCGGCTGCCCTTATGCGCCGGGTGCTGCCGGGAATGTCGCAACAGAGGCGGTGCATGATCATTTGAGCGCCTTGGGCTATGAGACCGGATTGGACCGGAGCATTCTGGCCGAGGCGGCGGTCATGGCGCAGGCGATGCGCGGGCAAGGCGACGCATGAAAACCGGCAAAACGCCGATTGAGCGGGTGATGGGGATGGATGCCCGAGTGTGGCAGCGCCATGCCAACCCGCTTTCGGTTTACTCGCGTATGGTGATCCTGCCTGCGCTGGCGCTGGCTGTTTGGTCGCGGGTTTGGATCGGGGTTTGGGCTTTGCTCCCGGTGGTTGTGGTTTTGCTTTGGGTTTGGCTTAACCCGCGTTTTTTCGCGCCGCCGCGTGATTTGGACAATTGGGCCTCACGCGGGGTGATGGGGGAGCAGGTGTTCCTTGGCAGGCGCGGCGAGGTGCCAGCGCATCACCGGGCTTGGGCCATGGGGTTGGGCATGGCCGCCGTGCCGGGGTTGGTCTGGATGATCTGGGCGCTATGGCGGCTTGATCTGCAAGGGGTGATTGGCGGGGTCGTGGCGTCGATGCTGCCGAAGCTGTGGTTTATGGACAGAATGAACTGGCTTTATGCCGATTGGCTGGATGAAGCGAACAAGGAGTTGGGTGATGTATGAAACGCTAAGTATTGAGGTGGACGCGCGCGGTGTGGCCACGCTTTGGCTGGACCGGGCCGAAAAGCACAATGCCATGTCGGGCGCGATGATCGAGGAGTTGCCCAAAGCGGTGAAGGCGCTGAGCGACGACGCGGCGGTGCGGGTTGTTGTGCTGGCCGCGCGGGGCAAAAGCTTTTGTGCGGGGGGATTTGCGCTGGATGCAGGATCAGATGGCCGCGAGCGCGAGCGAGCGCCATGCCGAAGCGCGCAAGCTGGCGATGGCGCTTTATGCGCTGAACACCCTGCCAAAGCCGCTGATTGCGCGGGTGCAGGGCAATGCCTTTGGCGGCGGTATCGGCATGATGTCGGTGGCGGATGTGGCGATCGGGGTGGACAGCGCCAAGTTTGGTCTGACCGAGGTCAAGCTGGGGCTGATCCCGGCGACGATTTCGCCCTATGTTCTGGCGCGGATGGGAGAGGACAAGGCGCGGCGCGTGTTTATGTCGGCGCGTTTGTTCGGGGCCGAGGAGGCGCGCGAATTGAACCTGTTGGCGCGGGTGGTGCGCGAGGCGGAGTTGGACGCGGCGGTTGAGGCCGAGGTGGTGCCATACCTGAGCGCTGCACCGGGGGCCGTGGCCGAGAGCAAGCGGCTGGCGCGGATGTTGGGACCGTCGATCACGCCCGAGATTGTGGACGAGACCATCAACCGGCTGGTTGAGACATGGGAAGGCGACGAAGCCAAGGCCGGCATTGCCGCGTTCTTCGAGAAACGCAAGGCGCCTTGGGTGGTGTGAAGGCGGTTTGGCACGAAAGCCGGGGCCGCTAGGTTCGGCGGCGCGCTCCGGTTGATCGGCCCTATGGGCAGGAGGCGTTTCGGGTGGCGGATGTGGATTGCGCCTTGGTTCTTTTTGGTGCACCCATCAACGCAGGTTAAAGTAGGGTTTTCCACCAGATGGTCTTTGGATCAACGGGTGGTAGACTTTGAGTGATTGAAAACGATTGATTTAAGGAGAGGAGGCCGAGATGCGGCTTTTTATTTGGTGCGCGGCGATGATGATGGCGGCGATTTCGCCGGTGAGTTCGCAGGAGCGGGCGATGATCGTTCTGGACGCGTCGGGCTCTATGTGGGGGCAGATTGACGGCAAGGCCAAGATCGAGATCGCGCGCGACACGCTGGGCGATGTGCTGGGCGCGGTGCCGGAAGGCAATGAGCTGGGCCTGATCGTTTACGGCCACCGGCGCAAGGGCGATTGCAAAGATATCGAGCTGGCCGTGAAGGCGGGCAAAGGCACGGGCGGCGCGATTGCCAATTTCGCCAAGGGCATCAGCCCCAAGGGCAAGACCCCGTTGAGTGCAGCGGTGAAAATGGCGGCCGAGGCGCTGCGGTTTACCGAAGACAAGGCGACCGTGATTTTGGTGACTGACGGGCTTGAGACCTGTGACATGGACCCTTGCGCGCTGGGCCGAGAGCTGGAAGCGGCGGGCGTGGATTTCACCGCGCATGTGGTGGGCTTTGGCCTGTCCAAGGAAGAGGGCGCGCAGGTGTCGTGTCTGGCGAAAGCCACGGGCGGTCAGTATATTGAGGCGTCGAGCGCCGATACGCTTGGCAAGGCCTTGGAACAGACGGTTGTTGTAGAGGCCGTGCCCGCCCCAGCCGTTGTGCCGACCCCGGCACCCGCGCCAGTGACCCCGCCGGAGCCGGCCAAGCCGGAGTTCAACATCGTCGGCACCGCATCGCTGAGCGAAGGGGGGCCGGTGTTGGACGACAAGTCGGTCCGCTGGATTCTGCGCCCGATTGACGAGAATGGCAAAGTCATCAACAAACCCGCTGCCAGCAAATACGCCGTGGAGTTCCAAGCCTCGGTTCCGGCCGGGAAATACCTGTTGATCACGCGGCTGGAGAAGATCGAGATGCAGCGCGAGATCACGTTGAGCGAGACGGAGCAAACGCCCGTCGAGGTGGTTCTGAACGCGGGGATCGTCGAGATCACGCCCAAGCGCACCCCCGATGGGGAGGTTGAAAAAGCCATCCGGATCAAGGTGTTTAACGGCAAGTTTGAAAATGGCGCCTATGGCAAGGCACGGTTTTACGTACCTGCAGGTAATATCAAGGTAACCGGGCGTCTGGCCAAAGCAGAAGCCAGCAAGGACATGGTTCTGGCGGCGGGTGAGCTGTTGACGACGGATATTGTTGTCGGGTCTGGCGTGGTGATGGCCACAGCGCTTTATTCAGAGGGTGGCC
This sequence comes from Rhodobacteraceae bacterium D3-12, assembly GCA_025916135.1. Taxonomy (NCBI): domain Bacteria; kingdom Pseudomonadati; phylum Pseudomonadota; class Alphaproteobacteria; order Rhodobacterales; family Roseobacteraceae; genus Phycobium; species Phycobium rhodophyticola. Next base: position 2,655,912 of record CP104793.1, on the reverse strand, counting down.
CGGCCGTGGAGACCAACGGTATCCGCTATCGGGTCTTGTCAGCGAAAGCGGATCTGAAGGGCAAGCGCAAGGAGCTTGGCGGCACTTATGGCAGCAAACCGATCGAGCTTCCTGTTGGGGAGTATATTGTGACTGCGCGGCTCGACAAGGCCGAGGTGCAGAGCCAGCCGATCAAGGTGGAGGCGGGGCAGCGCACCGATGTGCAGCTGGTGCTGAATGCCGGGGTTGCGGCGATCACCGCGCCGGGGGGCTATCGTATCCGGATCCTTGGCAAGAAGAACCTTCAGGGCGAACGCAAGGAGCTGTCCAGCAAATATGGCGAGGCGTTGAGCCTGACGCTGACGGCGGGGAGCTATCTTGTGCGGGTCGAATATGAGAGCGACAAGGCCGCGATTGAGCAGGAGGTCACCGTGGTCGCAGGGGAGCGCGCCGAGGTGACTCTGCAATAGCCGAGCAATAGTCAGGCAATAGCCGGGCAACAGGCTGTAACCGGCCAGAGGGCGCGGCGGCGATGGTGGCCGCCGTGCGCCGAACTTGGGCAAAAAGAGACCGGGGTGGGGCAGTTGCGCCGCCCCGGTCGATTGTTTCAGGGCGGCTTTGCGCGGCTTCACCAGTGCGCGGACAAACTTGCGGACAATTTGTCTGTTGAGTCGGGTTGAGAGTGCTCGATTCCGGCCCAGAAAGGCATAAGTTTTGCGCATGTTTAAGTGCGCCCCAAGCGCCCCGGAGCGCCAGTGCCGCGCGCGCCATGCTCAAAACCCCTGTTTTCTTGGGGTTGAATGGGGTTCTTTGCCGGGCTCTGAGCGTCACCTGCGCGATTCAGAATATATTTCTGTGTTGGTTGACCCTGCCAAGGGGCGCTAGTAAACCCAAAGGCAAGATTTCGCTGCTATTTGGCGCGGTAAGACAGCGCAGGAAGGGGTCTTGATCGTGGACGGGATGCTTCGGGAATACCTTCCCATACTAATTTTCATTGCAGTTGCGGTTGCGATTGGTGTCGTTCTCATTCTTGCGGCGGTGGTTTTGGCCGTGCGCAACCCGGATGCGGAGAAGGTGAGCGCCTATGAGTGCGGCTTTAACGCCTTTGATGATGCGCGGATGAAATTCGATGTGCGGTTCTACCTCGTGTCGATCCTGTTCATCATCTTTGACCTTGAAATCGCGATGCTTTTCCCTTGGGCCGTGGCGTTCAAGGATGTCAGCATGGTGGGCTTCTGGTCGATGATGGTGTTCTTGGCCGTTCTCACCATCGGCTTTGCTTACGAATGGAAGAAAGGGGCGCTTGAATGGTCATGACGGGAGCCAACACCGCGGGCAGTGACCGCGAAGTAGCCACCCAGGCACTTAATGCAGAGCTTCAGGACAAGGGGTTTCTGCTGACCTCGACAGAGGATCTGATCAATTGGGCCCGGACGGGCTCGCTCCACTGGATGACGTTCGGGCTGGCGTGTTGCGCCGTGGAAATGATGCACGCGTCGATGCCGCGCTATGACCTTGACCGGTTCGGTGTGGCCCCGCGGGCGAGCCCGCGACAGTCTGATGTGATGATCGTGGCCGGCACGCTGACCAATAAGATGGCTCCGGCGTTGCGCAAGGTTTACGACCAGATGCCCGAGCCGCGCTATGTGATCTCGATGGGATCCTGCGCCAATGGCGGTGGCTATTATCATTACAGCTATTCCGTGGTGCGCGGATGCGACCGGGTTGTGCCGGTGGATATCTATGTTCCGGGTTGCCCGCCGACGGCGGAAGCCTTGGTTTACGGTATTTTGCAGCTGGCACGGAAAATCCGACGGACCGGGACAATCGCGCGATAAGCGCAAGCATGATCAGGCTGCGCCGGGACGGGCGCGGGAAAGGGCAAAACCATGAGTGAAGCACTCACCGAGTTGGGCGCATTGATCGAGGCCAAGCGGCCCGATTGCGTGTTGGGCTGGGACGTGGCCTATGGCGAGTTGAACGTCGATGTGACGCCGTCCAATATTGTCGGGCTGGTTGAGTTCCTGAAATCGGACGGGAATTGCAAGTTCTCGACGCTGGTCGATGTGACGGCGGTGGATTACCCGGAGCGGGCCAAGCGTTACGACGTGGTTTACCACTTCCTCAGCATGTATCAGAACCAGCGCATCCGCCTTCGGGTGAGCATTCGCGAAGAGGAGATGGTGCCGTCGATCATCGACGTGCATCCGAGCGCCAATTGGTTTGAGCGCGAAGTGTTCGACATGTTCGGTATCATTTTCACCGGCCACCCGGATTTGCGCCGGATTCTGACCGACTATGGCTTTCGCGGCCATCCGCTGCGCAAGGACTTTCCGACCACGGGCTATACCGAAGTGCGTTACGACGAAGCGCAAAAGCGGGTGGTTTATGAGCCGGTTACGCTGGTTCAGGAATATCGACAGTTTGATTTCATGTCGCCATGGGAGGGTGCCGAATACATCCTTCCGGGGGACGAGAAAGGTGAAGGGGCAGACAAATGATGGACGGCTCCAAAGGGTTTGATGACACGCTGACCGGCGAGCAGAAGATCCGCAATTTCAATATCAACTTCGGCCCGCAGCACCCTGCGGCGCACGGGGTTTTGCGGCTTGTTCTTGAGCTGGACGGTGAGATTGTCGAGCGGTGTGACCCGCATATCGGCCTGCTTCATCGCGGCACCGAGAAGCTGATGGAAAGCCGGACATATTTGCAATGTCTGCCGTATTTCGACCGGCTGGATTATGTCGGCACGATGAACCAGGAACATGCCTGGTGTTTGGCGATCGAGAAGCTGACCGGGGTGGTTGTGCCACGCCGCGCCAGCCTGATCCGGGTCTTGTATTCCGAGATCGGCCGAATTTTGAACCACCTCTTGAACGTGACCACACAGGCGATGGACGTGGGCGCGCTGACCCCGCCGCTGTGGGGCTTTGAAGAGCGCGAAAAGCTGATGGTGTTCTATGAGCGGGCTTGCGGTGCGCGGTTGCACGCGGCCTATTTCCGGCCCGGTGGTGTGCATCAGGACCTGCCGCCCGAGCTTTTGGATGATATCGAGGAATGGGCCAGCGTCGATTTCCCGAAATTCATGAAGGACATCAACACGCTGTTGACCGAGAACCGCATCTTTAAGATGCGCAACGTCGATATCGGCGTGGTCGATGAGCAGACCGTTCTGGAATATGGGTATTCGGGTGTGATGGCGCGTTCGGTCGGGATGGCGTGGGATTTGCGCCGCGCCCAGCCGTATGAATGCTATGACGAGTTCGAGTTTCAGATCCCTGTCGGCAAGAACGGCGACTGCTATGACCGTTACCTGATGCGGATGGAAGAGATGCGCCAATCGGCCCACATCATGTTGCAGGCGATTGCCAAGCTGCGTGAGCCGGAAGGGCAGGGCGACGTGATGGCGCGTGGCAAGCTGACCCCGCCGAAGCGTGGTGAGATGAAGACCTCGATGGAGGCGCTGATCCACCACTTCAAGCTCTATACCGAAGGGTTCCACGTGCCTGAGGGCGAGGTTTATGCCGCTGTGGAAGCGCCCAAGGGTGAATTTGGTGTTTACCTTGTGGCGGATGGCAGCAACAAGCCGTATCGCGCCAAGATCCGCGCGCCGGGCTATTTGCATTTGCAGTCGATGGATCACATTACGACCGGGCATCAGCTGGCCGATGTGGCCGCGATTATCGGATCACTTGATGTTGTGTTTGGGGAGATTGACCGGTGAAGAAATTTGTATGTTTTGCGCTTTGCTCTTCGGCCCTTGCGGGTTGTCTCGCCGTTCCGCCGAAGGGGATCACGCCAGAGATGCGGGCGGATTATGTCACTGCGGTGCAGTCGATCGGCTGTGTGATGCGCGATGAGAGCGATTATCAGCCCGTGGAATTGCAAGCCGGTTTGACCCGTGAGCAGGCGATCCAGTTGACGGAATATCACATTGCCCGTGGCACCGCTGTGAAGCTGGACGGTGACAAGGGTGTGAAGCTGATGACGGGGGGCTGTGCCTGATGCTGCGGCGTCTTCATATCGAACAACCCGAAAGTTTTGCGTTTACGCCCGCGAACAAGACGTGGGCGGAGGGGCAGATCAGCAAATACCCCGAAGGCCGTCAGGCCAGCGCGATCATTCCGCTGTTGTGGCGGGCGCAGGAGCAGGAGGGCTGGCTTTCGAAGCCTGCCATTGAATATGTCGCGGATATGTTGGGAATGGCCTATATCCGGGCGCTGGAAGTGGCGTCTTTCTACTTTATGTTCCAACTGCAACCGGTTGGCACGGTTGCGCATTTCCAGATTTGCGGCACGACGTCCTGTATGATTTGCGGCGCCGAGGATTTGATCGGTGTGCTGAAAGAGAAGGTGGCCGCGAAGCCGCATGAGCTTTCTGAGGATGGCAAATTTTCTTGGGAAGAGGTCGAGTGTCTGGGCGCGTGCACCAATGCGCCGATGGCACAGATCGGCAAGGATTATTACGAGAACCTGAGCGCCGAGCGCATGGGTGAGCTGATTGACGAGCTGGCCGAGGGTAAAGTGCCCACGCCAGGCCCGCAGAATGGCCGCTATGCCAGTGAACCGCTGAGCGGGCTGACCACGCTGACCGAGTATGACAGCGGCAAGACGCAGTATAACGCCAGCGTGCAATTGGCGGTGGATATTGGCGAGACGGTGAAGCGGATCGACGGCACCGAAGTGCCGATCCGCACGCCATGGCTGGACGCGAAAGAGCGTGGTGGCAAGCCGGTGAAGGCGAAGCCAGCCGCCAAAACGACCAAGGCAAAACCAGCCGCCAAGGCGAAAGCCGCGAAAGCGGAGGTTGAAGAGCCCAAACCCGCAGCCAAGGCGACGGCAGACGACACGGGCGTGACCAAGCAAGAGGCGCGTGCCACGTCGAAAGGCAAACCCGCAGCGAAGCCTGCAGCGACAGGGGCGGCAACCGCAGCACCGGCGCAAGAGGCCAAGCCCGAAACATTGAGCGCGGCGCGTGAAGGCGGTGCCGATGATCTCAAGCTGATCAGCGGCGTTGGTCCGAAGCTGGAACAGACGCTCAATGAGCTTGGGTTTTGGCATTTCGATCAGATTGCTAAGTGGGGCGAGGGCGAGATTGCCTGGGTTGACTCGCGGTTGCGGTTCAAAGGCCGGATCGCGCGCGACAATTGGATGGAACAGGCCAAGACGCTGGCCGCGGGGGGCGAGACCGAGTTTTCGACCCGTTCGAAGAAGAAGGGTAAGTAACGCTGATATGAGCGGTGCAACGCATCATATGAGCCTGTTTTTGGGGGTGACGGATGTCTGACAAGGCAAAGGTAAGTTTGTGCAATATCGTTTGCTGGCTGATTGGGCTGGTGGCGGGTGTGGTTGCCTATTGGCTTTCCGTCGAATCGGTGACCTGGTTCCCCGCGCTTCTGGTTGGCTTGGCGGTTGCGGCGTTCGTGGCGCTTGTGTTGGACAACCTTGTCTGTGGCAGCAGTGCCGATCAGGGCGAGGCCGTGGCCGGGATGCAGGCCGAGATTGATGCGGTGACGGCAGAGAATGCGACCGCGGCGGCAATAGATGACGCCGTTGCAACGCCCACGCCGGTTGCGGCGGAGGCAAAGGCGGAGCCTGTTGTTGAGCCTGAGCCCGTGGTCGAGCCTGTGGTCGAGCCCGAACCTGCGCCCGAACCTGAACCGGTGGCCGCGCCTGTTGCGACTGCGGAGCCCGTAGCGGCGACGCCGGATTACGACGGGGACGGTGTCTTGGAAGGCGCGAATGAGGGCACACGCCCCGAAGCGCTCAGCGGGCCGCGCGATGGCAAAGCCGATAACCTGAAGGAAATCAAAGGGATCGGCCCAAAGCTTGAGATCATGTGTAACGAGCTTGGCTTCTATCACTTTGACCAGATTGCCGGGTGGAGCGCAGACGAGATTGCTTGGGTCAATGCCAACCTGAAAGGGTTCAAGGGCCGGGTGACGCGCGACAACTGGATTGAGCAGGCAAAGATCCTGGCCGCGGGGGGCGAGACCGAGTTTTCGACCCGTGTGGGCAAGGGCGGAGTTTACTGAGGACCGATGAATGAACGCGGACACAGAAGCACGGTTGGCACGCAAGCAGCGCTTGGCGGCGCTGTTGATTGCGGGCGCGGCGGTGTTCTGGATCTTGGCGGAGCTTATCGGAGCACAAATGGGGTGGAGCACGCGATTGCGCGCTTTGCCGACAATGATCGCGGGGGCCGGGTTTATCTGGGCGGTCGCGCTTGTTTGGCAAATCTGGCGGGCTCGCCAGCGAGACGAAGGATGAGACGGGTATGCTGAAAGACCAGGACCGGATCTTTACCAACCTTTATGGTATGCACGAGCGCACCCTTGCCGGTGCCAAGGCGCGCGGCCATTGGGACGGCACGGCGAACCTTATTCAAAAGGGCCGTGACTGGATCATCGACGAGATGAAGGCCAGCGGCTTGCGCGGGCGCGGCGGGGCGGGCTTTCCGACCGGTTTGAAGTGGTCGTTCATGCCGAAAGAGAGCGACGGTCGGCCGGCGTATCTGGTTGTGAACGCGGATGAATCCGAGCCGGGCACCTGTAAAGACCGCGAGATCATGCGCCACGATCCGCATACGTTGATCGAAGGTTGTTTGATCGCCAGCTTCGCGATGCAGGCGCATGCCTGTTACATCTATATTCGCGGCGAATATATCCGCGAGAAAGAGGCGCTTCAGAACGCGATTGACGAGGCGTATGACAACGGTCTTTTGGGGCCGAATGCCGCCGGGTCGGGTTGGGACTTTGATCTTTATCTGCATCACGGGGCCGGGGCCTATATTTGCGGTGAGGAAACCGCGCTGTTGGAAAGCCTTGAGGGCAAGAAGGGGATGCCGCGGATGAAGCCGCCGTTCCCGGCGGGCGCGGGGCTTTATGGCTGTCCGACTACGGTGAACAATGTGGAGTCGATTGCCGTTGTGCCAACGATCCTGCGCCGGGGCGCGGAGTGGTTTGCCGGTTTCGGTCGGCCCAACAACGCCGGCACCAAGATTTTCGGGATTTCGGGCCATGTGAACAACCCATGCGTGGTCGAAGATGCCATGTCGATCAGCTTTGAAGAGCTGATCGAAAAGCATTGCGGCGGTATTCGCGGCGGTTGGGACAACCTGTTGGCGGTGATCCCCGGCGGCTCTTCGGTGCCATGTGTGCGCGGTGAGAACATGCGCGATGCGGTGATGGATTTCGACGCGCTGCGCGAAGTTGGCTCGAGCCTTGGGACTGCTGCTGTGATCGTGATGGACAAGCAGACCGACATCATCAAGGCGATCTGGCGGCTGTCCAAGTTTTACAAGCACGAAAGCTGTGGACAGTGCACGCCTTGTCGCGAGGGCACGGGTTGGATGATGCGGGTCATGGACCGGCTGGTGCGCGGCGAGGCCGAGATCGAAGAGATCGACATGCTGTTTGATGTGACCAAGCAGGTCGAGGGCCACACGATTTGCGCGTTGGGCGATGCGGCGGCCTGGCCGATCCAGGGGTTGATCAAGAATTTCCGCGAGGAGATTGAAGACCGGATCAAAGCGCAGAAAACGGGCCGTATGGGCGCGATGGCGGCGGAGTGATGGACGTGCGGGGCAAGTTGATCATAGGGCTTGGCGCGGCGGCGATGCTGCTTGCGTCTTGTGGGGCGGTGGACCGGCTCAAGCCTAAGAAAGGCTTGTTCTTTGACGGCCATCAGTTCCGCGCGAAAGCGCAGAAGGTCGAGGACGACCGACATGAGTTTATCGTAACCGTGTCGCGTGCCAGCCAGAGTGCGGAAGGCGCGCGCGAGGCCGGGCGCCATGAGGCCAATGGGTATTGCATCAAGAACTACGGCAAGTCGGACATTGACTGGGCCGCCGGTCTTGGCCCGGATGACGACAACATCGCGACGCGGATTGCCGATGACAAGCTGACTCTGAGGGGGCGCTGTCAAGGATGGTGACGCAGGTCGCATATCCCGGCCCGAATGGGCAGAAAGCCGCCAGAACAGGCGGTGATGCGTCCTGTTATTGCATATCAGGCGCGTGGGCACCCATCTCTCGCAGCAATGGGGGCGGTTTGAGCCGCCTTGAATGCTGCATGAGAGGAGTGAAACCCATGCGTTTTGTGAACACCCTGATTTTGGGCCTTGGCCTGAGCTTTGCCAGCGTGAGCGTGGTCGATGCGAAAACCCCGCTGCGCAATGTGAAGGCGATTGACGACAGCATGTTGACGGTTGCTTTGGCGCTGGAGGTCAGCAAGAAGTGCGGCACGATCAATGCCCGCAAGGTTAAGGGGCTGAACTTCCTGTTCTCGCTGAAGAAGAAAGCCAATTCGCTTGGCTATTCCGACGATGAGATCAACGCCTATCGCAAGAGTGAAAAAGAAAAAGCGCGTATCCGGGCGCGTGGTGAAAAACTAGTGAAATCCAAGGGGTTTAACCCGAAAGATCCGTCTGACCTATGCAAGTTCGGCCATGCCGAGATTGCTAAGGGCAGCCAGATCGGAGCCCTGTTGAAAGCAAAGTGAGATGAGATGAGCGACGCACGCAAGATCATCATTGATGACAAGGAGGTCGAGGTAGACGGTGCCATGACTCTGATCCAGGCTTGTGAAGAGGCCGGGATCGAAGTGCCGAGGTTCTGCTACCACGAACGTCTTTCGATCGCCGGTAACTGCCGGATGTGTCTTGTGGAAGTTGTCGGGGGGCCGCCCAAGCCGACGGCCTCCTGCGCTATGCAGGTCAAAGATTTGCGCCCCGGCCCGGAAGGGCAGCCGCCGGTCGTGAAGACCAATTCACCGATGGTGAAGAAGGCGCGTGAAGGGGTGATGGAGTTCCTGCTTATCAACCACCCGCTGGATTGCCCGATCTGTGATCAGGGCGGCGAATGCGACTTGCAGGATCAGGCGATGGCCTATGGCGGCGCGCATTCGCGGTTCAATGAGCCGAAGCGTGCGGTCGATGATCTTGATCTTGGGCCGCTGGTTGGCACCTGCATGACGCGCTGTATTTCCTGCACGCGATGTGTGCGCTTCACCACCGAAGTGGCCGGGATCACCCAGATGGGCCAGACTGGGCGGGGCGAGGATGCCGAGATCACCTCGTACCTCAACCAGACGCTGGATTCGAACCTGCAGGGCAACATCATTGATCTGTGCCCGGTTGGCGCGCTGACCAGCAAACCTTATGCGTTTACGGCCCGTCCGTGGGAATTGACCAAGACCGAGAGCATTGACGTGATGGATGCTTTGGGCTCGAACATCCGGGTGGATACCAAGGGGCGCGAAGTGATGCGCATCCTGCCGCGTAACCATGACGGCGTGAACGAGGAATGGATTTCCGACAAGACGCGGTTCATCTGGGACGGTTTGCGCCGTCAGCGGCTGGACACGCCATACATTCGCGACGGCGGCAAGCTGCGCAAAGCAAGCTGGAGCGAGGCGTTGGGCGTTGCGGCCGAGAAGATGAAGGGCGCGAGCAAGCTGGCCGGTTTGGTTGGCGATCTGGTGTCGGTTGAGGCGGCCTATTCGCTGAAATCGCTGGTCGAAGGTTTGGGCGGCAATGTTGAGTGCCGCACGGATGGTGCAAAGCTGCCCGCCGGGAACCGGTCGGGGTATGTGGGCACGGCCAGCATCGAAGACATTGACGGTGCGAAGTTCATTCAGCTGATCGGCACCAATCCACGCGACGAGGCGCCGGTGCTGAACGCGCGTATCCGCAAGGCTTGGGCTAATGGGGCCGACGTGGGGCTGGTTGGTGAAGCCGTTGATTTGACTTATAGCTATGCGCATGTCGGCACGGATCGTGCCGCGCTGGACAGCATCACCGGCAAGGAATACGGCGCGGTCAAGGATGCACCAAGCGTGGTGATCGTGGGGCAGGGTGCCATCCGCGAAGCCGACGGCGAGGCGGTTCTGGCGGCGGCGATGAAGCTGGCCGAGGATACCAACTCGAAGTTGTTGATCCTGCACAGCGCCGCGGCGCGCGTGGGCGCGATGGATGTGGGGGCCGTGACCGAGGGTGGCATGAAAGCCGCGACCGAGGGTGCGGATGTGATTTACAACCTTGGCGCCGACGAGATCGAGATCGAGGCGGGGGCCTTTGTGATCTATCAAGGTTCGCACGGGGATCGCGGCGCGCATCGCGCCGATGTGATCCTGCCGGGGGCCGCCTATACCGAAGAGCAGGGCTTGTTCGTGAACACCGAAGGACGTCCGCAGCTGGCGCTACGCGCCGGGTTTGCGCCGGGCGAGGCCAAGGAAAACTGGGCCATCCTGCGCGCGCTGAGCGCGGAGACAGGTGAGGCGCTGCCTTGGGACAGCCTTGCGCAGTTGCGTCAGAGCCTTGTCACCGTTGCACCGCATCTGGGTAAGGTTGACCAAGTGGCCGAGAACGAATGGCAGCCGATCAAACCCGGCAAGCTGGGCAAGGCCGGTGCGACCTTCCGCAATGCCTTGGCTGACTTTTACCTGAGCAACCCGATTGCACGGGCGAGCGAAGTCATGGCGGAGCTTGCTGCTTCGGCCAAGGCGCGCTCTGGCGTGAAGATGGCGGCAGAGTGAGCATCACGCGCCGCATATCCCCCTCGCGCTGGGCGCGGTGGTGATGGGTTGCAATGTGCAAGGGGAGCAGGCCGTGACGCGGCTTGCGCCTGCCGATCTTGACTATCGCGGGGTCGAGACGCGCCTGCTGGATGGGGATCTGGTGCAGTTTGTTGTGGCCATGGGCGCGAGCGCCGGGCCGGACGATGTGAGCGATTATGCAGAATGTGCGGCGGCGCAATATGCGTTGATCCGTGGATATGGCTTTGCGCGGCATGTTCGCACAAGCGTAGAGCAGGACAAGAACTTGGTGCAGGGGGATGCGGTGTATACCATTTCGCCCAGCCTGCCACGTGGATTGAAGACCATCGACGCAGAAGTCGTGGCCTCCAACTGTGCGGCAAACGGAATACCGATGGTGTGAGGACTTGATGGCTGATTTCTTTCAAAACACGAACCTAGGCATCCTGCTTGTCATCGTCGGGCAGATTTTGCTGGTCACGGTGCCGCTTTTGGTGTCGCTGGCCTTTATCATGTATGGTGAGCGCAAGATCTGGGCCGCCGTGCAGATGCGGCGCGGCCCGAACGTGGTGGGTATTTTCGGGCTGGCGCAGAGCTTTGCCGATTTCATCAAATACATGGTGAAAGAGATTGTTGTGCCTGCGGGGGCCGACAAGGCGGTGTTCTTTCTTGCACCGCTGATTTCGGTTGTGATGGCTCTGATCGCTTGGGCGGTGATCCCGTTCAACGATGGATGGGTGATTTCGGACATCAACGTCGCGATCCTCTATGTCTTTGCGGTGTCCTCTTTGGAGGTCTACGGCGTGATCATGGGGGGCTGGGCCTCGAACTCGAAATATCCGTTCCTTGGCTCGCTTCGCTCTGCCGCGCAGATGATTTCTTACGAGGTCAGCATTGGCTTGATCATCGTCGGGGTGATCTTGTCCACCGGCTCGATGAATTTCGGCGCGATCGTAGGGGCGCAGAGCGGCGATTACGGCTTCTTTAGCTGGTATTGGTTGCCGCACTTCCCGATGCTGGTGTTGTTTTATATCTCGGCGCTGGCCGAAACCAACCGCCCGCCGTTTGACCTTCCGGAAGCGGAAAGCGAATTGGTTGCGGGCTATCAGGTGGAATATAGCTCGACCCCGTTCGTGTTGTTCTTCATGGGCGAATTGGTTGCGATGATGCTGATGACGGCGATGATCACGCTGCTGTTCTTTGGCGGCTGGCTGTCGCCCATTCCGGGGCTGCCCGATGGTATCCTGTGGATGCTGGGCAAGATGTTCCTCGTGTTCTTCACCTTCTCGATGGTGAAGGCGATCACGCCGCGCTATCGCTATGACCAGCTGATGCGTCTGGGGTGGAAAGTGTTCCTGCCGCTGAGCCTTGCCTGGGTGGTATTCGTGGCGTTTGCCGCAAAATTCGAATGGTTCTGGGGCGTTTACGCGCGCTGGGCAGTGGGAGGCTGAGCATGGCCAATATCGACTATAAACGCGCGGCCGGGTATTTCCTGCTGACGGATTTTCTCAAGGCGTTCTGGCTGGGGCTGAAGTATTTCGTCTCGCCCAAGGCGACGTTGAACTATCCGCACGAGAAAGGGCCGCTGAGCCCGCGTTTCCGGGGTGAGCACGCGCTGCGCCGCTATCCTAATGGCGAGGAACGCTGCATTGCGTGCAAGCTCTGTGAGGCGATCTGCCCGGCGCAGGCGATCACGATTGACGCCGAGCCGCGTGACGATGGCAGCCGCCGCACCACGCGCTATGACATCGACATGACCAAATGCATCTATTGCGGCTTCTGTCAGGAGGCCTGCCCGGTGGATGCGATTGTCGAGGGGCCGAATTTCGAATTCGCCACCGAAACCCGCGAGGAGCTGTTTTACGACAAGGACAAGCTGTTGGCGAATGGCGAGCGTTGGGAAGCCGAGATTGCCCGTAACCTTGAGCTGGATGCCCCGTACCGATGAAACGCGCGCCAAAATTCTTCGAAGAATTTTGCCAAGAATTTTCGAAAATTCTTGGTGGAGAGAGCTGAGATGTCTGACACGAAAACCCCTTTCGAGCTGATGATGACGCAGGCGCAGGAGATGGCGAAGGCGTTCAATCCGGCGTTGGAGAGTTTTTCTCCCAAGGGGTTCGAGACCATGTGGCCGACCATGCCCAAGGACGTTATGGAGATGTTCTTTGGCAAGGGGTTGAGCAAGGACGGGTTGGATGCGAAGACCCGCCTTTTGCTGACGCTGGCCGGGTTGACAATGCAGGGCGCACAGGCGGAAACGCCGCTGCGCATGACCGTGCGCCACGCCATCGAGGCGGGGGCGTCGAAAGAAGAAATAGCCGAGACCATCGCGCAGATGTCGATGTTCGCAGGTATACCCGCCATGACCAAGGCCATGGAGTTGGCCAAGGACGTGATGGCAGACATAGAAGGTGACGACACATGACCGTAGCAAGCCTGGCCTTTTACCTGTTTGCGATCTCCGCCATTGTTGGCGGCCTGTTTACCGTTCTGAGCCGGAACCCGGTGCATTCGGTGCTGTTCCTGATCCTGGCCTTCCTGTCTTCGGCGGGGCTGTTCGTGTTGGTCGGGGCGGAATTCGTGGCGATGCTTCTGGTTATCGTTTACGTGGGCGCCGTGGCGGTGCTGTTCCTCTTCGTTGTGATGATGCTGGACGTGGATTTTGCCGAGCTCAAGGCCGGGATGGCGCAGTATATGCCGATTGCTCTGGCGATCGGTGTGGTGCTGTTGATGCAGCTTGGCCTTGCCTTTGGTGATTGGCACGTGGCCGAGAGCGCGGAAGCAGCGCGCGCCGCTGTGGCCCCGACGGATATTCAAAACACCGCAGCCTTGGGTCTGTTGCTTTATGATCAGTACTTCCTGTTGTTCCAGCTGGCGGGTTTGATCCTGTTGGTGGCGATGATCGGGGCGATTGTTTTGACCATCCGGCACCGTGACAACGTCAAGCGTCAGAACGTTCTGACCCAGATGTGGCGCGATCCGGCGGATGCGATGGAGATCAAGGACGTGAAACCGGGGCAGGGTCTTTGATCGCCAAAAGCATCATATCCTTTGCCTTGAGCGGTGTGTTTGCTCTTGCGGCGGGCAATGCGGCAGCATTGTCGATTTCGCCCCCATGCGAGCGCGATTCAGGCGGCATGAATGCGGCGAAAATCGCGGGCTGGTCCAATGGCCATGTGCTGACCTCTTATGTTTGGGAGGGGGCGGGGACGCCTGCGGCCAAGTGGAAAACAGACGCCATTATGCGGTTGATTGATTGCCGGTCTGGCAAGTTTGTTTTGCTGTCGCGCGCGAAGGGTGGCGACAAATACGACCTGACGGACAAGCAGATGAGCGTGCTGCAACGGTTGGAGCAGGGCGAGAAGATCAGCCTGAACAGCTTTCAACGTGCGATGAAGCGCGCAGGGGTGGCGACAAAGCGGTACAGGGACACGGACGAGACCTGTACCTGTAAGGTCTATTTCCCGGAACTGCGCGGGAACAAAGTGCCTTTCAATCCGGGGAGTGGGTCCTGATGCGGGCGAAGCTGCGTAGGATGATTGGGACGCTTGGTGCGGTCATTGCACTGGGGTCGGTTGCGATGCCGGTGCAGGCGCTTTCGCCGCTGCCGCCGTGTGGCGGCGTGGAAGGCGGGATGCGCATTTCGGGTGCCCAGGATTTCGGGCATTACAAGAGCGGATTGGTCGTCGAACGCTATAGCAACCTGGACAAGGGTAACATTGTTGGCGGCGCGCCGGGGCCGGTTCCCGCGCTGAACAATTTCAGCGGCATGCGGATCACGGATTGCCGCAGCGGGCGGATGGTTGCGCTGCATGGTGTCGGGCTTCAGGTGGTACAAGAATTGAGCGCGACCGAGTTCCTGCGCAGCAAGGTGCAGGGCGAAAAACGCGTTCGATTGAGTGATGTCGAAAAGGCCGCCAAGGCGCTTTATGGGCAGAACAATTATGTGCGCATCATCAAGTTGCGTGAGACCGAAGAAACATGCGCCTGTCGGGAGTTCTTTCCCGGCGCGTGGAAGTAAGACCGACCCGGGCAAGTGCTCGGAAAGATGAGAATGAGGTTCCGGGTAAAGCCCGGAACACGACAGAGACAGACGACGGGGCAATGCGCCCTAATGAGAACCGAGGGACGACATGATCGGACTTGAACATTATCTTGCGGTGGCAGCGGTGCTGTTTGTCATCGGCATTTTCGGGCTTTTCCTGAACCGGAAGAACGTGATCATCCTGTTGATGAGCATCGAATTGATGCTGCTTGCGGTAAACATCAACCTTGTCGCTTTTTCGAGTTTCTCAGGCGATCTGGTGGGGCAGGTGTTCACGCTGTTCGTGCTAACGGTTGCCGCTGCTGAGGCCGCGATTGGCCTTGCGATCCTTGTCGTCTTTTTCCGTAACCGTGGCACGATCTACGTTGAAGACGTCAACGTGATGAAAGGCTGAACCGATGGAAACGATTATCCTTTTCGCACCATTGGTTGCGTCGATCATTGCCGGTTTCGGCTGGCGGATGATGGGGGAAGTGGCGGCGCAGTGGTTGACCACCGGCGTGCTGTTCCTTGCCTGCTTGCTGAGCTGGATCGTGTTTTTGGGCCATGATGGCACCACGCAGCATATCGAAGTGTTGCGTTGGATCCAGTCGGGGAGTCTGGACACCAGTTGGGGGATCCGGCTGGACCGTTTGACGGCGATCATGTTGATCGTTGTGACATCGGTATCGGCGCTGGTTCACCTCTATTCCATGGGCTACATGGCGCATGACGAGAACTGGAGCGATAGCGAGCCTTACAAGGCGCGTTTCTTTGCGTATCTCAGCTTTTTCACCTTTGCGATGCTGATGCTGGTCACCGCAGACAACCTTGTCCAGATGTTCTTTGGCTGGGAAGGGGTTGGCGTGGCGTCCTATCTTTTGATCGGGTTCTATTACAAGAAGCCGAGCGCCAATGCCGCCGCGATCAAGGCGTTTGTGGTCAACCGGGTGGGCGATTTCGGTTTCGCTCTGGGCATCTTCGGGCTGTTCTATCTGACGGACAGCATCAAGATGGACGACATTTTCGCAGCCGCACCCGGATTGGCCGAGACGCAGATCGCGTTCCTGTGGACCGAGTGGAATGCCGCGAACCTGTTGGCGTTCTTGTTGTTCATCGGGGCGATGGGGAAATCGGCGCAGCTGTTCCTGCACACGTGGTTGCCGGACGCGATGGAAGGCCCGACGCCTGTGTCGGCTCTGATCCACGCGGCGACCATGGTGACGGCGGGGGTTTTCCTTGTCTGCCGGATGTCGCCGTTGTTTGAATATGCGCCGGAAGCCAAGATGTTCATCGTTTACATCGGCGGGATGACGGCGTTTTTCGCCGCGACCGTGGGGTTGGTTCAGAACGACATCAAGCGCGTGATCGCCTATTCGACCTGTTCGCAGCTGGGCTATATGTTCGTGGCCGCGGGTGTGGGCGTTTACAGCGTGGCAATGTTCCACCTGTTTACCCATGCGTTCTTCAAGGCGATGCTGTTCCTTGGGGCGGGTTCGGTGATCCATGCGATGCACCACGAGCAGGACATGCGCAACTATGGCAACCTGCGCAAAAAGATCCCCTATACCTTTTGGGCGATGATGATTGGCACGTTGGCGATCACCGGGGTTGGTATTCCGTTGACGCATTTCGGGTTTGCCGGGTTCCTATCGAAAGACGCGGTGATCGAAAGCGCATGGGCGGGCACGCAGGGCGGCTTTGCTTTCTGGGCGCTGGTTGTGGCGGCTTTGTTCACCAGTTTCTATAGCTGGCGGCTTATGTTCATGACGTTTTATGGCAAGGCGCGGGGCGACAAACATACCCACGATCACGCCCATGAAAGTCCGAAGGTTATGCTGGTGCCGCTTGGGGTTCTGGCGCTTGGCGCGGTGTTCTCTGGGATGCTGTGGTATGGCTCGTTCTTTGGTGATCATGACCAGGTGAACAAATTCTTTGGCATTCCGGCGCATCACGCGGAAGCCGGTGCTGGACATGGTGAAGCGGCTGGCCACGGCGACGCTGGCGCGGGGGACGGGCATGGTGCTGCTGCTCCGGCTGCGGAGGGTCATGGAGATGCAAAACCTGTGCAGACGGCGGATGCCGGACATGCGCCGGTTGCTGGCGGTGTGGCACCGGAAGGGGCGATCTTTATGGCGCCTGACAACCACGTCATGGACGAGGCGCACCACGCGCCGACATGGGTCAAGGTCAGCCCGTTCATTGCGATGTTGATTGGGTTCGCCACGGCCTTTTGGTTTTATATCGTCAATCCGGCGATCCCGGCGAAGCTGGCGGAAAGCCAGCGTCCGCTTTACCTCTTCCTGCTCAACAAGTGGTATTTCGACGAGATTTACGACTTTATCTTTATCCGCCCGGCAAAGGCGATTGGCCGTTTCTTTTGGAAGCGTGGCGATGGCAATGTGATTGACGGGACGATCAACGGGGTGGCCATGGGCGTCGTGCCGTGGTTTACGCGGCTCGCGGGCCGGGCGCAGTCTGGCTATATCTTTACCTATGCCTTCGCCATGGTGATCGGGGTTGTTGTCCTGATCACGTGGATGGTTCTTTCCGGGGGAGCCCACTGATGGACAATCTTCTTTCCATTGTCACCTTTATCCCGGCGCTTGCCGCGCTGATCTTGGGTGTGTTCTTGCGCGGCGAGGACGAGGCCGCGCAGAGCAATGCCAAGTGGGTGGCGTTGTTGGCGACGGGGCTGACCTTTCTCGTGTCGCTGTTCATTCTGGCGCAGTTCGATCCGGCCGATACCGGCTTTCAGATGGTCGAAGAGCGCGACTGGCTGTTGGGCATGAAATACAAAATGGGCGTTGATGGGATCAGCGTTCTGTTTGTGATGTTGACCACATTCATGATGCCGCTGACCATTTGGGCCAGCTGGGGCGTGAAAAGCCGCGTGAAGGAATACATGATTGCCTTCCTCGTGCTGGAAACGCTGATGCTTGGCGTGTTCATGGCGCTTGATCTGGTGCTGTTCTACCTGTTCTTTGAGGCCGGACTTATCCCGATGTTCCTGATTATCGGGATCTGGGGCGGCAAAGAGCGGATCTACGCGAGCTTCAAGTTCTTCCTCTATACCTTCCTCGGATCGGTGCTGATGCTGGTGGCGATGGTGGGCATGTTCGCGGACGCGGGCACGACAGATATGGTGCAGCTTTTGACGCATCAGTTTGGCTCGGAGAGCTTTAACCTGTTTGGCTTCCAAATCGTGGGCGGGATGCAGACGCTTTTGTGGCTGGCGTTCTTTGCCTCCTTCGCGGTGAAGATGCCGATGTGGCCCGTGCATACTTGGCTGCCGGATGCGCACGTTCAGGCGCCGACCGCAGGGTCGGTTGTGCTGGCGGCGATCCTGCTCAAAATGGGCGGCTATGGCTTCCTGCGCTTTAGTCTGCCGATGTTTCCGGTGGCCTCTGATCTTCTGGCACCGCTGGTGTTCTGGATGAGCGCGATTGCGATTGTTTACACGTCGCTTGTGGCGCTGGTGCAGGAGGATATGAAAAAGCTGATCGCTTACTCCTCGGTTGCGCATATGGGCTATGTCACCATGGGGATTTTCGCGGCCAACCAGCAGGGCATCGACGGGGCGATCTTTCAGATGCTGAGCCACGGGTTTATCTCGGGGGCGTTGTTCCTCTGTGTTGGTGTGATCTATGACCGGATGCACACCCGCGAGATTGATGCCTATGGCGGGTTGGTGAACCGGATGCCGGCCTATGCGCTGATCTTCATGTTCTTCACCATGGCGAACGTCGGCTTGCCCGGCACATCGGGGTTCATTGGTGAATTCCTTGTGTTGATGGGGATTTTCCAGGTCAACACCTGGGCGGCGGCGGTGGCGACATCGGGCGTGATCCTGTCGGCGGCCTATGCGCTGTGGCTCTATCGTCGGGTGGTGTTTGGCGATCTGATCAAAGAGAGCCTGAAAACCATCAAAGACATGAATGGGCGCGAGAAGGCGATCTTTGCGCCGCTTGTCGCCATGACGTTGCTGTTGGGGGTCTATCCCGCGCTTGTGACAGACATCATCAGCCCCTCGGTCGAGGCGTTGATTGGCAATTATGAAACCGCGCTGGCGGATGCAGGTGCATCCTCCAAAGTCGCCGCGGCCTCGCACTGACGGAGTTTGAGAGATGATCCAGGCTGATCTGAACATTATCCTGCCCGAGATTGTTCTTTCGCTTTATGCGATGGGCGCTCTTTTGCTGGCGGTCTATACTGGCAAGGACAAGCTTGCCGCGCCGCTGATCTGGGCGACGGCGGCGTTGATGGCGGTGCTTGGTATCTGGATCGGGATGACCGGAACGGGGACCAGAACGGCCTTTGGCGGCATGTTCAATGACGACGGTTTTGCCCGGTTTGCCAAGGTCACGATTTTGCTGAGCGCGGCGGCGGTTTTGGTCATGGGACAAGACTTCATGGCCAAGCGTGGCATGATGAAGTTTGAGTATCCGGTCCTTGTGGCTTTGGCCTCGGTCGGGATGATGATGATGGTGTCGGCGGGCGACCTCATGGCGCTTTATATGGGGCTCGAGTTGCAATCGCTGGCGCTCTATGTGGTGGCGGCGATGCGGCGCGACAGTGTGCGCTCGACCGAGGCCGGGCTGAAGTACTTTGTGCTGGGCGCGCTGTCTTCGGGCTTGCTGCTTTATGGCGCGTCGTTGACCTATGGCTATGCCGGGACCACGCTGTTTAGCGGGATCATCGAAGCGGCGGGTGAGGGGCATGCACCGATTGGATTGCTGCTGGGGCTGATCTTTGTGATGACCGGGCTGGCGTTCAAAGTGAGCGCAGTGCCGTTTCACATGTGGACGCCGGATGTTTACGAAGGCTCGCCCACGCCGGTGACTGCGTTTTTTGCCACAGCGCCGAAGATGGCGGCGATGGCGTTGTTTGCGCGCGTGTTGCACGACGCCTTTGGCGGCGTGAGCGGCGATTGGAGCCAGGTTCTGGCGCTGTTGGCGGTGCTGAGCATGTTCGTCGGCGCGGTGGCGGCGATCGGGCAGACCAACATCAAACGGCTGATGGCCTATTCGTCGATCTCGCATATGGGGTTTGCCCTGATGGGGCTGGCTGCGGGGACGGCGTTGGGCGTTCAGGCGATGCTGATCTATATGGCGATTTACGTGACCATGAACGTGGGCACCTTTGCCTTTATCATGTCGATGGAGCGTGATGGTCAGCCGGTGACGGAGATCGCTGCGCTCAACCAATATGCCAAGCGCGAGCCGGGCCGGGCCTTGGCGATGCTGATCCTGCTCTTCTCGCTGGCGGGTGTGCCGCCGTTGGTGGGCTTTTTCGGCAAGTTCTATGTGCTGCGCGCGGCCTATGAGGGCGGTTTGGCGTGGCTGGCTGTGGCCGGGGTGGTCGCCTCGGTGATTGGCGCGTTCTATTACCTGCGCATCGTCTATTACATGTATTTCGGCGAAGAGGGTGACGGGCTCGATAAGGGGCGCGCATCGGTCAGCTGGGTGCTGTTGATGGCGAGCGCGGCGGCGATGCTGGTGGGGGTTGTGAACCTGTTCGGCATCGAGGCTGTGGCGCAGAGCGCGGCGGCGGCGCTGGTTAACTGATCTTGCACAGGTGTAAAGAGGCGAACGCCCGCTTTGATTGGCGGGCGTTTTGCTTTTGGAACCGGTGGAATTTGAGTATTTTGGGCAAGATGAAAGCGCAGGAGCGGGTATGAACGGTTGGCCGGACGGATATGGGCGGCGGGTGTTGGACGAGGTGGACAGCACCATGGCCGTGGCCGCGCGGGTTGTATCGGAGCTTAGCGGGCCGGAGTGGATTTTGGCGCGGCGGCAAGTGGCAGCGCGGGGGCGGCGCGGCCGGGCGTGGCGCGATCCGGGCGGGAATTTCGCAGCGACGTTGGTACTGCGGCGAGATGATCCGCCGGGGCAGTTGGCATTGCGGTCTTTTGTGGCGGCGCTGGCGTTGTTTGATGCCTGCGTTGCGGTGACCGGTCGGGCCGAGAGCTTTGCCTTGAAGTGGCCCAATGATGTGCTGTTGAACGGTGGCAAGCTGGCCGGGATATTGCTTGAAAGTTCGGGGCAAATGGGCGGGCAAACGCATCTTTTTATCGGGATCGGTGTGAACCTGTCGCATGTGCCAGAAACGGTCGACGAGGGCGCGGTGCCGCCGGTCTCGCTTAGGCAGGCGTTGGGGGTTGAGGTCACGCCGGAGCTGTTTCTTGACCAGTTGGCAGCGGCATTTGCCAAGCGTGAGGCGGCGTTTCAGACCTATGGTTTTCAGCCGATCCGCGAGGCGTGGCTGTCGCGGGCGGCGCGGTTGGGCGAAGTGATCACGGCGCGCACCACGAAGGATGAAACGACCGGCACCTTTGAGACGGTGGACGAGGTGGGCAATCTTGTTCTATCCACGCCCAAGGGCCGGGTGGCGATTGCTGCTGCGGATATTTTCTTTTGAAAGGGAGCGGGCATGCTTCTGTGCATTGATTGCGGCAACACGAATACGGTGTTTTCGATTTGGGACGGCGAGACGTTTCTCTGCACCTTGCGGACATCGACGCATCATGCCCGCACGGCGGATGCCTATTTCACCTGGTATTCCACCTTGGTCAAACATTACGGGGTGGAGGTGGATATCACCGAGGTGATCATCTCGTCCACGGTGCCGCGGGTTGTGTTCAACCTTCGGGTTTTTGCCGACCGGTTTTTTGGCGCGCGTCCCTTGGTTGTGGGCAAGCCCGACTGTCTGTTGCCGCATGCGCCGCGGGTGGATGAGGGCACGATCGTGGGGCCGGACAGATTGGTGAACACGGCGGCGGCGTTTGACCGGCATGGCGGTGATATCATCGTGGTGGATTTCGGCACGGCGACAACATTTGATGTGGTGGCAAAGGACGGGGCCTATATCGGTGGGGTGATCTCTCCCGGTGTGAACCTGAGCCTTGAGGCGTTGCATATGGCCGCCGCTGCGCTGCCGCATGTAGATATTGCCAAGCCGCAGTCGGTGATTGGCACGAACACGGTGGCGTGTATTCAATCCGGCGTGTTTTGGGGGTATGTCGGCCTTGTCAAAGAGGTATGCGGACGTATCAAAGCCGAGCGCGACCGCGACATGCAAGTGATAGCAACAGGCGGGCTGGCGCCATTGTTCCAGCAATCCGAGGATCTGTTCGATGCGTTCGAAGATGATCTGACCATGCACGGGCTGACCGTGATCCACAATTATAACAAAGAGCAGGGCAATATATGAGCCGCGACCGATTGATTTATCTTCCCCTTGGCGGTGCCGGGGAAATTGGCATGAACGCCTATGTCTATGGCTATGGGCCAGAGGGGAAGGAGCGGTTCATCCTTATCGATCTGGGGGTCACCTTCCCGGATATGGACAGCACGCCGGGGGTTGATCTGATCCTGCCGGACATGAGTTGGCTGATTGAGCGTAAGGATCGGCTTGAGGCGATTTTCATCACCCACGCACATGAGGATCACATCGGGGCGGTGTCGCGCTTTCCCGATCTGCTGGATGTGCCGGTCTATGCCCGCGCCTTTACCGCGCATTTGGCGCGTTTGAAGATGGAAGAGGCGGGGCAGGATCCCAAGAAGATCAAGACCGTTTCGCCATGGCCCGAAACCGTGCAGGCGGGGCCGTTTACGGTTGCATTTGCGCCGGTGTCGCATTCGATCCCGGAGAGTGCGGGGCTGGTTATTGATAGCCCGGACGGGCGGATCGTGCATTCGGGTGACTTCAAGGTCGATCACGAGCCGATCGTGGGCGAACCCTTTGACGAGGCGATGTGGCAGGAGATTGCCAAGCCGGGTGTTCGGGCGTTGGTGTGTGATTCAACCAACGTATTTTCAACCAAAGAGGGGCGCTCGGAATCTGAATTACCCGGCGAAATCGAGGCGCTGTTTTCCAGCGCCAAGGGCATGGTCGTGGCGACGACATTCGCGTCAAACGTGGCGCGGGTGAAAACGCTGGCAGAGGCGGCAGAGCGGGCTGGGCGCTCAATCTGTTTGCTGGGGCGGGCGATGCGCCGGATGATCGAGGCGGCGGTGGAAACCGGCGTTTTGACCGGCTTTCCCAAGGTGATTGCGCCGGAAGATGCCGTTTCGGTGCCACGCGAGAACCTGTGTTTGCTGGTGACCGGCTCGCAAGGGGAGCGGCGCGCGGCGAGCGCGCAACTGGCGCGGGGCAAGTTTAACGGGATCACGATGAAGGAAGGGGATATGTTCCTCTTTTCATCAAAAACCATTCCGGGGAACGAACGTGGCGTGATCCGCATCATGAACCAGTTTTCCGAGATGGGCGTTGATGTGGTCGATGAAAACGCCGGCTTCTATCACGTGTCGGGCCACGCCAACCGGCCGGATTTGGCCAAGATGCACGATCTGGTCGATCCGCAGATGGTGATCCCGATGCATGGCGAACACCGGCACCTGCGCGAGCATGTGAAGCTGGCCAAGTCTAAGCGACGTCAGGGGATTGTCGCGGTGAACGGGATGATGATCGACCTGAGCGGCAATGAACCGACTGTGGCTGAGTATATCGAAACCGGCCGCATGTATCTGGATGGGGCGGTGCAGATTGGGGCGTTGGACGGGATCGTGCGCGACCGGATTCGCATGGCCTTGAACGGGCATGTGGTGGTGACGCTGATCCTTGATGAGCGCGACGAGCCGTTGGGTGATCCGTGGTGCGAGCTTATGGGGATTGCCGAGACCGGGCGAAGCCGGGTGCCGTTGGTTGAGATCCTTGAAGCCGATTTGGGGCAGTTCCTTGGCCGGGCGTCGGAAAAGACGCTGGCTGATGATGCCAAGCTGGAACAAGAGTTGAAGCGAGTCGTGCGCAAGGTGGCGCAAGACGAGATTGGCAAGAAGCCCGAGGTGACGGTGGTAACAAGCCGCCTGACCTAGGGGTTTTTAAGCGTTTCGAGAGTGTTGGTGAGGGTCTGGAGATCGGCGATAAACCGGTCGAGGTGATCTTCGCTCCAACCGTCGAGTAGGCGCGCAAACATCGGCCCAAAGCTTTGTTGCACCTCTGCGATATGGGTGCGACCGGCGTCAGTAATGGCGATCTGGCGGCTTCGCTGATCGCTTGCGTCGGGCGTGGTTTCGGCCCAGCCATTTGCGATAAATTTCTGCACAACCTTGGTGACCGCTGGTTGATTGAGTTCGACCGCGCGCGCCATGTCGGACACCCGTGTCGGGTGCTTGCGACGGGCGAGGTGCAAGAGAACCGTAAACTGTGCATAGGTGAGCCCGTGCGGCTCGATGATCCGTGACATGAGACCGATATAGAGCTGGCTCGTGATGCCCATCTGTTGGCCGAAGCGGGCAGGGAGGGGAAGGTTTTTCATTTTGCCTCTTGAGTAATATTCCGAGGAATGTAATTAAAATTCCGTGGAATGGAAACGGAGAATCACATGTTTGCACGACTTTTTTCGATCAACCCCTATCTTCACGCGGGTGCAACGCTGGCCGCTTTTGGTGCGTTTCAGGTGGTTAAAGGACGGCTTGATGCGAGCTATGCCGCGTCTCGGCATCCGGTGGATTATGCGACAGGGCAGCTTGCGTTTGACGCCGAGAAAATCGAAGGCTTCTACGGCGTGATGCAGGAAGCGGGGACGCTGGAAGTCTACTGGCGCACGCAGATAATTGATTTTGGCTTCATCGCCACGGTGATGGTGTTGGCGCTATTGCTGGGCACGCTGGTTGCACGATTGAGCGGCGCGGGACACTGGGGGCGGCGCGTGGGCGTTTGGGCGGCCGTGACCGGGATGGCGGGCGCGGCGATGGACGCGGTTGAGAACCTTTTGTCTTTCGCCATGCTGGCGCGGCCAGACGCGATTTCCCAAACCTTAGCCATGACCTATTCCAGCGCGGCGGCGGTGAAGTTCGCTTTGCTGACGCTGGCCATGGTGCTGATCGTCGCGGCGTTGATCCTGAGCGCGGTGCACCGGATCAGAGGCCGCGTTTAAGCCATGCTTTCGGCGAGGGTGTGCAGCTCATCCACGCGGCGCGAGAGGCGCTCCGTCAAGGGGCCGGGCGCGCGTTGCGCAAGGGCGCGGGCGAGTTCGCGGTAGTACCAGAGCGTGCCGTCACGCCGGGCGGTGAAACGTTCAAACACCGTGGGGCCAACGCGGCGCAGGTCTTCGACGATGCTGGTCGCGTTGTGCAGTTTGTCACAAGTGGTGACAAGCACGGCGTCGTCGGATTTTTTAGCAATCCCAGCGAGATAGGCGTTCTTACGTTCCTCCCAAGGGGCTTTGTTGTCACCGTCACTGTCGGAACAGGCAGTGACGATAGCGGCGACGCGGGGGCCAAATCGCGATGTAATCTCGGCCAGCGCTGCCGCGCCGCCTTGGTCTTCGACGGCATCGTGGAGAAGGCCGCCAATGGCCTGATCTTCGTCGCCACCATATTCCAGAACAAGGGAGGCAACGGCGATGAGGTGGGAAACATAAGGGACGCCAGAGCCTTTGCGCGTTTGATCGCGGTGAAGCCGCGCGGCATAGCTCAGAGCATCGTCAAAACGATCTGTCAGCATGATTATTCTCACAATTTTTAGGGAAAGATGTGGGTTTTGCGCCCACAGGTCAAAGGTAGCTCAGTGTCAGGAATTGTCAAGGGCGGGGTGGGGTACGACGTGACGCGTGTTGTTTTTGAAAAAGAACGGGCCGCAGATCTGTTCTTGGCTGGGGTAGAGCATGAGGAGAGGGGTCATGGTAGCAAGTGCTGGACAGTTGATAGATCTGAAACGCTATCCGATTGATGACCCTGCTCGGGCGGTGGTTGTGTTGGATCAAGTGCGCAAGAGCTTGCGGTTGGATGGTTGCGCGGCTTTCTGACTGAAGCAGGGATTGCCGCGACGGTGGCCGAGGCAGATATTGTTTTAAATCAAGGGCATCGCAGCTTTTCCAAGACCAATGCCTATTTCACGAGCGAGGATGAGAGCCTGCCGGGTGGCGACCCGCGCAGGCGGGTTTATGACCGCTCGAACGCCTTCATTCCGGCGGATAATTTCAGGCCTGAGGGGCCGTTGAGAACGGTGTTTTACGCGCCGGGATTTGATTGCTTTATCCGCGAACGTCTGGAAGAGCCGGAGGAGGGCAATGGCTTTCCGTGGCATTTTGATACCAACAATTTTACCGTCACGCTGGCTTTGCAGAACGCCGAGAGGGGTGGCGCATTTGAATATGCGCCGAATATTCGCGATTCGGTTGATGAGCATTTCGACGCGGTGCGTGCGGTGCTTGATGGTTCATCCGACCGGGTGCGGCGGTTGGAATTGCGGCCCGGCGATTTGCAGATTTTCCGGGGGCGATATTCATTGCATCGGGTGGCACCGCTTGCCGGGGCGCGGCCGCGCTATGTCGCGATTTTCTCTTACATGGAAGAGGCGGGCATGGTGGGCCGACCGGAGCGGACCAAACAGCTTTATGGTCGGGTGCCCTGCCCATTCATCTGGAACGGGCAGGTTTGCGCTCTGATGCGTTGATCGACTAGGGCGCGGGTTATCCGGCCTGCCGGTCGTCAAAGCTTTTGGCAATGAAGCTGGGCATGTGATCGCCCATGCCGACAGTTTTGTTGCCTTGGTTACCTTGGTTGCCGTGATTACCCTGATTGTTACGATCAGACCGCCCGCCGCGGCGACCGCGAGATTTCTCTTTTGGTTCAGAGGCTTCGGCGGTTTGCTGCGGTGCCTCAGTAGAGGCTTCTGGCGCGGCGGCTGCCGGTTTGGCATCTGCGTCGACCTTGGCGTCTGCGGCGGTTTCAGCTTGCGTTTCGGGTTTGGTCTCGGCCTCGGGCGCGGGCTTGGAACGGCTGCGCGACCGGGTGCGGCTGCGGGGTTTGGGCTCACCTTGGGGTTTGCCTGTCTCCGAGTCCGTGTCGCCAGACGGGGCGGCGGCTGGTGCGTTGCCACCGAGCGGGTTGTCGAGGCGTGGGATCTCTTTTTGGATCAGACGCTCGATGTCTTCGAGGTTTTTCTCATCACGCGGCACGCAGATCATCATCGCTTTGCCATCGCGCCCGGCGCGGCCGGTGCGACCGATGCGGTGAACGTAGTCCTCGGCATGGCCGGGAACGTCGAAGTTGAACACATGGCTGACCGAGGGCACATCAAGCCCGCGCGCAGCCACGTCAGAGGCCACAAGGAAGCGCAGATCGCCGCCCCGGAAACCTTCGAGCGTGCGTGTGCGTTGCGATTGGTCGAGATCGCCGTGGATCGGGGCCGCGTCATAGCCGTATTTTTTCAACGACTTAGCGACGATATCCACATCCGTCTTGCGGTTGCAGAAGATGATCGCGTTGGTGCATTTCTCGCCCTCGCTGTCGATCATCATGCGCAGCACTTTACGCTTTTCCGTCGCCTCGCGGTCGCGCCGCGAGCCTTTGAACATGACCACGCCCTGTTCGATCGTCTCAGAGGCGGTGGCCTGCCGAGCGACTTCGATACGGGCGGGGTTGGACAGGAAGGTGTTGGTGATGCGCTCGATCTCAGGCGCCATGGTGGCGGAGAAAAAGAGGGTCTGGCGGGTGAAGGGCGTGAGGCCGAAAATCCGTTCGATATCAGGGATAAAGCCCATGTCGAGCATGCGGTCGGCTTCGTCGACCACCATCACCTTGACGTCCGAGAGGATCAGCTTGCCCCGTTCGAAATGGTCGAGCAGGCGACCCGGCGTCGCGATCAGGACGTCAACGCCCTTGTCGATCAGCAGGTCTTGTTCCTTGAACGACACGCCGCCGATGAGCAACGCCTTGGAAAGTTTGACGTTCTTGGCGTAGGTGTCGAAATTTTCGGCCACCTGCGCGGCGAGTTCGCGCGTCGGGCAAAGCACGAGGCTGCGTGGCATCCGCGCGCGGGCGCGGCCACGGGCCAGCATCGTGATCATGGGAAGGGTGAAGGAGGCGGTCTTGCCCGTGCCCGTCTGGGCAATGCCGAGCACGTCGCGGCCTTCGAGAGCTGGGGGGATGGCCCCGGCTTGGATTGGGGTGGGTGATTCATAGCCGGTTTCTTCGACGGCTTTAAGAACCTTCGCGTGTAGCTTTAGGTCAGAAAATTTTGTCATGTGTATCCGCAGTTTACGGACACGTCTGGCCCGTAGCGTAAGGGGTGGGTCGGACCCGGATGGTCCTGTGGTTCTCCACAATAAAGACCCGCGCGATGCATAGGCAAAATAGGCGCCGTGGTCAACTTATTGCTGCATCAAGGCGAAATAGCAGGCTTATTGTTGCCAGTTTAGCGTCAATCCAGCGTCAAACCGGGGAAATGTTTCGCGCGCTTGGCGTCAAGATCAAGCGCGTAGCTGCGCAGCAACCCGTGCGCATCAAGCCTTGCGCGCAGATCGGGGGCGGCGCGACACACCTCGTCATAGAACGCATGCAACCCATCGCGGCCATGTTCATCGAGTATGGTGTGAAAGAGTTCATGCATGGTTAATCCGCCGCGCGAGCGGGCGCGGGTGGGGGCGAGTTCGGCGCGGTAGGCACCTTTCTCAAGGCGATAATCGAAGCGCGCGAGCCAGTCCGCAAGGCTGGGCGCGTGAAGGTGGCACAGCTCGGTTTGCGCAAGCTCGTGCTGGCCGGGATTTTGGGTGTCGCCGAGAACGACGTTGTGGATGCGCGGGCTGAGGCCGTCGATGCCGGTGCGAAAGATCATCTTGCCCGCAACATGGCTGAGGAAGCCGCCATTGAGATGCGGCCCGAAGGTTGGGTAGATCGCGCCGGTTTCGGCATTGCGCTTGTCCCGCTTCAAAGCGGTGGCCTTGAAGTGGGTGATATGCGCGGGAATGTCGGGCACCCCTTCGGGTGAGAGCGCCTCGATTGGGCGGATCCGGGCGCAGAGACAGTCCTGAGGTAGGGCTTCAAGCTGTGCGGCCAAGGGCTTGGCAGGCCAGAGAAATTCGTC
This sequence comes from Rhodobacteraceae bacterium D3-12, assembly GCA_025916135.1. Classification (NCBI taxonomy): domain Bacteria; kingdom Pseudomonadati; phylum Pseudomonadota; class Alphaproteobacteria; order Rhodobacterales; family Roseobacteraceae; genus Phycobium; species Phycobium rhodophyticola. The sequence goes on along the minus strand of CP104793.1, from coordinate 2,627,503 downwards.
AACGTCGATATGGGCGAGCCAGTCGAGGCCGCCCGATTTGCGTTTGAGCGCGTGGCGGGCGTTGGCGGATTGGCGGGGCTGGTGCTTGTCGGGACGATTTGCGTTGCGCCAGTTGGCGGCGTCGGCCTTGATCAGCTTGAGTTTGGGGTGATCGGCAAGGGCCTTGATGGCGGCGGGGTTGTCATCGTCGAGATAGATGATCACGCGATGCGCGCCGATGTCGAGGTGGTGCGCGGCGAAATTCGCGATGTCGCGCAGGGGCGCTTTGATGGTGGACACAACGCCCCAATGCATCACTCGACCCCTTTGCGGCGGGCGTAGTCGTCGCGCATTGCGGCGAGGCGGCGAAAGACGTTGCGGTCATCGGCGTTGAGCGCATCAAGCAGGTGACAGGCGAGCGGGCCGATGACCGGCTCGGCGCGGGCCATGTCCCAGATTGGGGCGAGTAGGAAGCTGTCGAGACCGCCGTTGCGCAGGGAGAACGGCTCCATCTCTAACGGCAGGGGGCCGCGGGCCTTGTTGTTTTGTTTGAAGGGCTTGTGCGCCGGGGTGCCGGAGAAAAGCCGCTCGAATTCATAGAGTTTCATCAGGCCGAAGAGCATGCGCAGCGCTTGGCCCAACTGGCGTTGCCGGTCGGTTTGACCGTGGTCGGCGAAGGTCATCACCGAGGAGACCAGCCAGCGTTTGTCGAGGGCCGCGATCAGGTGGTCGGAGTGTTCGGCCCAAAGGCGTTGGAACAGCGCGGCGGCGTGGGGTGGTTGGGCGGAGCGGCGCAGGTTGGCGATGAGCAGGCCGTTGAGATAGGCGAGTTGCGAGTTGCCGATGAACTCCTTGGCGACGCGGCGGTGTTTTTCGGAGTATGTGCCCTCGGCGCGGGCCTCGTCAGGGTGCTTGCGAGTGAAATTTTTCGTGACCTGAATGCGGGTTAGGGGGGCGAGGTCAATGTCGGGCGGCGGCAGGGCCTGACCATAGAAAAGAAACGGCTCGCGCCGGGAATTCCAACGCGCGATCAGTTCTTCGGCGCCGCCGGGATAGGTCAGAGACTGTTCACTCATGTCACTCATTGGGGGAGTTTGCACGAGGGTTTGGGGCGGCGCAATTGCTGAGTGCGGGGGCGTCGCGTCAGACCATCATCTCCTTGGTGGCGGAGAGGGTGACATCGGGGTAGTCGCGCTCGATCCGGTCGATATCCCATTGCAGGCGGGTCAGGTAGACGATGTCGCCATCATGGTCGTGTGCGATGTGTTGTTTGTTGGAATTCGTAAACTTTTCAACAGGTTGCTTGTCTCCGCTGACCCAGCGGGCGGAGGTGAATTGCGACTGTTCAAAGCGCACGGGCAGGCCGTATTCCATTTCGATCCGGCTGGCGAGCACTTCGAATTGCAGCGCGCCGACGACACCGACGATAAAGCCGGAGCCGATCGACGGTTTGAACACTTTGGCGGCCCCTTCTTCGGCGAATTGCATTAACGCTTTTTCGAGGTGCTTGGCCTTGAGCGGATCGGTGGCGCGGACGGATTGCAGGAGTTCCGGCGCAAAGGAAGGGATGTTTGTAACACGCAAAAGTTCCCCTTCCGTTAACGTATCGCCAATCCGCAGCTGGCCGTGGTTGGGGATGCCGATAATGTCACCGGCCCAAGCCTCTTCGGCCAGCTCACGGTCGGAGGCGAGGAAGAGGACGGGGTTGGAAATGGCCATCGGTTTCTTGGAACGCACATGGGTGAGTTTCATGCCGCGTTTGAAGTGGCCCGAGGCCAGACGGACAAAAGCCACGCGGTCGCGGTGCTTGGGGTCCATGTTGGCCTGAACCTTGAAGACAAAGCCGGAAACCTTTGTTTCTTCGGGAGAAATCTGGCGCGGCTGGGCGGATTGGATTTGCGGTTCGGGGCCGTAAGAGGCGATCCCCTCCATCAATTCCTTGACGCCGAAAGAGTTGATCGCGGAACCAAACCAGATCGGCGTCATATGCCCTTCGATCACGGATTGAGGGTTGAGCGCGGGCAGCAGTTCGCGCGCCATTTCGACCTCTTCCACCAGCTTTTCAAGCAGCTCGGCAGGGACGTGTTCGGCCAGTTTGGGATCGTCCAAGCCTTTGATTTCAATCGTTTCCGCAACGCGGTTCCGGTCGGCGCGATCCATCAGTTCGAGGCGGTCGTTGAGCATGTCGTAACAGCCCATAAAGTCGCGCCCGACGCCAATGGGCCAGCTTGCCGGGGTCACGTCGATGGCAAGCATTTCCTGAATTTCGTCAATGATGTCAAAGGTGTCGCGGCTTTCGCGGTCCATTTTGTTACAAAACGTCAGGATCGGCAGGTCGCGCAGGCGGCAGACTTCGAACAGCTTTTGGGTCTGGCTTTCCACGCCTTTTGCGCCGTCGATTACCATCACCGCCGCGTCGACCGCGGTGAGCGTGCGATAGGTGTCTTCGGAGAAATCCGAGTGACCGGGCGTGTCCACAAGATTGAAGCGGAAGGTTTTGAAATCAAACGACATTGCCGAGGCCGAGACCGAGATACCGCGGTCTTTTTCCATCTGCATAAAGTCGGACCGGGTGCGGCGCGCTTCACCCTTGGCGCGGACCTGTCCGGCCATTTGGATCGCCCCGCCGAAGAGCAGAAATTTCTCGGTCAGGGTCGTCTTGCCAGCATCCGGGTGCGAGATGATCGCAAAGGTGCGGCGACGCGCGATTTCGGGCGGCAATTCGGGGCGGTTTTGTGCGGTATCCAACATGTTGGTGCGTATAAATCGTTTTCCCGACAGGCTCCATCGAGAAAAGCGGCAAAACGTGCGGCAGGCTGTGATGTTGTGGGGGATTTGCATCGTAATCTTAACATTGGTTAACGCCCAAACCGCTTTGGTAAGGAAATTGGCAAAGACGCGAAAAGAGGGGGTGACTCCCGGCTGACATCCGGCTGACTCCCGGCTGCCGTGCGGTGGCGCCGGGAGGCGTTAACCTTTGGGCGCTAAGTGTTGCGATGAGGTTAATCGAAACAGGAGGCCGGCATGGCGATGACGAAACAAGAGGCGCGGGCACGGATGCACCGGGAGTTGCGCGAATTGCAGAGCGATTTGGCGGCGCATTGGTTGGAGCGGTCCTTGCCCGAGGATTGGGCGGGCTTGGACACGCGCGAACCGGTGAAGGTGGTCAAGGACCGGGTGACGATCCGGCTGGACGCGGAAATGGTGCGGTGGTTCCGGCGGCTGGGGCCGGGGTATGGGCAGCGGATCAACCGGGTTCTGAGGATCTATTGGACCGCGCTTTTGGCGGGGCGGATCAAATCGCATTGGGACGAGGAAGAGCTGGCGCCGAATTTCCTGAAGGCGATTGAGATGGCGGCGTCGCAGGAGGAGAACTGAGGCGGCTGGCCCGGAGCAGGTCTGGATAAGACATGGATCGGGGCGAGGCCCGGATAAGACATGGATCGGGGCGAGGTTGGAGCAACCGGTCCCGGCCTAGCGGAGCGCGCTAGCGGGTCGAGGCGCGGCGCAGGAGGGCGGCGGCATCGGGGCGGTCGAGCAGGTTGCCCGAAACCTCGAAATCATGGTGAGACGAATCGTCATGCGTGCGATCCGCCAGAAGCCGCGCGGCGATGTCGCGGGGCAGGGCGGCGTGGGTGCGTTGATCGGCCAGAAGGGTTTCGGCGGCGATGCCTTCGGCAAAGATGATCTGATGGCGGTCAAACAGCAGTTGGAAGTAATCGACAAAGCCGCCGCTCTGAAACTGAATGGAGTCGCCATTGACCAGATGGCGCGCTTTGATCAGCAGTTCCGAGCGCCCGGCGCCAAGCGCATCGCTGCGCTGATAGATGAACAGGCGGTGATCGGGAGAGACCAGCAGATCGCCTTCGTTATGGAGCGCCCCGGCGGCGATGCGCACGGGCGCAAACTCTCCTACAGCGCGTTGGGTGGTTTGACCGATCCAGCGAATCTCTTGCACGCCATCATCGCGGGTCAGGGCCCTTGTCGCCAGCCGCAAGGGTTTCGACCGCACGCTGTTCGCCGGTCGACAGCGTAATATGGGTGCCACGGGTGAACGACACGCAGGCCAGTTGCGCAAGGCGGGAATGGCCTGCGTCGCGGTCAATGCCGACCAGCAGGTAATCGGTTTTCGCCTCGAGCGGCGCCAGCGGCAGGCCGTAGATTTCGGCGATATGCCCGGCCTCGTCGGTTTCGACCAGCACCAGAAGTTCGATCACTTCGCTTGTGCGGGTCATCAGTGTGAGGCAGCAATCAAGCACAACGGTCGCGCCGGGGGTGCCGATGGCGGTGCGCGCGGCGATGGTGAAGTGGCCGTTGTCCCCGGCCATGACCGACAGGCGGCGCGCCTCGGCCCCGACGCGCAGGGCATAGGTGTCTTCGAGTTGAAGCTCGGCCGCATGGGCGAGGGAATCGCCCAAGTTTGCGCCATTCACCACCGTGAGCAAATCCGCGGTGAAAACAGGAAGCGCATGGGCCGGGCGGGTGTCTTGTCGGGTCAAGGGGGGGCTCGCGAGGTGGGTCAAGGGGGGCTGCTCTTTTGGGTTTTATCCACTGTTAGAGCAGGCCTAACTTAGAAATATGGCGGGGCGGGGTCAACGCCCCGGCGATTTTCTGGCAATGCGGGCGCGGTTGGTGGATGATCGCGCCGACATGAGGGATTCGGAAAACGGGAGAATTGAGTATGGATCTGGGACTTGCGGGTAAAAAGGCAGTGGTTTGCGCGTCTTCCAAGGGGTTGGGGCGCGGTTGTGCCGAAGCGCTGGCGGGGGCGGGGGTTGACCTTGTGATGAACGCACGCTCGGAAGGGCCGCTTGCGGCTGCGGCGGAGGAGATTGCGGAGCGTCACGGGGTGACTGTGGTGCCGGTGGCCGCCGATATCACCACCGAGGACGGCCGCGCGGCGGTGCTTGAGGCGGCGGGGGCGGTCGATATCCTTGTCAACAACGCGGGCGGGCCACCTCCGGGGATGTGGTACGATTGGGAGCGCGAGGATTTCATCAAGGCGCTGGATGCCAATATGCTGGCGCCGATTGCGATGATGAAGGCGCTTTTGCCGGGCATGATGGACCGCGGATGGGGCCGGGTGGTGAACATCACCTCGCAGTCGGTGAAAGCGCCGATTGGCGTTTTGGGCTTGTCGAATTCGGCGCGTGCGGGGCTGACCGGCTATGTGGCGGGCACGGCGCGGCAGGTGGCCGGATCGGGTGTGACGATCAACAATCTGCTGCCGGGCATTCACGCGACGGACCGGGCGATTTCGCTTGATACCAAGGTGACCAAGGAACAGGGGATCACGATGGAGGAGGCGATTGCCGCGCGGTGCAAGAACATCCCGGCGGGGCGCTATGGCACGGCCGAAGAGTTCGGCGCGGCCTGTGCGTTTCTGTGTTCGGTTCATGCCGGGTTCATCGTTGGTCAGAACCTGTTGCTGGATGGTGGCGGCGTGAACGCGACGCTCTGATGGCCAAGGGATTTTCTCTGGCGGATCAGCTGTTTAACCCAGAAAAGCTCGGCTATTTGGCCGGGCTTTTTGCGTCGGCGGTGCCGGGGTTCGAGCGTGTGGCGTTCGAGCGGGAGGTGCTGTCGCGGCTGGGCGAACTTGAGCTGAAGGCGCGGATTGATTGGATCGCGGAGTGCCTTGATCGGGCGCTGCCGGGCGCGTTTGAGCCGCTGGCCGAGGCGATCGTGGCGGCGTTGCCGGCGCCGTGTGATCCGACGCTGAGCGATGATGATTTCGGTGATTTCATCTTTGCGCCCTTGGGAGAGTTGGTGGTGCGCCGGGGGATCGACGCGCCGGAGCGGAGCCTTGATGTGTTGGAAGAGGTGACGCAGCGGTTCTCGATGGAATATGCGATCCGCCCGTTTTTGAACGCTTGCGAGGATGCGGTGTTTGACCGGCTGGAAGGCTGGAGCAGGCACCCGCATTACCACGTGCGCCGTTTGGTGAGCGAGGGGACGCGGCCCAAGCTGCCTTGGGGTAAGAAGATCAACGCCGATCCGGCGCGGGCGCTGGGGCTGCTCGATGTGCTGCATGCGGATGGCACGCGGTTTGTAACGCGCTCGGTGGCGAACCATATGAATGATCTGAGCCGGATGATGCCCGGCGTGGTGATGGACCGGCTTGAGGCATGGGGCGCGGCGGGCAAACAGAACGCGCGGGAATTGGCGTGGATGCGCAAACACGCGCTGCGCACGCTGGTCAAACAAGGCGATGCGCGGGCGATGGCGATGCTTGGCTATCGCGCCGATGCGCCGGTCACGCTCAAGACGCTGACGCTTGATCGCGCCCGCGTGCCGGTGGGCGAGCAGATCACCTTTGAGGTGACGTTGAGCGCGGCGGAGCGCACGCCGGTGCTGGTGGATTACCTGCTTGAGTTTCACCGCGGTCAAGCGCTTGCGCCGCGCCGCAAGGTGATGAAGCTGGGTCAGGGGGTGGTCGACCCCGGCAAACCCTTAAGGTTCACCAAACGCTACCGCATCCCGCGCGATGCCACGACGGTCAAGATCGTGCCCGGCCCGCATCGGGTGAGTATTCAGGTCAATGGTCAGGTCTTGGGTGGAATTGATTTCGAGGTGGTTTAACGCCCCCCGAAAAGCGGCTCCCACCCAAGCCAGTGTCGGCGTGCAAAGGCAAGGTTAGCGCGGCCCACCCCTGCCGCTTTTCGGGGGGGCGAAAATTGGTCTGGGTGGGGCGTGGGTTGAGGCGCCGTGCATGGGTGTTTCTGGTAGGGAAGGGGGGCGTGCACGCAAAGAGTGATAGGTGTCTGTCTTGATCTAAATACCCATTTTCACAACGCTGATCCAAAATGCCACGTGCAAGGTTTGGGCGCATCCCTCGCGGTTGTACAAAGGCCGAGCGAAGCGAGGCCCCCCGGCGGCGCGCGCAGCGCGGCGCAATACCTAATCATTGTGTGCCGCCCAAAGCTCTGCGCGATGTCTTTGCGATTATTCCGCCGGTTGAAACCTTTCGATCAACTGGCGCAGACCCAAGGCGGCCCCGGCGAAGATCGACAGGAAGGTGACGGGGGGCCGAGAAACTGGGGCCGAGAAACTGAGCACGGAGAATACCGAAAGCCCTTGGCCCACCGTGCAGCCCATGGCCAGAACTGCGCCGTCTCCCATGAGCGCCGCGCTGAGGATCTGGTGGCGCAGCGCGCGGGGGTCGTCGCAAGCTTCCCGGCGGAAGTGGCCTTTGATCAGGAAGCTGTCGCATGCGTAAAGCACAATGCTGGCGATTGAGCGGACCACGAAACCGGGCGCATCCCTAGCGGTTGCACTAAGGCTGAGCGAAGCGAGGCTCCCGGCGACGCGCGCAGCGCGGCGCAATACCTAATCATTGCGCGCCGCCCGAAGCTCTGCGCGATGTCTTTGCGGTTATTCTGCCGGTTGAAACCCTTCGATCAACTGACGCAGTCCCAACGCGGCCCCGGCGAAGATCGACAAGAAGGTGATGGGGGCCGAGAAACTGAGCACGGAGAACGCCGAGAGCCCTTGGCCCACCGTGCAGCCCATGGCCAGCACTGCGCCGCCGCCCATGAGCGCCGCGCCGAGGATCTGGCGGCGCAGCTCGAGGGGGTCTTCGCAGGCTTCCCAGCGGAAGTGGCCTTTGATCAGGGAACCGACAAAGGCGCCGAGCACGACGCCGGCGATCGAGCCGACCGCGAAGCTGGGCGCGCGGGCCGATGAGGTCATCGTATAGAGCAGCGTTTCCCCCACCGGGGCCGCGAAGGAATGCGACACCACCGGCAGCGCCGTAAAGCCATGCGCCGCGACATAGGCCGACCCCGCCCAGCCGGACGTGATCGCGAGGCCGACCATCACCGCCCAAAAGACCGAGGCGGGCTGCGACAGGAATGTCCGCGACGCCAGAGCGCCCAGCGTGAGGGCCAGCCCGATGCCGATGCCAAGCCAAGTGAGCGGCCCCCCCGTCCAATGGGCCAGCATATGCACAATGCCGGGGGGCAGATCATCGGTGACGCCTTGTTGCGGGAACGCCCAGGCGCGCAGGCCGGCGAGCGGCCCGTTCAGCACCACATAGGCCGACACCCCCATCACCAGCACGATCACAAACGCCCGCAAATCGCCGCCGCCGAGCCGCGCAATCGCGCCGAAGCCGCAATTGCCCGACAGCGCCATGCCATAGCCAAACGCCAGCCCTCCGAGGATAGAGGCCAGCGGCATCCAGCGGATCGAGAGATAATAGCTGTCTTGCGGGTCCAGCCAGCCGATATGGGTCAGGCCAAAGGCACCGATCACCGCCACGCCGATGGCCAGCACCCACATGCGCATCCGAACAGAAGAGCCGCCATAGAGCAGGTCTTCGATTGCGCCCATGGTGCAAAACCGTCCAATCCGCGCCGCGAGCCCAAGCACCACGCCGCCCAAAGCGCCAAACAACGCCACGAGGCCGGTATCGCCGATCAGGTCAAGCATAGCGCGTTTCGGTCCTCCCCCACCGTTAGCGCCGGGGGCGGTTAATCCCCGTCGTCAGTTTCGCAGAACAGTTCGTAGACCAATTCAAGCATCCGCTTGGGCCGGTCATCTGCCAGCCGGTAATAGATCGCCTTGCCATCGCGGCGCGGAATCACCAGCCCTTCGAGGCGCAGCCGCGAGAGTTGTTGCGACACCGCCGCTTGCCGCGCCGAGAGCAGGTCTTCGAGTTCGGTCACTGATTTTTCGCCGGAGACGAGGTGGCAGAGGATCATCAACCGCCCTTCGTGGCTCACGGTTTTCAGGAAATTCGAGGCAGCGGTCGCGTTGGAGACAAAGCGATCCATTTCATCGTCGCTGAGGTCTTTGCTGAATACGGGAAGGGCCATGGTCGTGTGCGTCCTGTTAAAAACATGCCGGGTCGCGGTTGGCTAAGGCAGGGTGTTGGCGTTTAGAGGTCTATAACGGCTGTGTGCGGTCTTTGGAAGGTGCTGCGCTGCGGCATCATCCGTTTGTCGGCGCGTTTGCAACATAGTCGGTTTTGTCCTGCAGCAGCATATCGAGCAGCCCCCAGAAGAAGTCTTCGCCCGGGTAGCCTTGGATCCGGCCCAGTTCCACCCCGTCTTCGACGAGGATGAAGGTCGGCGTATAGACCGCTTTGCGCGCAAAGCGCAGGTCGGCCGGCACCGGGTCGTCGATGTCGATCACCCTGAGCGGGGCAAAGGCCCCTTCGGGCGTTTTGGCATAGATCGGCCCGATCACCTTGTGCCATTCGCGGCAATAGGCGCAGCCTTGTTGTTCGACCATCACCAGTTCAGCCGCGCTTGCGAAAGGCGCGATTGTGGCCCAGAACACGAGCGACGCAGATATGAGCAGGCGGTGGAACATCGGGCACCCGATTGACAATTTCATCATCTCACATAATCTGAATATGTGAATGCTTCAAGGGAGGCCCAAGTGAAACCCGGCAAGGGGTGGGGCGCGAAACATCATGGATATTACCTTTTTGGGCGCTCTTCTAGCCGGTTTTGTGGCGTTTTTCACGCCCTGCATCCTGCCGATGGTGCCATTTTACCTGAGCTACATGGCGGGAATCAGCATGGCCGAGCTGCGCGGCGATGGCGAGATCGCCCCCGGCGCGGCGAAACGGCTGGTGATTTCGGCCATCATGTTCGCCTTGGGGGTCACAACGATTTTCATGCTGATGGGCATGGGAGCGACCGCGCTGGGCCAGACGTTTATCCAGTGGAAAGAGGTGTTGTCCTATGTGGCGGCGGCGGTGATTTTCGTCTTTGGCCTGCATTTCCTTGGGGTGATCCGCATCGGGTTCTTGATGCGTGAGGCCCGGATGGAGAGCAAGGCGGACCCAAGCACCGTGTTTGGCGCTTATGCCATGGGCTTGGCGTTCGGATTTGGCTGGACCGCCTGTGTCGGGCCGGTTCTGGCGACGATCCTGATGATGGCGAGCGGCATGGGCGACATCGTGCAGGGCGCGTTGTTGTTGGCGGTGTTCGGGCTGGGCATGACCGCGCCATTCGTTGTGGCGGCGGTGTTTGCGCGGCCGTTTTTGACGTGGTTGCAGAAGCATCGCGCCAAGATGGCCTATGTGGAAAAGGCGATGGGCGTGATGTTGATCGTTTTCGCGTTGCTGATCGCGACGGGGAGTGTGAACGTGATTTCGAATTGGATGATCGAGGTGTTCCCGAGTTTCACCACGTTGGGGTGAGGTTGGGCCCGCTGTGATCTGGGTTTGATCGGGCTGTAACCCGGTTGGAAGAGGCAAGAGGAGAGGCGAGATGAGACGGATTTTGACGGTTCTGGGGATGGTCATTGGCCTTGCGACCAGCACGGGCGCTGTGCAGGCGGCGGAGCTGGGGGATGACGGGCTGCACAAGACCGAATGGATGCGCGACACCTTCAAGGATTTGCGTGACGATCTGGCCGAGGCGAATGCCGAGGGCAAGCGGCTGGTGGTGTTCATCGAGCAGCGCGGCTGTATTTATTGCACCAAGATGCACAAGGAGATCTATCCCCGCCCGGAGATCAGCCAATACATCAAAGACAACTTCTTTGTGGTGCAGATGAACCTGCATGGTGACGATACGGCGGTTGATTTTGACGGTCAGGAGGCGGCGCAATCCGACCTGATGCGCAAATGGGGGATTCTGTTCACGCCGACGGTGATGTTCTTTCCCGAGGAGGTGCCAGAGGGCAAAGCCGCCAATATGGCCACCGTGGCCGTGATGCCCGGAGCCTTTGGCGCGCAGACGACGCTTGATATGTTTGTCTGGGTTAATGAGAAACGCTATGCGCTTGACAACGGAGAGGATTTCCAACGCTATCATGCAAGAATGATTAAGGAGCGTCAGGAAAAGGCCGGTGAGTGAGCAAGAAAATTGCGCGCGCGGCGGGTTGGGGGATAGCATCGGAAAATTCAGTTTTATGAATTTGTTGTTGCGCCGGACGTGAAACACAGACTAAAACCAACAGACAAAGCACCCGTAGCCAAAAACGGAAGCGAAGGGAGGAGAAATGAGGTTGACGACATTAAAGCACCTCGTGGCAGTGGCCACAGTGTTGGGAGCCGGGGCCGCAATGGCGGCCGAGGTTGCCCCCAAGGATGTAAAGTTCAACGACAGCGCGGTAGAGGCATCGCTGACCGGGGTCGCGGGCGACGCGGCCACAGGTCAGAAAGTCTATGCATCGAAAAAGCTGGGAAACTGCGTGGCGTGCCACGAGATCAGCTCGGTTGATGCGGCGTTTCCGGGCAATGTCGGACCCAGTCTTGATGGGGTGGCGGACCGCTGGAGCGAGGCGGAGCTGCGCGGTATTCTGGTGAATTCGAAGATGACCTTTGAGGACACGGTGATGCCGGCCTATTACAAGGTTGACGGCTTTATCCGACCGGGCAAGGCCTATACCGGGAAAGCGGCGGACGACACGTTTGCCCCGCTTTTGACAGGTCAGCAGATCGAAGATTTGGTCGCGTTCCTAGGGACGTTGAAAGAAGAGTAATGACGCGCGCGCCCAACCGGCGCGACGCGTTTGCGAAACACGTAAAGTTTGAACCAAGGAGAAAGAGATGAGTTTCTCACGACGCGATACGCTGGCGCTGGGTGCTGGTGCTGTTGCCCTCACAATTTTGCCGATGGGCGCGCGCGCCTCGGCGGCGGATGAAGCGATTGCTGCCTTTACCGGCGGTGCAGATGTGGGCGAGGGCGGTGTCACGCTGACCGCGCCCGAGATCGCAGAGAACGGCAACACAGTGCCGATTTCGGTGGATGCGGCCGGGGCGTCGGCGATCCTTGTGATCGCCTCTGGCAACCCGAACCCGAATGTGGCCACCTTTAATTTCGGTGAGCTGGCGGGCAGCCAGTCGGCATCGACGCGCATCCGTTTGGCGGGCACGCAAGAGGTGATGGCCGTGGCCAAGATGGGCGATGGCAGCTTCAAGAAAGCAACCCAGACCGTGAAGGTCACCATTGGCGGCTGCGGCGGCTAAGGCGAGAGCGAAAAGCGAGGAGATAGAGATATGGCAGCTGGTGTCAAACCCCGCGTGAAAGCGCCCAAGAAAGCCGAAGCCGGTGAAACGGTCACGCTGAAAACCCTGATCAGCCACAAGATGGAATCGGGGCTGCGCAAGGGCAAGGACGGGGCCCTTATCCCGCGCTCGATCATCAACCGGTTTACATGCGAGTTTAACGGCAAGATGGTGATCGACGTGACGATGGAACCGTCGATTTCGACCAACCCGTATTTTGAATTTGAAGCCGTTGTCCCGGAAGCGGGCGATTTCAAGTTCACATGGTATGATGATGACGGGTCGGTTTACGATACAACAAAGTCGGTCGCGGTCGGCTAAGGCCGGGCTGATACCTTGACCCGTCCCCAAGAGGGGCGGGCGGGGGTGCCAGCAATAAGGCCAGCATTAGGGAGGATACCGAATGAATTTCAAGACAGTGTCGATTGCCGCTGTGATCGCCGTTGCGATGCCGATCATGGGCGCCGCCGATCCGGATGATGGCAAGCTGGTCATCAACGGCGAGATCGAGATGGTCACCACGACCAAAGCGCCCGCGCATCTTAGTGACGCGCTGGACACGATCTATTCCGGTTGGCATTTCCGCTCGAAAGAGACGCAGAAGATGGAAGCCGATGATTTCGACAACCCCGGCATGATCTTTGCCGAGCAGGGGGCCGATATCTGGAACACCGCCGAGGGCAGCGCCGGGAAATCCTGTGCTGATTGTCACGGCGCGCCCGACCAGATGGCCGGTGTGAAAGCGGTTTACCCGAAATATGTCGAAGCCGCGGGCGAGGTGCGCACGCTGCAGATGCAGGTCAATGATTGCCGGGTGAACCGGATGGGCGCCGAGGCGTGGAAGACCGACAAGGGTGGTTCATTGAACATCGAGGCGCTGTTGGCCAGCGTGTCGCGCGGATTGCCGGTGAATGTCGCGATCGACGGCCCGGCCAAGGCGACATGGGAAAAGGGTAAGGAAATTTACTATACCCGTTACGGTCAGCTGCAGCTGAGCTGTGCGTCCTGCCATGAAGACAACTATGGCAATATGATCCGCGCCGATCACCTGTCACAGGGTCAGATCAACGGCTTTCCGACCTATCGGTTGAAGAACACCAAGCTGAACGGATCGCATTCGCGCTTTAAGGGCTGTATCCGCGACACGCGGGCGCAAACATTCAACCCCGGTAGCCCGGAGTTCATTGCGCTTGAGCTTTATGTGGCGAGCCGTGGCAATGGTTTGTCGGTTGAAGGCCCGTCGGTGCGCAACTGATCTTGAGCGTCGGGCCGCTTGGGCGGTCCGGGGCTTTGCGCAGGGAGTATCCGCAGCGCTGGACAGCAGCGGGTGGGCAGCCCTTTGCATTGCAGGAAAGTGGCGGGGGGAGAGCCCTCCGCACCAGAGGAAAGTGGCGGGGGGCAGCCCCCGCGCCCCCGAGGTATTTTCAAACAGAAGAAGAGTTGGGGGCATCGCGGTTTCATTTGCGGTGCTTTGACCCCTCCCGTGTCAGGAGTTGAGAGATGATTTCGCGGCGTGATTTTTTGCAGGTGTCGATGGCGGCCTCTGCGTTGTTGGGTTCGAGTGGCTTTGGCAATTGGGCGCGTTTGGCGGCGCAGCAGAGCCTTAGTCAGGATCAATTGCTGGAGTTCGATACCTTCGGCAATGTGTCGCTGATCCATGTGACCGATATTCACGGGCAGCTTAAGCCGATTTATTTCCGCGAGCCTGAGATCAACCTTGGGGTTGGGGTCGCCAAGGGGCAGATGCCGCATGTGACCGGAGCGGAGTTTCGGGCCGCTTATGGGATCGAGGATGGCAGCTCGGCGGCTTATGCGCTGAGCTATGAGGATTTTGCGTCGCTCGCCAAGGGCTATGGCCGGGTTGGGGGCATGGACCGGGTGGCGACGGTGGTGAAGGCCATTCGGGCCGACCGGCCGGATGCGTTGCTGCTGGATGGGGGCGACACATGGCACGGGTCATATACCTGTCATCACACCCAAGGGCAGGACATGGTGAATGTGATGAACGCGCTGACGCCTGATGCGATGACGTTCCATTGGGAATTCACGCTCGGGTCGGAGCGGGTTCAGGAGATTGTCGAGGGGTTGCCCTTTGCCGCCTTGGGGCAGAACATTTTTGATGCCGAGTGGGATGAGCCGGCTGAGTTGTTCAAGCCATACAATTTTTTCGAGCGTGGCGGCGTGAAGGTGGCCGTGATCGGGCAGGCGTTCCCGTATATGCCGATTGCCAATCCGCGCTGGATGTTCCCCGAATACAGTTTTGGTATTCGTGACGCGAACATGCAGGCGATGGTGGATGAGGTGCGCGCGGCGGGGGCCGAGCTTGTTGTGTGTCTGTCCCATAACGGGTTTGACGTGGACAAGAAGATGGCGAGCCGGGTGAAGGGCATTGATGTGATCCTGAGCGGGCACACCCATGATGCGCTGCCCGAGCCGGTGCAGGTGGGGCAGACGTTTATCATTGCCTCCGGGTCGAACGGCAAGTTCGTGAGCCGTATTGATCTGGATGTGCGCGACGGCAAGATGATGGGCATTCGCCACAAGCTGATCCCGGTTTTTGCCGATGTCATCACGCCGGATGCGGAGATGACAAAGGTGATCGAGGTTCAGCGCGCGCCGCATGAAGAGAAGCTGCGCGAGGTGATCGGGAGCACGGATGAGGTGCTTTACCGGCGCGGGAATTTCAACGGGACGTGGGATGATCTGATCTGTAACGCGCTGATTTCCGAGCGTGAGGCGGATATTGCGATGAGCCCCGGCGTGCGCTGGGGGCCGAGCCTGTTGCCCGGTGACGAGATCACCCGCGAGGATATATGGAACGTCACCTCGATGAGTTACGGCGAGGCGTATCGCACCGAAATGACCGGTGAGTTTATCCATGTGATCCTTGAAGATGTGGCCGACAACCTGTTCAACCCGGACCCGTATTACCAGCAAGGCGGGGACATGGTGCGGATCGGCGGCATGGGCTATCGCATTGATGTGACCAAGCCGCAGGGCGAGCGGATCACCGATATGACCCTGCTCAAGACCGGCGAGGCGATTGATCCGGCGAAGTCCTATGTTGTGGCGGGATGGGCCAGTGTGAACGAGGGCACCGAGGGGCCGCAGATCTGGGACGTGGTGGAAAGCCATGTGCGCAAGGTTGGCACTGTGACGCTTGATCCGAACACTTCGGTTCAGGTGGTGGGCGGATAGGCCGCGCCGCCTTTTGGCCGAGAATTGACGCAACGCCATATGCAGGGCAAAATACCCGGCATGTGGCGTTCGCTTTTCGGCATATTTTTGGTCGGGTCGGTCGCGGTGGGACCGATGGCGACAGGACCGCGATGGCGGGGGATGTTTTGACCCGCGCCGACCTTTTGCCCGAGACCTTTGGCGCGGAGCGGTGTTTTGCGCGCAGCTATGACACGGCGCATCTGAAGAAGCACCCGGACCAGCGGGTGACGGATATGGCGCTCTATCTGGATTATCGCAAGTTCGAGGGCTTTGACGACCCGATTTTCGGGTTTTCCGTTGCGGTCAAGCGGCGCGGCGATCCGCGCACCGGCACCAACGGCGGCATCTGCAATGACGTGGAAAACGGTGTGACCTGTCAGATTGATTGCGATGGCGGCGGGATTTTGCTGCGCAAGAGCCGGACGCCGGGGGCGGTGCTGGTGGATATGACGACGATCTGGGGGCTGGCATTGATGTCTTGCGGTGAGGACGGGGCCGAGATGGAGCCTTTGACCGCGGGCAAGGATGACAAGGTTTTCCGGCTGGATGCGGCGGAGCTGTCGGCCTGTGACGCGGCGCGGGGCGATTAAAACGCGGCGCGCGCGAAAATCGGCAAATTTTTTCATTCATAAGCGTGAATATATGTTCACTCGCTCGCTCAAATTCAATAGAGTGAATTTGTAGCGATCGGCGGGAGGCAGAATCGAATGACGGTGAGTTTTAAGGGGCAAAAACCCTCGCGGCGGACCTTTTTGAAGGGTGCGGCGGCGGGTGGTGTGGCCTTGGCGGGCGCAGGAGCGGGCGCAGGTGGCGCACGGGCGGCGGGTGATCCGCTGATCACTGAAGTGCAGCCGTGGAACAGCGAATTGGGCGACGGGGTTGATGTTTCGCCCTATGGCAGCCCGTCGAAATTTGAAGCGCATGTGAAGCGGCGCACTGTTGATTGGCTGACCGCTGATCCGGTGAGTTCGATCAACTTTACCCCGCTGCACGAGATGGACGGGATCATCACGCCCAACGGCCTGTGTTTTGAGCGCCACCACGGTGGCACGGCGCATATTGATCCGGCGGACCACCGTTTGATGATCAACGGGCTGGTGGAAAAGCAGTTGGTTTTCACCATGCAGGACCTGATGCGGTTCCCGCGTGAGAACCATGTCTACTTCCTTGAATGTGCGGCGAATTCCGGGATGGAATGGCGCGGGGCACAGTTGAATGGCTGTCAGTTTACGCACGGTATGATCCATAACGTGATGTATACCGGCGTGAAGCTGCGCGATCTGCTGAACGAGGCCGGGGTCAAGCCCGAGGGCAAGTGGCTGTTGGCGGAGGGCGCGGATTCGAGCGCGATGACGCGGTCGATCCCGATGGAAAAGGCGTTGGATGACTGTCTGATCGCTTGGAAGATGAACGGCGAGGCGTTGCGCCCCGAACAGGGGTATCCGGTGCGGTTGGTTGTGCCGGGCTGGGAAGGCAACATGTGGGTCAAATGGCTGCGCCGTCTCGAAGTGGGGGACCAGCCGTGGCACCACCGCGAAGAGACCAGCAAATACACCGATCTGTTGGCGGACGGCAAAGCGCGGCGGTTCACATGGGAGATGGACGCGAAATCGGTCATCACCAACCCGAGCCCGCAATCTCCGATCACCCATGGCAAGGGGCCGACCGTTTTGACCGGCGTGGCATGGAGCGGGCGGGGCACGATCCCGCGCGTGGATGTGACGATTGACGGCGGCATGAACTGGCACAAGGCGCGGATGTCGGGGCCGAGTTTGGATAAATCCATGCATCGGTTCTATTTCGAGTTCGATTGGGATGGGAAACCATTGTTGTTGCAAAGCCGGGCGCATGACAGCACCGGCTATGTGCAGCCGACCAAGAACGAGTTGCGCAAATTCCGCGGGACCAATTCGATTTACCACAACAATGGCATTCAGACATGGGCGGTCAACGCCAATGGGGAGGCGGAAAATGTCGAGATTTCTTAAGGCGCTGTCCGCCGTTGTTATTGTCGGCGCAAGCGTCTCTGCAGCCGATGCCGACACGCTTGGGCTTGGGCGTGTGGCGTTGCCTGAGGAGGTGACGGCGTGGGATATTGATGTGCGCCCGGATGGCATGGGCTTGCCCGAAGGCCGCGGCAATGTCGCCGATGGCGAGGAGATTTTCGCCGAGAAATGCGCCGTGTGTCATGGTGATTTCGGCGAAGGGGTTGATCGCTGGCCGGTGTTGGCCGGGGGGCAGGGCACGCTGAGCGATATGCGGCCGGTCAAGACGATCGGGTCATACTGGCCGTATCTGAGCACCGTTTGGGATTACGTGCATCGCGCGATGCCCTTTGGCGAGGCGCAGAGCCTGAGCAATGACGAGGTCTATGCGATCACCGCCTATCTGCTTTATGTCAACGACTTGGTGGATGATGATTTCGAGCTGTCCAAAGCCAATTTCGCGGCGCAGAAGCTGCCCAATGAGGCGGCGTTTTACATGGATGACCGGGCCAAGGTGGGCGGCGAGCTTGCCTCGTTTAACAAGCCGGACGTTTGCATGGAAAACTGCAAACCGGCGGTTGAGATCACGGCGCGCGCGGCGGTGATTGATGTAACGCCCGATGATGCGGCGGCGCGCAAGGCGCGTGAGGAGGCGGCGGTAAAGCCCGAACCAGCGGCAGAGGCACCGAAGGTGGCCCCGGCTGTTGAACCGGCGGCTGAACCGGCGGCCCCAAAGGAGGCGGCGCTGGACCCTGAAATGGTCACAGCCGGGAAGAAAGTGTTCAAGAAGTGCAAGGCCTGTCATCAGGTGGGCGAGGGTGCCAAGAACCGCACCGGGCCGATTTTGAACGGTGTGATGGGCTCAAAATTCGCACAGGTCGAGGGGTTCAAATACTCCAAGACGATCCAAGCGATGGCAGAGGACGGCATGGTTTGGGACGAGGCGAATATGACCGAGTTTTTGACCAAGCCACGGAAATTCATCAAGAAAACCAAGATGAGTTTTGCCGGATTGAAGAAAGACAAGGAGATCGAGGCGGTGATTGCTTATCTCAAGTCGATTGAGAAGTAGCGCCCTGAGAGGTTGAGCCTGCGTGGCTTTGACATAGGTGGTTAACCAGTAAGCCGGGCGCGCGAGAGCACGCCCGGTTTTGTTATTTTGAGCATTCGCCAGATGGGCGTAGGATGGGGCAGGAGAAACCGGGAGGAGAGACCATGCCGACACGACGCGAGATGATGGCGATGGGCGCGGCTTTGGCGTCGCTTGGACCTGTGGTTGGCCCAGTAGAGGGGCGGGCGGCGGAGCTGGGGGATGACGGGATGCACAAGCAGCCGTGGTTCACCGATAGTTTTCTGGAGCTGGGTGATGACCTTGCCACGGCGGCTGGGCAGGGGCGGCATTTGATGATCCTGTTTGAGCAGAACGGCTGTCCGTATTGCCGCGAGCTGCACCGCGTGAATTTTGCGCGGGCCGAGATTGTTGAGATGATCAAGGCGAATTTCGATGTGATCCAGTTGAATATGTTCGGCTCTCGCGAGGTGTTGGATTTTGACGGGCAGGCGTTGGAGGAGAAGGCCTTGGCCGAGAAGTGGGGGGTGAATTTCACCCCGACCACGTTGATTTTCCATCAAAAAAATGTCGGGGCCAAGGATCGGGCGGCGGCGGAGACGTTTCGTTTGCCGGGGTATTTGAAGCCGTTTCATTACCTGAGCTCGCTTGAATATGTTGAGAGCGGGGCGTTTGAGGGTGAGAGTTTCCAGCGCTATTTGCAGGGCAAGTTTGAGGCGCTGAGGGCGCAGGGGATCGACCCGGACGTTTGGTGAGCCGACCCACGGGGGCGACGGGTGGAGCGACGGGTGGCGCGACGGGGCTGTTTGCCTGAGGGAGGGGTGCGTGCGGCGGTTAGCTGGGAGCGGGATCGGGGGCGTGGCGCGTTACGCGGAAACCTTCGTCTGCGGAGGGCGGCGTGATGTGGCCGCAGAGCCGGTCGAATTGCGCATCGGTGAGCGTGAAGGGATGCGCACCGCTGGCGTTGCGGGCGCGCAGACGGGCGAGGCAGGTGTCGCGCGGCGTGGCGAGGTGGTGCAGTTCAACGCGCGCACCGGCGCGTGTGGCGACAGAGCGCCAAGCCGCGCGGGTTTCGGGCGTATTGGCGGGAAAGTCGAGCACCACCGAAAGCCCCGCGCCAAGCAGGGTTTCGACTTGCGGCGCCATGACGCTGTGTAGTTTCGCGGCGCAGCGTTGGTAGTCGGAGAGGTCCGATAGCTGGTCGTCAAACAGCGCGGAGAGCCAGTGATCTTCGCTGATTCTGAGGCAGGCGGGGGCAGAGGCAAGTCTTTGGGAAAGCGTGGATTTCCCGGCGCCGGGCAGGCCGAAGAGCAGGTGGAGCGTGGGGGGGTGATTGGCGGTTGGCATGGGGGGTGTCCCTTGTGACGGTACAGGCGGCATTGAATAACAATCGTCCCGGCCTGATGGATCAGGCCGGGCGGGTAATTCGATGCAGCAGTGTTGTGTCACGACAGGTCATGCCCGGTGACGTGCCACGCAAGTGGCGGGATGTCCACCGGGCGGGCCGTCGCGCCGCCGTCAGCCGGCCATGCGACGCAGGACGGAATCACGCTTGATAATCTGGTGCCAGCCGACCGCCATAACGATATGGCCGACCACGAGCAGCGCCAGCACCCAGCCGAGTTCGCCGTGCCATTCCGAGGGCGCCTGCATCCACGCAGTTTCAGCCGTCTTTGGCGCGAAGATTTCGAGGCCGAGATAGCTCAGCCCACGGGTGCTGCCCGCCGCCGCGAGCAGACGCGTGCCCGGCACGATGATCATCAGCGCATAGAGCGCGATATGTCCGGCGGTGGCGGCCATGCCCATGAGCCCGGCTTCGGCAGAGGGGCGGCGTTTGAGGTTCATCAGGCCCCAGACGCCACGCAGCAGCACCAGCAGAAAGAGCGTCACGCCAAGCGGCGTATGGATGCCCCAGAGGACCTCTCGCACAGCATTTTCGCGCGGCAGGAAGAAATGGGCGGCGGCGGAAATGAATTGTGCCAGAAACAGCGCAGCCATTCCCCAGTGCAGGGCGCGGGAAACAGAACCGTAACGCTCGGGGGTGTCGTGAAGGGCAGGCATGGGAACTCCGTTTAATAAGTTGCTGTGATGACCGGTGATACGGTGCGGCGTGATTTTTCCGTCGCGCATATGGCAGATTATCTGTGAAGGAACAGCCCGGATTTCAGCGACAACACGCGGATTTGATTTGGCCAAAAGACGCGAATTTTTCGCGCGCCCTTGCAGCCCCTTGAGCGCATGACTAAGACTCCGTTAGCAGTTTCAAGTTAATCATCCATGAGACAACCCGAGGCAGGACCAGATGAAAGACCCGTTGGACGTATATATGAACACGCTCGTGCCCATGGTGGTGGAGCAGACCAGCCGCGGTGAGCGGGCCTATGACATCTTTTCGCGCTTGTTGAAGGAGCGGATTATTTTCCTGAACGGGCCAGTGCATGACGGCATGTCGAGCCTGATCGTGGCGCAGCTGCTTCATCTTGAGGCGGAGAACCCGAGCAAAGAGATTTCGATGTACATCAACTCGCCCGGTGGCGTGGTGACCAGCGGGCTGTCGATTTACGACACGATGCAATATATCAAGCCCAAGGTATCGACGCTGGTGATTGGCCAAGCGGCGAGCATGGGGTCGCTGTTGTTGACCGCGGGCGAGGCGGGCATGCGCTTCTCGCTTCCCAACAGCCGGATCATGGTTCACCAGCCGAGCGGCGGCTATCAGGGGCAGGCGACGGATATCATGATCCACGCCGAAGAGACGCTGAAGCTTAAGAAACGGTTGAACGAGATTTATGTGCGTCACACCGGGCGCAAGTTGAAGGAAGTTGAGAACGCGCTGGAGCGGGACAACTTTATGGACCCCAAAGAAGCCAAGGATTGGGGTTTGATCGACGAGATCGTTGAAAGCCGTGCCAAAGGCGACGACGAGTAAAAGAATTTGGCCCGCGAGCGAACTGCGCTGACAGAAATGCGTTGCGGGCCACGTTTTGAGATTGTGACCAGCCTAGGCTTGGCCTAGAGTTGGACCCCAAGACGGGGATGCGCCGCGCCCAGCGGTGGTAACCAAGTGAACGACGGGCCCGAAAGGACGATCATGTCAACGAATTCCGGCAACGGTGACAGCAAGAATACGCTTTATTGCAGCTTTTGTGGCAAGAGCCAGCATGAGGTGCGAAAGTTGATTGCCGGACCGACTGTGTTCATCTGTGATGAATGCGTCGAACTCTGCATGGATATCATCCGCGAAGAGACCAAGAATGCCGGGCTGAAATCCAGCGAGGGCGTGCCGACGCCGATGGATATTTGCGAGGTTCTGGACGATTATGTGATCGGGCAGGCGATGGCCAAGCGGGTTTTGTCGGTCGCGGTTCACAACCACTATAAGCGGCTTAACCACAGTCAAAAGGGCTCGGACATCGAGTTGGCGAAATCCAACATCCTGCTGATCGGCCCGACGGGTTGCGGCAAGACGTTGCTGGCGCAGACGCTGGCGCGGATTTTGGATGTGCCGTTTACCATGGCGGATGCGACCACGCTGACCGAAGCCGGCTATGTCGGGGAAGACGTCGAGAACATCATCCTCAAGCTGTTGCAGTCGAGCGAATACAATGTCGATCGCGCGCAGCGTGGCATCGTTTATATTGATGAAGTCGACAAGATCACCCGTAAGAGCGAAAACCCCTCGATCACCCGCGATGTGAGCGGCGAGGGTGTGCAGCAGGCGTTGCTCAAGCTGATGGAAGGCACCGTTGCCAGCGTGCCGCCGCAGGGCGGGCGCAAACATCCGCAGCAGGAATTCCTTCAGGTTGATACGACCAACATTCTGTTCATCTGTGGCGGGGCGTTTGCCGGGCTTGACCGGATCATCGCGCAGCGCGGCAAGGGCAGTGCAATGGGCTTTGGTGCCGATGTGCGCGACGAAGATGCGCGCGGCGTGGGCGAAGTGTTCAAGGACCTTGAGCCGGAAGATCTGTTGAAATTCGGGTTGATCCCGGAATTTGTCGGCCGTTTGCCGGTGATTGCGACGCTGGAAGATCTGGACGAGGATGCGCTTGTGACCATCCTGACCGCGCCGAAAAACGCGCTGGTCAAGCAGTACCAGCGTCTGTTCGAGCTGGAAGATGCCAAGCTGACCTTTACCGATGATGCGCTGAGCGCGATTGCCAAGCGGGCGATTGAACGCAAGACCGGCGCGCGCGGGTTGCGCTCGATCCTTGAAGATGTGCTGCTCGACACGATGTTTGACCTGCCGGGCATGGAGAACGTCGAAGAGGTTGTGGTCAATGAAGAGGCCGTGAACCACGACGAGGCCAAGCCGTTGATCATCTATGCCGATGCGGCGAAAGCCAAAGAAGGCGCGAGCGCAGGGTAAGCACATGGCCGAGGCAATCAAAAGGATCGCCTCGGGCGGTGAATTTGAAGGCAAAGTTGGTTATTGTCGCGCCGTCGTGGCCGGCGGGTTCGTGCATGTTGCGGGCACCGTGGGCGAGGGCGAAGGCGCGGCAGAGCAATGCCGCGCGGCGCTTGATATCATTGGCCGGGCATTGAAGGACGCGGGCAGCGGCTTTGAAAAGGTGGTGCGGGTGGTGTATTACCTGCCGGACCGTGCGGAGTTTGAACCCTGTTGGCCGATATTGCGGGACACCTTCGGGGAGAACCCGCCCGCCGCGACAATGCTTGAGTGCGGTTTGATCGACCCGAAATACCGGATCGAGATCGAAGTGACCGCGCTGCTCTGAGCGGCGCAAGTTTTATCGACAGTTTTGGCAACCCGTTCGGACCTTCTTCCGGGCGGGTTTTTCATTGCGTGGCGGCAAAGTGCATTTGACGTAACGTAATGCTGAGGTTGGGTCATGTGCCGGGCGTAGGCTTGGGCATGTTCGGACGGGAGGCCGGACATAGGTTTTTCAGATTTGACATTCATGGGAGGAGAGACTGCAAATGACAGGTGTATTGAAACGGGCGGCATCCGTGGTGGCGATTTGCGCCGGGATGGCCGGGGCCGCATGGGCCGACGGTTACAAGGTTGAGACCGTGGTGCCGGGATCGGATTTTCACGGGGTTCATGGCCTTGGGGTCGGCCCTGATGGGGCGCTGTTTGCCGGGAGCGTGATCGGGCTTGAGCTTTACCGCGTGGATCAGGGCAGCGGCGATGTATCGGTAGAGATACCGGCGCCGCATGGCATGGCGGATGACATTGCCTTTGCGCCCGATGGCACGATGGCCTGGACCGGGTTTTTGACCGGCGAGGTGTTCGCGCGGGCGCCGGGGGGCGAGGTTGTGAAGCTGGCCGAAGGGCTGCCGGGGGTCAATTCGCTGGCGTATCGCGCCGATGGGCGGCTTTATGCGACGCAGGTTTTCCTAGGCGATGCTCTGTATGAGATCGACACGGCGGGCAAGGCTGCACCGCGCAAGATCATCGAAGGCATGGGCGGGTTGAACGGGTTCCAATTCGGGCCCGACGACAAGCTTTATGGGCCGCTTTGGTTC
The DNA here is from genome assembly GCA_025916135.1 of Rhodobacteraceae bacterium D3-12. Lineage (NCBI taxonomy): Bacteria > Pseudomonadati > Pseudomonadota > Alphaproteobacteria > Rhodobacterales > Roseobacteraceae > Phycobium > Phycobium rhodophyticola. Next base: position 2,603,793 of record CP104793.1, on the reverse strand, counting down.
AAAGGGCAGGTGGCGCGCGTGGACGTGGACAGCGGTGCGATTGAGGTGATTGCCGACGGGTTCAAAGTGCCCGCGGCGGTGAACCTTGATAGCAAAAACAACATTTGGGTGGTCGATACCGCGTTGGGCCATCTGGTGCGGCTTGACCCGGATGGGAGCAATCGCAAGGTGGTGGCAGAGCTGTCGACCTCGCTCGATAACCTTGCGATTGACAGTAAGGACCAGATTTTCGTGTCGAACATGGCCGATAATGGCGTGCAGCAGATCGACCCGGCGACCGGTAAGGTGCGCCAGATCGTCAAGGGCACATTGTCGATGCCCGGTGGGCTGGCTCTGGTTGAAGAGGGGGGCAAGGAGACGCTGTACCTTGGAGATCTGTTCGCCTTTCGCAGCATTGATACGGCCAGTGGCAAGGTGACGGACCATGGGCGGATGCAGGCCGATCACATCGAATACCCGATCAGCGCGCGCGCCAACAACGAGCATGTGATCCTGTCGAGCTGGTTCACCGGGACGGTGCAGGTGATGGACCGCAAAACCGGCCATTCGAAGCGCATGCTGCACGGGTTTGCCGCACCTTATGACGCGGTAGAGCTGGCGGATGGCAGCCTGCTGGTGTTGGAGGTTGCAACCGGGCAGCTGACCCGCGTGACCGGCGAAGAGGGCAAGACCCGCGAGGCGGTGACCGGCGGGCTGGTGCTGCCTGTGGGCATGGTTCTGGACGGGCAGGACGCGGTTTACATCACTGAGGCTGGAACCGGGAGCGTGGCGCGCATCACCCTTGCTGATGGGAAGAAAACCGTTGTGGCAGAGGGGCTTGTCATGCCTGAAGGGATCGACATGGCGCCCGATGGGCGGCTGATCGTGGCCGAGGTCGGCAAGCAGCAGGTTGTGGCGATTGACCCGGCCACGGGCAAGGCCGAGGTTCTGGCGTCGGGCCTGTCGATCGGGATGCCAGCCGCGGCGGGCACACCGCCGACGGGGATTCCACCGGCGTTGCCGTGGGCAAGGACGGGGTGGTCTATGTCACCACCGACCTCGACAATGCGATTGTGAAACTGCTGCCGCAGTAAGCCAAGCGGGCGGCCCCGGCGGGAAGACCTCCGGGGCGGCCTATTCGGCGATGAAATCGGTGATGTCCACCTTGCGCCCGTTGACGTGGTATTCCCCAAGGGCGACGCCCATGAGGAATTGATCACGGGTGAGATGCTCAGGGCCGATGGGGCGGCCGGCCTCGTGGCTGTACATCGTCTGGGCGATGGCCCAGAGCGCGTCGAGATCGGCGAGGCGGTGCTTTTCGTCCATATCGACCTCGCGGCCAAAGAATTGTCGCGCGTATTTGGCGTATCCGGCGCGGTAGTTGCGCAAGGACGCGGGCAGGGCCTGTCCCGGTTTGGCGGCGCACCCACAGATGTCTTCGGTGAGCATGGCGAGGCTGACGGAATCGGTTTCCTTGTAGCCCCAATCACCGCCACGCCGGTTGGTGCGGGTGCGCAGCCATGTCCACCACGCGGCGACCCCGGCCTCGCGCGTGGCAAAGGCGGGGATGACCTGACCCTTGCCGCAATAATCGCGCATCCGCTTGTCGATGATAAGCCCCGGAAGACTGGCGATATAGGGGTATTGGGCGGCGTATTGCTCGGGCTCGGCCTGAGGGGTGATGGCGGTGAAGTTGAAGGTGCACAGCGACAGGCGCGGGGTCGAGGGGCGCGTGGGCGGGCAATCGACTTTTTCTGGCGCCACCAGCCCGGCAATATGGGGCACGCAACTGGGCGGCAGGGCGCTGCGCGGCGGCTCAGCAGTGCCAAATTCAGGGAAAATGGCAAACAGACAGGCAACAAAGACCGTTTTGGCAGACATCTTAACACCTTTGCAGGGTTTGGATGGTGTAGAGCGAGGTTACACCGGCCAAACCCGAAGCCCCAAGAGGTTTTGCCAAAGCAATGCGAAACCCCGCTGTCTATGCTGGACCTTTGGCGCGGGATGGGGCATAGGAAAGGAAATAGCGGAGGCACCTTATGGGCATTCTCAACTCCATTCTACGCGCCGTGACATGGTGGAACGGCAGCACGCTCAACACTCAGTTTTACACCTGGCGCAAGGGTGTGAAAGTGGGCGAGGACGAGCAAGGCAACACGTTTTACCGCTCAGGCGATGGCAAGCGGCGTTGGGTGATGTTCAACGGCGAGGCCGAGGCCAGCCGCGTGAGCGCGGATTGGCATGGCTGGTTGCATCACACGTTTGACGAAATGCCCGGCGACAAGGCGCTGCCCAAGAAGGATTGGGAAAAGCCGCATGTCGAGAACCTGACCGGGTCGATGCTTGCCTATGCGCCCGCGGGGTCGATCCGCACGACGCAACCCAAGGAGCGCAGCGATTACGAGGCGTGGACGCCGGAATAAGGCGCGACGGGGACAATGGGCGAAAACACCACAGAAGTGCTTGTCGGCGGGGCCGTTTTGGCGGCTGCGCTGGGCTTTGTGATCTATGCCGGACAGGCGACCGGATTTGGCGCGACGTCGGGGGGATACCCTCTGACGGCATCGTTCCGCTCGATCGAGGGCGTGACGGTGGGCACCGATGTGCGCCTTGCCGGGGTTAAGATCGGCACGGTGACGGAATTGGCGTTGAACGCGGAAACCTATCGCGCGGACACCAAGTTTACTGTCCTCAAAGGGGTCGAGATCCCCGATGACAGCGCGGTGGTGGTGTCGTCCGAAGGGCTTTTGGGCGGCAATTTTGTTGAAATTTTCCCCGGCGGTTCGCCGTTTTACTTTAGCCCCGGTGACGAGATTATCGACACGCAGGGCTCTGTCTCTCTGATCAACTTGCTGCTGAAGTATGTCGGCGGCGGCGGATCGGAGGAGGGCGGTAAAACCGAATGAGGCGGGTTTTTGCCCTGATCGCTCTTGTGATGGCGGGGCCATTGGCGGCGCAGGATGCGACCCTTGGCACCGGCGCGTTGCTGCGTGGGTTGGACAAGATCACTGGCGAAGTCACTGATATTAATCTGAAAAACGGTGAAGTCGTGCGGATGGGCCGGATTTTGATCGCGCTCGGCGAGTGCCGCTATCCGGCGGGCAACCCGAGCGGCGAGGCCTATGCGTTTCTGGCCGTGGGTGAGGATGGCAAGGACGATCCGGTGTTTACCGGCTGGATGATCGCGTCATCGCCGGCGTTGAACGCGATGGAGCATCTGCGTTACGACGTTTGGGTGCTGCGCTGCACCACCGAGTAGGGATCACGCTCTAGCGGGGTTTCAAGGAAACGGCCCGGTTTGGTGAGGGCGGTTTCGAGGCGGTCGCGATACGCCGCACGCGGTATTTCAATGGCACCGAGGCTGGCCAGATGCGGGGTTATGAACTGCGTATCAAACAGGGTGAAGCCGGCGCGATTGAGGTGATCGACCAGATGGGCGAGGGCGATTTTTGAGCCATCCACCCGGAGCGAAACCATGCTTTCGCCAAAAAACGCGCCGCCAATCGCAAGGCCAAAGACCGCGCCCCAGAGCGCACCGTCAAGCCCGCGAATCTCGAAAGAATGCGCGCGCCCGATGCTGTTGAGTTGGCTGTAGAGCGTGGTGAGCTCCGGGTTGATCCATGTCTCGGAGCGGTTGGCGCAGGCGGCGACTGTGCCGTTGAAATCATGATTGATCACAGGGCTGTAGCCGCGTTTTTTCATCCGTCGCGCGAGGGAGCGCGAGATATGGAACCCGTCGAGGGGGAATATGCCGCGCCGCTTGGGATCGACCCAGAAAAGCTCTGGGTCGTCGCGGCTTTCGGCCATCGGAAAAATTCCGGAGGCATAGGCGTGAAGCAACAGTTCCGGCGTCAGGGTCATCGGGTATGGCGGGTCGCGCCGGGGCGCATTATTTGGCGCCCAGGTTGGTCTCAAGCCAGCGTTCGAGCCAGTGGATATTGTAGCTGCCTTCGTGAATGTCGCTCTCTTCCAGAAGCGCGGCGAAGAGCGGCACGGTGGTATCGACGCCGTCCACGATCAGCTCGCCCAAGGCGCGATTGAGCCGGGCGAGCGCCTCAGGGCGGTCGCGGCCATGCACGATCAGCTTGCCGATCAGCGAATCGTAGTAGGGCGGGATCGAGTAGCCGTCATAAAGCGCCGAATCCATCCGCACGCCCAAGCCGCCGGGGGCGTGATATTGGGTGATGCGACCGGGACAGGGGGCGAAGTTTGGCAGTTTCTCGGCGTTGATGCGCACCTCGATGGCGTGGCCGTTGATTTCGAGATCGTCCTGCGTGAAGGACATCGGCAGCCCTTCGGCGACGCGGATTTGTTCGCGCACGAGGTCGACGCCGAAAATCGCTTCGGTGACGGGATGTTCGACCTGAAGGCGGGTGTTCATTTCGATGAAGTAGAACTCGCCATCTTCGTAGAGGAATTCGATGGTGCCCGCGCCGATATAGTTGATGTTGGCCACGGCGTCGGCGCAGATTTTGCCGATGCGGGCGCGCTCTTCGGGGGTGATCGAGGGGCCGGGGGCTTCCTCGAACACCTTCTGGTGGCGGCGCTGGAGGGAGCAGTCACGCTCGCCCAGATGAACGGCGTTGCCTTTGCCATCGCCAAAGACCTGAATTTCGATATGGCGCGGTTTTTGCAGGTATTTTTCGATATAGACTTCGTCATTGCCGAAGTTGGATTTGCCTTCGGCGCGGGCGGTCATGAAGGCTTTTTCCATGTCAGCGGCGGTTTCGGCCACCTTCATGCCTTTGCCACCACCACCGGCGGTGGCCTTGATGATGACGGGGTAGCCCATTTCCTCGCCAAGGCGCTTGGCTGCGGCGAGGTCGGCGACGCCGCCTTCGGAACCGGGAACGCAGGGCACGCCGAGCGCCTTCATCGTGTCCTTGGCCGTGATCTTGTCGCCCATAACGCGGATATGTTCGGCGGTGGGGCCGATAAAGGTGAGGCCGTGGTCTTCGAGCACCTGAACGAAACTGGCGTTCTCGGAGAGGAAGCCATAGCCCGGATGAATCGCCTGAGCGCCGGTGATTTCGCAAGCGGCGATGATCGCGGGCACCGAGAGGTAGCTCTCAGAACTGGGCGCGGGGCCGATGCAGACGCTCTCGTCTGCCATACGCACATGCATGGCATCGGCGTCGGCAGTGGAGTGGACGGCGACGGACGCGATGCCCATTTCACGCGCCGCGCGGATCACGCGGAGGGCAATCTCACCACGGTTGGCAATCAGGATTTTATTTATCATTGTCAGTGCCTTGGTTGTGTTGGCCTTCGGGTGCGACGCTTATTCAAGGATCACAAGCGGGGAGCCGAATTCGACCGCGTCACCATCACCCACCAAAATGCGTTTGACCGTGCCTGCTTTGGGCGCGGGGATGTGGTTCATGGTTTTCATGGCTTCAACGATGAGGAGGGTGTCGCCCTCGGCCACTTGGGCGCCGACGCTGATGAAGGCGGGCGCGCCGGGTTCGGCTTGAAGATAGACGGTGCCAACCATGGGGGAGGCCACGGCGCCGGGATGGGCGGCAGGATCCTCGCCGCTGGCGGCGGCGGCGGCGGGGGGGGGGCGCGGCGGCAGCGGGTGTCGCAGCCGGGGCCACGGCCACAGGGGCGGGCGCCGCGGCTATTTGGGTCACCACTTCGGTTTTGCGGCTGACGCGGACATTCAGGCTGTCATTTTCGCCATAGTCGCGTTTGACGCTGAGTTCGGTGAGGTCGTTCTCGTTCAGAAGCTCGGCCAGAGCCTGAATGAACTCTACGTCTGCTTTGTTTGTATCGGTCTTCTTGGTCATGTTCGTCCTCGGCCGGTGAAGGCACCACGCGGGCGCGGTGCGTCGCTCTTAGCTGCGCTTATAAGGCAAGGGAAGGTGCCTGAAAAGCGGGAAGGCGCAGGGGGAAAGTTGTGGGGGATATGTGGGGTGTTTTACGCCCGAATACGAGGGGAAAAACGCATTCACAGCGGCATTCCCGAGAGTTTTGCGACCAGATCGGCCAGTTTGCGGGCGCCGAATTTTTCGATCAGACGGGCGCGGTAGACTTCGATTGTGCGATAGGAGAGGTCGAGCTCGCGCCCGATCTCCTTGGCCGAGAGGCCACGGCAGGTGAGGATGGCAACGTCGCGCTCCCGCGGGGTGAGGGGGACAACGGGGCGATCCTCGGACAGATCGGCAAATGACCAGATGCCTTGTTCAAAGGGGGCATCGGGGGTCAGCGAGTGACCGCGCACGCGGCACCAGAACAGCGCGCCGGAGCGGCGGCGCATGATGCGCTCGTCAGAGTAGCGCCCGGTGTCACGCATGGCGGCAAGGCCGCGTGCGCCGATGCGTTCAAATTCGTCCACGCTGGGATAAAGGTCGGACATGGGGGTTGCTGTGAGGCGTTCGATAGTGTCGCCGAAGGTGGTGGCGAATTGCAGATTGCAACGCTGGATGATGCGGTTTTCCAGCACGGCAATACCGATTGGGGCATGATCGAACGCGGTTTCGGCAAGGCTCATGCCGGTTGTGATACTGTGGTTTGGCAGGGTTTGCAAAGGGCGGGTACCGGTGGGCCGGGGAAAGCAGGATCGGGGGGGGCCGCGTATTACTGCGTAATTGCCGAGGCCGGTTGGCAATGGTTTGATTGCAGAGCTTTGTCGAAGGTAGTCACGGGGAGGGTGGCATGAACATCGGGCTTTGGTTGCAGCGCGTCGCGCAGGCGAATGGGGAGAGGCCGGCGTTGTTTTCCGGCACGGAACTGGTGGCGGATTACGCCGGTTTTTACGGGGCCGCGATGCGGGTCGCCGGAGGGTTGCGCGCGCGCGGGATCGCGCCGGGAGACCGGGTGGCGATTTTCATGAAGAACCTGCCCGATTACCTGATTGTGCAATACGGCATATGGCTGGCTGGTGCGGCGGCGGTGCCGATCAACGCCAAGCTGCACGGGCGCGAGGCGGCGTGGATTATTGAGAACGCAGAGGCCGATTTGACCCTGTCGTCGCCGGGATTGAGCGAGACCCTGAGGGAGGCCGAGGTCCGGGGCGACGTGATCTGCACATCATCGGACGAGTATGCGGCGCTGCTGCGCTCCGAGCCCATGGACAGCCCGGAGGCGCGACAGGATGCAGACCTTGCGTGGTTGTTTTACACATCGGGCACGACGGGGCGGCCCAAGGGGGTGATGATCACCCATGGCATGATGGCGATGATGGCCTATTGCTATTTCACCGATGTTGATCCGGTGAGCGGTGAGGATTGCGCGCTGTATGCTGCCCCGATGAGCCACGGTGCGGGCCTGTATAACGTCATGCATGTGTTGAAGGGCGCGCGGCATGTGTGCCCGGCGTCAGGCGGCTTTGACGAGGCGGAAATCTTTGATTTGGCACGACACTTTGGGCGGGTGCATATGTTTGCGGCGCCAACCATGGTGAAGCGGTTGGTGCAGGCGGGCAAGGTCATGGGCGAGAGCGGCGAGGGGCTGCGCAGCATCATCTATGGCGGCGGGCCGATGTATGTGGCCGATATCGTCGAGGCGGTCGCGCATTTCGGCGATATTTTCGTGCAGATTTACGGGCAGGGCGAGTGCCCGATGGCGATTTCTGCGTTGAGCCGGGAAGAGGTCAGCGACCGGAGCCATCCGAGGTGGCGGGCGCGTCTGGGTTCGGTCGGGCGGGCGCAATCAGCGGTCGAGGTGCGGATCGGGGACAGCGCGGGGCGGCCCGTGGCCGTGGAAGAGCCGGGCGAGATCATGGTGCGCGGTGCGACGGTGATGCCGGGCTATTGGAAGAATGATGCGGCCAATGACGCGGCGTTGGTGGATGGCTGGTTGATGACCGGCGATGTCGGCTCGATGGATGGCGAGGGCTACATCACAATGCGTGACCGCTCGAAAGACTTGATCATTTCGGGGGGCACGAACATCTATCCGCGCGAGGTGGAGGAGGTGTTGCTTGATCTGCCGGAGGTGGCCGAGGTGAGCGTGGTGGGCCGTCCGCATGCCGAGTGGGGCGAGGATGTGGTGGCTTTTGTCGTGCTGGCCGAGGGCGGCGTGTTGGATACGGCGGCGCTGGATGCGCATTGCCTTGCCAATATCGCGCGTTTCAAGCGGCCAAAGGCCTATTTCGAGGTGCCCGCGCTGCCTAAGAACAACTATGGAAAAGTGCTTAAGACCGAGTTGCGCGCCCTGTTGGAGGCGCAGGACGACGGGTGATTTGAAACGGAAAGCGGCGCGGGTGATTGAATGCAACCGTGCGGTGCACGCTGGCCGGTCGCGAAGATGTCCGGCAGGCGGTGACGCGCCCCCGTTGACAGCGGGTTAAAGGACGCATCAGCCAACACCGGAGACCAGCGCGCCCCGCACGGAGGACCACCGTGGGGACGGCGGATTACGCGCGCTGCTGCGACTTTTCTTCCTGAACGGTGGCGAGTTCCTGTTGCAGGCGCAATTCGTGCAGCAAGACCGCTGTCATCGGTTTGAACAGAGAGGTGTTGGCCTTGGGCGCAGCGGTCTGTGAGGCCGCGCGAGCCGTCTGTTCAGGCGCGGTTCGCGCCTCGCGGGGTTGCACGGATTGCACGGATTGCTGCACGGCTTGGGTTAATTGAGGTCGCGGCGTTTCCGGTCGCGACACCTCGGCGCGCATGCGGGATTTCGCGGCGGCCTGAGCCTGTGCGATGGCGCGTTCGGTTTCGACCGGCGCAGCCGCTGCGGAGGTTTGCACACTTTGCAAAGTTTGCGCCTTGTCAGCGCCAGAGCGCACGGCAAACCCGTTTTGGGTGCTGTTATGTGGTGAGCCACGCGTCAGCGCGGCCCCTGAAGATCGATTGGAGACATGCCCCTGGCTCCTCAAGTCGGAGCCCCCACCAGTGTCTGAGCATGGGGTCCGCATCTTAATGAGCAGTTAACAGGGGCATGTCCGTTAGATTGGATTTGAAACAGCTTAGCCGCAGGGGCGGGTGTAATATGTTCCGTCACCATTGGAATAGGCGCATTCGTTGTTGTTTTGATTGCGCGCGACCATGACGCCAGCGGCGGCACCGGCGAGGGTTGTCAGAATGGTCCAGTTGGTATTCGCACCGAGCGCCTTGGCCGTGATCAGCCCAACCGCGCCACCTGCGAGCGCGCCGCCAAGGTTTTGCTTGTCGTTCGAGGACATCTCGACACAGCCGCTGAGTGCGATGCTGCTGACGAGGGCGAGGGGAAGAAGTGATTTAAGCATATGAGCCTCCGGGCTGTTGTTTTCCAGAAGGATAGTGGGTTGTGACGGCGCGGCCAGCGGATTTGGCCAATGTGGCGGAAACTCGCCGTTTGGGGGGCAGGTATTGGGGGCTTGGTCGGGGCTATGGGGGAGACGCTTGCGGCGGCGACACTCGCTGTGTCGCCGCCGCCTTCAGTGCCATGCCCTTTGGAGGAACGAGCGTAGCTGAACAGGTCTCGCTTGGTACGCATGGACATCGAGTGTCCCACCCGTGTTCAGGGTCGGTCCAGAGTGGGGCGAAATTGTGTCAACTTGCCAACAATCTTAGGGCGTGCGGGAATCCGCCTATTGCAATCTATGGGAGTGCGCGCGCCCTTGAAAGGGTGCCCTAGAAGGTGCGCCCTTGAAGGTGTGCCGGGGTGAGGTAAGCGCCCACCCCGGCACATGGGTTAGATTGCGAGGTATTCGGCGCGCAGTTCTTCGTTTTCGAGCACTTCGGCGGCGGAGCCGTCAAAGACGATGCCGCCCGTATCAAGGATCACCGCCCGGTCGGCCAGCTCAAGGGCGCGCACGGCGTTTTGTTCAACGATCACGGTGGTGATGCCCTGTTCCTTGATGATGCGCAGGGTCTTTTCGATCTCGTCAACGATCACCGGGGCGAGGCCTTCGTAGGGTTCGTCGAGCAACAGAACCTTGATGTCACGCGCCAAGGCGCGGCCAATGGCGAGCATTTGCTGTTCGCCACCCGAGAGCGTCACGCCCTCTTGCTTGCGCCGTTCGCCCAGTCGCGGGAACAGTTCATAAATGCGCTCGATCGACCAGCCGAGGGGCGGGGCGATCTGGGCCAGTTCGATGTTTTCCTCGACCGTGAGGCCGGGGATGATGCTGCGGTCTTCGGGGACAAGTCCGATACCCGCCTGCGCCGCCTCGAAGCTTTTCATGGTGTGCAGCGGCTGGTGGTCGAGCCAGATTTCGCCATGGGTCACTTGCGGGCTGTCCATCCGGGCGATGGAGCGCAGGGTTGAGGTTTTGCCCGCGCCGTTGCGCCCGAGAAGCGCGAGGATTTCGCCTTCGTGCACGTTGAACGAGATGTTCTGCACGATATAGCTTTCGCCGTAATAGCTCTCCATGTTCCAGATCGACAGGTAAGCGGGGGCGGTTTCGGCGTAGTTATGGCCTTTGGAAAAGTCGGGTTTGACGTTCATTCTTTCGGTCTCCCTGATGGGGTGCACTGTGGCGTGTTCTGTGGCGTGCTCTGTGGCGAGAATTCGCAGGTCAAAGTGGTGTGCAGCTGGCTGAAACCTTGGTCTTGCCCTTGGCACCAACGCTGCGGGCTTGCGACGTTACGGCTTTGGCTGCGGCCTGACATTGGCTGCGTTCGGCGAAAACCGATGTGTCTGCCGAGACCAACTCTCCTGCAGGGGTGAGGATCAAAATGGTCAGGAGGTAGATTTCGCGGATCATGCGGCTTCTCCGAGATAGGCTTCGCGGACTTTTGGATGGCCCTTGATGTTCTCGGGGCTATCTTCGACCAGCGGCGTGCCCTGTGCCAGAACGGTGATCCGGTCGGCCAGTGAGAACACCACGTGCATATCGTGTTCGATGATGGCGATGGTGATGTCGCGCTCTTCCTTGATCTGCTTCAAAAGGTCGATGGTGTTGTTGGTATCAGCCCGCGCCATGCCGGCGGTGGGTTCGTCGAGCAGCAAGAGGCGGGGCTCTTGCGACAGGCACATGCCGATTTCCAGCCGCCGTTTATCGCCGCGCGACATGGAGGAGGCCTGCATGCCGCGTTTTTCGACCATGTTCATGTCTTCGAGCATGGCTTCGGCGCGTTCGACGATGTCTTTCTCCTGCATCATCTGTTCGATGGCATGCATGCGGAAGGCCCCGTCGCGTTTGGCAAAGATCGGGATCATCATGTTTTCCATCACGCTGAGGTCCGAAAATTTCGGGCGTTTGGAACACGCGGGAAATGCCCATCTGATTGATCTGGAACGGGGTGCGGCCCAGCACCGATTGGCCGTCAAACATGACCGAGCCGGTGTCGGGGATCAGCTTGCCCACGAAGCAATTCAGCAGTGTCGATTTGCCCGCCCCGTTGGGGCCGATGATCGCGTGGCAGGCGTTTTCCGCCACGGAGAGGTTCACATCGCCCAGAGCCTGAAGGCCGCCGAAGCGCTTGTTGACGTTCTTGACTTCAAGAATACCCATTGTCGCGTTTCCTTATTCGGCCGGGGTGGAGTGTTTGGACGTGTCATCATTGGCGTCCGGTTTCTTGCGGCGGAAGAGGTTGAGGATTTTTTGCCCCCCTTCGACAAGCCCACCGGGCAGGAAGATGATGACCAGCATGAACAGCGCCCCGAGGGTGAGGTGCCAGCCTTCGCCGGTGAACCACGATGCGATCCAGACCATCGCGTGTTCAAGCGATTGTGGCAGGAAATCGAACCACTGATGCAGCAGTTTTTCGTTCATCTTGGAGATGATGTTTTCCATGTATTTGATCGTGCCTGCGCCAAGGATCGGCCCGATCAGGGTGCCAGCGCCGCCCAGCACGGTCATGATGACGACCGCGCCGCTTTCGGTCCAATACATGCGCTCGGCTCCGGCGAGGGGGTCCATTGAGGCCAGCAGACCACCGGCAAGCCCGGCATACATGCCCGAGATGATAAAGGCGGCAAGGGTGTAGGGTTTGCTGTTGAGGCCTGTATAGCTCATCCGGGTCTGGTTCGATTTGATCGCCCGCAGCATCAGCCCAAAGGGAGAGCGGAAGATGCGGATCGACAAGTAGAACGAGAGCACAAGGAAGATGGCGCAGAAGTAATAGCCGACGGGGAAGGTGAATTCCCAAGCGCCGACCGTCAGGTCGTAATGCGCGCGCATTTCGAGGCCGAAGATATGCGGCACGGTTGGCCCATCGCCCAAGAGGTGTTGTGGGTCGTTGGTATAGACCTGAAGCCCGGTTTCGCCATTTGTCAGCGACGTTCCAAGCCAGCGCCCGAAGAGGTCGGAATAAGCGATGGCATACATCATCTGGGCAAATGCCAGCGTAAGGATTGAAAAGTAGATGCCAGAGCGGCGCAGGCTGATGTAGCCGATCACGACCGAAAGCAGCCCCGCCATAATGACGCTTAGGATCAGGGCAGGCACCACGTTGTAGCTGAGCAGTTTGAACATCCAAACGGCGGCGTAGGAACCGATGCCGAGGAAGGCGGCGTGCCCAAAGGAAAGGTAGCCGGTCAATCCAAACAGGATGTTAAAGCCAATCGCGAAAATCCCGAAGATCACGAAGCGCTGCATCAGGTCGGGATAGCCGCCATTGAAGAACGCCAGTCCCGACCCCTTGGGGAAGATATTGAGAATGATTGGCGCAAACAGCGACAATGCGATGACGACGAGCAGAAGGCCTGTGTCTTTCTTGTTGAGACCGAGCATGTGATTAGTCCTCCATCACGCCTTTTTTGCCCATAAGTCCGCGCGGGCGCGTGAGCAGGATAACAATTGCCACCAAGTAGATGATGATCTGGTCGATGCCGTCGAGAAGGTCTTTCACGGCCGTCATCGAGGCGAAGCTTTCGAGGATGCCGAGCAAGAAGCCCGCCGCGACCGCACCGGGCAGGGAGCCCATGCCGCCGACAACCACGACCACGAAGCTGAGCACGAGGAAGTCCATGCCCATGTGGTAGTTGGGGGCGTTGATCGGGGCATACATCACCCCGGCCCAACCCGCGACAACCGCGGCGAGGGCAAACATGATGGTAAAGCGGCGGTTGATATTGATGCCCAACAGGCCGACGGTTTCACGGTCGGCCATGCCGGCACGCACCACCATGCCAAATGTCGTATAGCGCAGGAAGGCAAAGACGCCGCCGATGACCACCGCGGAAAAGAAGAAATAGGTCATACGCCAGTAGGGATAAACCACCACGTTGGCTTCCATGCCCAGCCAGACGCCGAAGTCAAAGGTGCCTTTGAAGGCCTGAGGTTCGGGTGTTTGGATCGGGTTGGCCGAAAAAATCCCACGGATGATTTCCTGAAGGATGATGGCAAGCCCGAAGGTGACGAGGATCTGATCCGCGTGGGGACGGTTATAGAAGTGTTTGATCAGCCCGCGTTCCATAATGAGGCCGACAGCAATCATTATCGGGATCGAGAACAGCAGCGCCAATGGCACCGCCCAGTCAATCAGAGACCCACCTATGCTTTCGCCCAGCCAGCTTTCCATTAGCGGGCGGGTGACTGCTTTTTCAGCCCCCCATGGTGTTTTCTCGACCTCTCCGGTTGCCACTTCGTAGGCGAAGAGTTTGGAGAGTGTCACCGCGCAGAACGCGCCGATCATGAAAAGCGCACCATGCGCGAAGTTCACCACGCCGAGCGTGCCGAAGATCAGCGTGAGCCCAAGAGCGATCAGCGCATAGGCCGACCCCTTGTCGAGCCCGTTCAGGATTTGCAGGAAAATTGCGTCCATTGGTCCCCACCTGTAAATGGAATGCCTGTTAAGGCGCGAACGGGGCGCGGAAGAGCCGCGCGCCCGTCAATCAAGTCATCGCGAAAGCCGGGCAGGGGGAAGCCCCCGCCCGACCGGTTGATGGAAGGTTTAGGTGCCCGAGTTGCAGGAACCGAGCTCGCCGCCCGCAAACATCGGGTGGTCGGCCGCATACTCAACCTGAGCGCGCGGCGTCACTTCGACGATTTCCAGCGTGTCATACTCGTTCGTCGGGTTCTCTTTGCCCTTCATGACCAGCACGTCTTTGAAGCACTGGTGATCCTCGGCGCGATAGAGCGTTGGACCATTGCCCAAGCCGTCGAATTCAAAGCCTTCGAGGGCTTCGGCAACACCGCATGGGTTGAAGGTTCCGGCCCGCTCACAGGCATCTGCATAGAGCATGATCTGAGCGTAGCAGGTTTGTGCCGAGTTCGACGGCGGACGGCCGTATTTCTCGCCAAAGGATTTAACGAAGGCTTTGGTGCCGTCATCCTGAAGCTGCCAGTTCCAGTTCATCGAACCGAACACGCCTTGCACGTTGGCACCGGCGCCGGCTGCCATCAGCTCGGAGTAGAGCGGAACAACGATTTCGAACTGCTTGCCGTTCGCCATCTTGTCACGCAGGCCGAATTGAATCGCGTTGGTCAGCGAGTTCACCATGTTGCCGCCGTAGTGGTTGAGCACCAGCACGTCTGCGCCGGAGTTCAGAACCGGAGCGATATAGGACGAGAAATCGGTCGAGGCGAGCGGCGTCAGCACGTTGTTGACGGTCTCCCAACCGACGGCTTCGGTTGCGGCCTGGATCGACTCTTGCTGGGTCCAGCCCCAGGTGTAGTCGGCGGTGAGGTGATAGGCGCGGCGTTCCTTGCCGTATTCCTTGGCCAGCACGGGCGCGAGCGCGGCACCGGACATGTAGGCGTTAAAGAAGTGACGGAAACCGTTGGCTTTTTTATCTTTGCCGGTGGTGTCATTCGAGTGGGTCAGACCCGCCATGAAGATGACGCCAGCCTCTTGGCAGAGACCCTGAACCGCCACGGCCACGCCCGAGGACGAGCCGCCGTTGATCATGATGGCACCGTCTTTTTCGATCATCGACTTGGCCGATGCGCGTGCGGCGTCAGATTTAGTTTGGGTGTCGCCAGTTACGAATTCGACCTTCTTGCCCAGAATGCCGTTCCCTTTGAGGGCTTTCGACGAGAAGCTGCTCATCATGCCGCCATCGCCGCCACCGTTCAGGTGCTCGACGGCAAGCTCTTGGGCGCGCAGTTCGTCAAGGCCTTCTTCGGCATAGGGGCCGGTTTGAGGCACGTTAAAGCCGAGCGTGACGCTGCCGCCTGTGGGTTCGTTGGTGTAAGCAGAGGCCGAGCTTGCTGTGAAGATGGTCGGCAAAGCGAGTCCGGCACCGCCAACCGCGCTTCGCTTGAGCAAGCCGCGGCGCGTGAAATTAGAATTGGTCATGAAGTTCCTCCCGTTACGTATAGATGTGGGGAGACCTCCTCTTGCCGCCCCACGCGCACAAATGTGCAAAACTATTATCCGGTGGAAAAAGAAAATTGCGCAACAACGCGCTGGGGCTAAACAACTTTTTTGTAAAAAAGTATACAAACTTCCCCGGCGTCATGTAAAAAACCTTATGTCGCAGCGCAGAAAGGCGTTGAAATAGAGAGGAAAATTGGATGCCCGAGACGAGGCTGGCGGGAAACAGGATACGCGAAAGGCGGCTGTTGCAGGGGATGCGGCAATCGCAGTTGGCCAAGCTTGTCGAGATTTCGCCAAGCTACTTGAACCTGATTGAGCATAACCGGCGCAGAATCGGCGGTAAGTTGCTGATCAATATTGCCGGGGTGCTGGGGGTGGAGCCATCGCTGTTGGCAGAAGGCGCCGAGGCGGCATTGATCGAGCGGTTGCGCCGGGCTGCCGCAGAGGCCGACGAAGAGGGGGCCGAGCTGGCGCAGGTTGAGGATTTTGCCGGGCGGTTTCCGGGCTGGGCGCGTTTGGTCGCGGCGCAGGGGCGCAGGATTGCGGCATTGGAGCGGGCGGTGGCATCGTTGAATGATCGCCTGACGCATGATCCGCATTTGGCGGCGACCTTGCACGAGGTTCTGGATACGGCAACCTCGATCCGCTCGACCGCAGGGATTTTGGTCGACACCAAGGAGATCGAGCCGGAATGGCGTGAGCGGTTCCATCGCAACATCAACGAAGACGCGTTGCGCCTTGCCGATGGGGCGCGATCGCTTGCCGGGTTTCTGGATGCGGAAGATGCGGGCGAGAATGAGCCGGGGTCGCCGCAAGACGAATTGGAGGCGTTCTGGTCGGCGCATAGCGGGCATTTTCAGGCGCTGGAGGAGGTCAAGACCGTCGAAATTCCCGAAGCGCTTGTCGCCGGAGCAAGCCAGTTGGTGTCGGCCAGCGCACAGGTTCAGGCGCGTGCGGCGCTGGATCGCTATCGCCGCGACGCCGATCTTATGCCGTTACCAGAGGTATTAGGCGTGCTTGAAGAGGCGGGGCCAAATCCGCTGATCCTGTCGGAGCGGTTTGGTGTTGATCTGGGCGCGGCGATGCGGCGAATCGCGAGCGTGCCGGAGTTGGAGGCGGGGTTGGTGATCTGTGACGGGTCGGGCACGATCACATTTCGCCAGCCGGTCGAGGGGTTTGTTTTGCCGCGCTATGGGGCTGCTTGTCCGTTGTGGCCGCTGTTCAGGGCGTTGAGCCGCCCGTTGGTGCCGTTGTTTGAACGGTTGCATCAGCCGGGGCGGCGGGATGGGCGCGTGCAGGAGCGTGCGTTTGTCACCTATGCCGTGGCGCAACCGCGTAGCGCGCCGGGGTTGAACCGTGATCCGCTCTACGAGGCGCATATGCTGATCCTGCCGGTGAATGGCCCGTTGCAGGCCGCCGAGGGTGAGACGGGCGGCGAGGGCAATGGCATCGCCGTGGGGGCGAATTGCCGGATTTGCACCGCGCGAAACTGTCAGGCGCGGCGCGAGCCATCAATTATGACCGGCGGCGTATGAGCGATGGGTTTTGACACACGCCCCTTGATTGGGGATAACGAAACGAGGTGGGCTGGGGAGAGCCGTGCCTTGGGGGAGGACGATAGTGAATGGGCAAACATGTCCTGTTAATTGAGGATGAGCCGAACATCATCGAGGCAATCAGTTTTATTTTGTCGCGAGACGGGTGGAAAGTAGACACGCATTCGAACGGACAGACCGCGATGGATGCGCTGCGCGACAAGCAGCCCGATCTGTTGATCCTAGATGTGATGCTGCCGGGGATGAGCGGCTATGACATCCTGCGCTGTGTGCGCGAGGATGGCGAAATGGCGGGCTTGCCTGTGCTGATGTTGACCGCGCGGGGGCAGACCAAGGATCGCGAGATGGCCGAGAAATTCGGCGCGAACCGATTTATGACCAAGCCGTTTTCCAATGCCGAAGTGCTTGATGCCGTGCGCGCATTGGTCAGCGGGTAGCCCGGCGTGGCGGGCGAAGCGGGCGATACACCGGCAAGTCGCGCAAGGCCGGGGGATGGGCCGGGACCGATTTCGGGACCGGGACCGGCAGGGCGAATTGGCCCGGTTTTCCTTGAGAAGGCGAACTATCGACGTCGCAGGCTGGTGGATGCTGTCCGCCTGATGCCGGTGCTGGGCGCGTTGCTTTGGGCGGTGCCTTTGCTGTGGACGCAGGGCGACACGTCGAGTTCGTCAGCATTGCTTTATGTTTTCGGCATATGGTTCGGGTTGGTGGTTCTGGCCGGTATGCTGTCGCGCTGGATCGCGGGCGAGGGATGGGCCGGTGCCGAAGACAGTGAGGAAGAGCCGGACGCAAAAGCGCCACCGCGAGAGGCAGGTGGCTGATGGCGGTTCTGAATATTCTGATTGCCGTGTGTCTAAGCTATGTCGCGCTGTTGTTTCTGGTGGCGTTTATGGCGGACCGGGCGGCGATGCGGGGCAAAGCGGGCTGGTTGCGCTCTCCTTTGATCTACACCCTGTCGCTGTCGATTTACTGCACGGCGTGGACGTTTTACGGCGCGGTCGGCTATGCCGCGCGATCAGGGCTGGAATATGTGACCATCTATATCGGCCCGACCTTGGTCATGGTGGGCTGGTGGTGGGGCTTGCGCAAGATGGTTCGGGTCGGGCGCGCGCAGCGCGTAACCTCGATTGCTGATTTAATTTCAAGCCGTTACGGGAAATCATCATGGCTTGCTGTGATGGTGACTTTGATGGCGGTAATCGGCACGACGCCTTACATCGCGCTTCAGCTTCAGTCGGTCACCCTGTCGTTTGCGACCTTTGCCGAGGCCGGAGACCCCGGCGGCGCGTTGAGTGACAACAAATCCATCGCGCTTTGGGTGGCTTGTGGGCTGGCGCTGTTCACCGTGCTTTTTGGCACGCGCAATCTGGATGCGAATGAGCGGCACAACGGCGTGGTCATGGCGATTGCGCTGGAGGCGGTGGTGAAGCTGTTCGCGCTGCTGGCCGTGGGGGTCTTCGTGGTCTGGGGGCTTGGCGGCGGCGTGGCCGAAACATTG
Organism: Rhodobacteraceae bacterium D3-12; assembly: GCA_025916135.1. Lineage (NCBI taxonomy): Bacteria > Pseudomonadati > Pseudomonadota > Alphaproteobacteria > Rhodobacterales > Roseobacteraceae > Phycobium > Phycobium rhodophyticola. The sequence continues at coordinate 2,585,626 of CP104793.1, read as the reverse complement.
GCGCAGATTGATCAGAGCGAGATTGGCACATGGCAGGTGGCTGGCGGGCGCTGGGCGGGGTTGATCTTCCTGTCGGCGGCGGCGTTTCTGACCTTGCCGCGGATGTTTCAGGTTCTGGTGGTCGAGAACGAGGACGAGGGGCATCTGCGCCTCGCGAGTTGGTTATTTCCCACATATATGATGTTGATGAGCCTGTTTGTTTTGCCGATTGCGGTGATGGGGCTTGCATTGATGCCGGAGGGGACGAACCCGGATTTATTCGTGCTGACGGTGCCGTTGGATCAAGGGCAGAACGGGTTGGCGATGCTGTCGTTTCTGGGCGGTTTTTCTTCGGCTACGTCGATGGTGATTGTGGCGGCGATTGCGCTGTCGACGATGGTGTCGAACCATATCGTGGTGCCGATCTGGCTGAGGTTGCGCCATGGCGGGGCGATGGTGTCGGGCGACGTGCGCTCGCTGGTGTTGCTCTCGCGGCGGTTGTCGATCGCGGGCGTGTTGCTTTTGGGCTACCTCTATTTCCGGTTTTCGGGCGGAGGGGCGGCGCTGGCGGCGATCGGGTTGGTGTCTTTTGCCGGGGTGGCACAGTTTTTGCCGGCGATGCTGGGCGGGCTTTATTGGCGCGGGGCGACGCGGGCAGGGGCGCTGGCGGGGCTGTCGGTCGGGTTTGTGGTCTGGGCTTGGACCATGCTGTTGCCGAGTTTCGGTGTCGGCGCTGTGTTGAGCGAGGCGGTCATGGCAGAGGGGCCGTTTGGCCTTGGGATGTTGCGACCGCAAGCGTTGTTCGGTGTTGCCGGGTTGGACCCGTTGGTGCATGCGATCTTGTGGTCTATGATGTTGAATACACTTGCGTTTGTTGCGGTTTCGCTCATGTCGTTTCCATCACCGCTGGAGCGACTGCAAGGCGCGCAATTCGTGGATGTGTTTCAACATTCTGCGCGGCGGCAAAGCTGGTCAGGGGGCATGGCGCAGAGTGAAGACCTGCTGATCATGGCGCAGCGGATATTAGGGCCGACCGAAGCGCAGCGATTGTTTCAAAGCGAGGCGTCGCGACAGGGGCTGGCGGGCTTCTTGCCAGAGCCGAGCCCCGATTTCCTCAATGTGTTGGAGCGCGAGTTGAGCGGTTCGGTTGGCGCGGCGACGGCTCATGCGATGGTCGGGCAGATCGTGGGCGGCGCCAGCGTGACGGTTGATGACCTGATGGCGGTGGCGGATGAAACCGCACAGATGATGGAGTATTCCAGCCAGCTTGAGGCGAAATCGAGCGAGTTGAGCCGAACCGCGCGGCAATTGCGTGAGGCAAACGAGAAGATGACCCAGTTGAGCGTGCAGAAGGACGCGTTTTTGAGCCAGATCAGCCACGAGCTGCGCACGCCGATGACGTCGATCCGCGCGTTTTCAGAGATTTTGCGCGATACCGAAGAGTTGAGTGGCGCCGAGAAAGACAAGTATTCGTCGATCATTCACGACGAGGCGCTGCGCCTGACCCGCCTGCTGGATGACCTTCTTGACCTGAGCGTATTGGAAAACGGTCAGGTGAGCATGAACGTGGCCAGAGGGCGGCTGGGAGAGGTCATCGACCATGCGATTGCGGCCTCGGGCGTGGGGCAGGGCCTGACGATCCGGCGCGAGCGGGAGAGCGAGGCGGTGATGATTGAAACCGATCTTGACCGTTTGGCGCAGGTGTTCATCAACCTGATCGCGAATGCACATAAGTATTGCGATGCCGACGCGCCGGAGTTGAGCGTGCAAGTGGTGCAGGGCGGGCGCGGGCTGACGGTGGATTTCACCGACAACGGCAGCGGTATCCCGCGTGATTCGCAAGACTTGCTTTTCGAAAAATTCTCGCGGGTGAGCGAGCAGAAAGCCGGGGGCGCCGGGCTTGGGCTGGCGATTAGTCGGGAGATTATGGCGCGGCTGGGCGGCACGATTTCATATCTGCCGGGGCAGGGTGGCGCGGCGTTTCGCGTGAACCTTCCCGAGCGGGTGGCGATGGCAGCGCAATAGCGCCGCAGGCAAAGGCAATTTCCGAAGCTGGTGTAAGGGGATGGTAACCACTCTGCGCCTAGAATGATCCATCAGGCCCGCAACAGGCGGTGGCGGAAGGTATGGACGAAGCAGATCGACAGAAAACCCTAAGGCGGATCGCACGCACAGGTCGCGAAGAGCATCAGGCGCGGGTGATGACCCCGTCGCGGGCGCTTCGACTGGCGCTTGCACGGGCGGCGGATGAGCTTTTTGAGCTGCCGTTAAGCGTGAGTTCTGTTCAGCTGACCATGGTCAGTCAGGAACAGGCGATTGCGGCGTTCGATGAGGGGCCGCTTGTTATGGTGTTAGACGGGCCGGAGGGCGCGGTTGGCGCGGTGTCGGTGGCGGTGCCGCTTCTGGCCGGGCTGATCGAGGTGCAGACCATGGGACAGGTGATGGCGCGTGACGCGGGGGCGCGGGCGCCGACCCAGACCGATGCCGCGCTTGTGGCGCCATTGCTGAATGCGAGTTTCGCCGGGTTTGTTGAGAACCTTGACGGCGAGGAGGAGGGGCGCTGGGCCGAGGGCTTTCGCTTTGGCGCGATGATCGAAGGTATGCGGATGCTGCCGCTGTTGTTCGAAGCGGCGGATTTCCATCTGTTTCGCTTGCAAGTGAGTCTGGGCGACGGGGCGAAGGATGGGGAGATTGTAATTGCTCTGCCAGTCGTTTTGCCGCCCGAAGAAGATGCAGAGGACAGCATGGATAACCCGCAGATGGCACATGGCGGGCGGATCAAGCTGGGACAAGGCGCGTTGATGACCGCGCAGGCGCCGATGAGCGCGGTTCTGCATCAGGTGAAAATGCCATTGGCGGAGGTGTCCGGGCTGAAGCCGGGGGATGTGCTGACTATTCCGCGCGGGGCGTTGAGCAACACGCGGTTGACCGACGGGCAGGGGCAGGGCGTGGCACGGTGCCGTTTGGGGCAAATCAACGGGTTTCGCGCGGTGCGGCTTGTGTTGGGGCGCGATGCGGCGCTGAAGACGCAAGGGGCATCCGCGGACATGCTGAATGGCGAGGCAAATACGCTGGAGGCGCTTGACCTGATGCAATCGCCCGGCGGCATGCCGGGAGAGTTTGCGCAGGTGGAGGACGTGGAAGTGGTGAGCGCCGTGGCCGATTTGCCGAATGTCGGAGAATTGGGAGATCTGCCAGAGCTTGGCGATCTTGGCGGTGACCTTTCGGATTTGCCTGAGCTGGCGGGAGAGGGAGAGGGTTTGCCCGATTTGCCGTCGTTTGACGGGCGGGCGAATTGCCGGATTTGCCGGTACTGTCGTTGGATGAGTGAAGTGGGGGGCTTTTGCGATTTGGCTAAAACGATTTGAAGCGCGCGCAAAAGCGATTTGCTTTGACGCCCTGACCTTTTTGCAAATTTCAGAGCGTGATTTTCTGCGACAGGTAGGGGGCCAGTCCGCTGACGTCATAACCGGCCTGCGCGGCGGCGGTCATGATGTCGCTTGCTGGCGTCTCTCCGGCCTGACCAAGCGCCCAAGCGTTGGTGCAACGCGTTCCGGTGCGGCAATAGGCCAGAACCGGCGTTTGCGCCGTGGCGATCATGTCGCGAAGCTCGACAATCACTTCGGCGGTCATGGTGCTTCCGTCAAAGGGCAGATGGAGAAAGGTCATCCCTGCTGCTTCGACGGCGGCACGCAGGTGTTCGGCGTGAAGCGGGGGCGGGTTTTCGGCGTCAGGGCGGTTGCAGATAACAGTGCGAAACCCGGCCGCGGCAATAGCGGGCGCGTCCTCGGGCGTGATCTGTGGGCTGACGGAGAGGTCGGGGGTGAGCTTTCGGATATCCATGGCCATGAGGTTTAGAGCGCGGGCGCGCGCCTGTCCAGCGAGAGACAGGTCGCGGCGTGCGAGATTGCGTTTCAGAGTTTGTTAACGGGGACTTTGAGGAACACATTGCCCTTTTCATCCGGCTCGGGCATGCGGCCCGCGCGCATGTTCACCTGAAGCGACGGTACGATCAGCCGGGGCATGGCCAGCGTCGCGTCACGGGCATCGCGCATGGCGGTGAAGTCGGACTTGGACGCGCCGCCGCCGATATGGACGTTGCGCGCTTTTTGCTCGCCCACTGTGCTTTCCCAAGCGTAGTCATCACGGCCCGGCGCCTTGTAGTCGTGACCCACGAAAATGCGCGTTTCGTCCGGCAGGGCGAGGATTTTCTGAACCGATTCAAACAGCGTTGCGGAGGAGCCACCGGGGAAGTCGCAACGCGCAGTGCCGAAATCAGGCATGAACAGCGTGTCGCCAACAAAGGCCGCGTCGTGGATGACATAGGTCAGGCAGGCGGGCGTGTGGCCGGGGGTGTGCATCACATCAACCCGCATCTGGCCGATCATCAAACTGTCGCCATCGACAAAAAGCTGGTCGAATTGCGAGCCGTCGCGTTGAAATTCGGTGCCTTCGTTGAAGACTTTGCCGAAGGTATCCTGAACCACCGTAATGCGGTCACCAATGCCGATTTTGCCGCCCAGACGCTCTTGGATATAAGGCGCGGCCGAGAGGTGGTCGGCGTGGACATGGGTTTCGAGAAGCCAGTCGATTGAGAGGTTTTCGGAGGTGACCCAATCAATGATGCGATCAGCCGAGGTCGTGTCGGTGCGCCCGGACGCATAGTCGAAATCCAGAACGGAATCGATAATCGCGGCGCTGCTGCCGTTCGGGTCACGCACGACATAGGAAATGGTGTTCGTGGCCTCGTCGAAGAAAGCCTGGACGATCGGTGACATGCGTTCATCTCTCCTTGGGCAAGTGGCATGTAAAACATATAAAAATTTCCGCATATGTTGCAAGCCCTGTCGGAAGTTCTGTTCCCGGCGCTTTAAGGGCGTTGCTTTGCGATGTGTTGACTTGGGTCAAAGCCGATGCGCCGCATTTGTGCGACATTTGCATCAACAAGGAATGATCAGGTGTCTATGATGTTAGAAAAACGACGTAATCAGCTTTTGAAAAGGCTTGGAGAGCTGGATGTGCGGCTGAAGGATATCGAGGCCGAGCTTGATGCGCCGCAGTCCAAGGACTGGGAAGAGATGGCGGTTGAACGTGAGGGCGATGAGGTTCTGGAGGGGCTTGGCCTTCAGGGGCAGGAGGAGATTGCCCGGATACGTTCGGCTTTGAAGCGCATACGGTCGGGGAGCTACGGCTATTGCATGACCTGTGGCGAAGAGATTTCTGCCGCGCGTTTGGATGTGCTGCCTGCGACGCCGTTTTGCAAAGGATGCGCCGCCAAGCTGTAGCGCGCCATAAGCGTGGCGGTTCGGCGGGCGTGTGGGATTGGATGTTATCAAAACGAAGGAGGACGTAGTGATGAAAGAGGATCTTACGACGGCAATCGTGGCGCTGTGCAACGAGATAAAGGCGGCCGCGCCCAAGGAGCAGCAACTGCTGCAAAAAGACCTGCATAAGTTGGTTGAGCGGGCGTCGGCCACGGGCATGGCGTTGCCCAAAGAGGTGCGCAGTTTGGATGAAGATCTGACCGACGATGCGATCGAGGCGCAATTCGACAACATGCCTGTGTAATCCTTGGCCCCGATGCTTGCACGGGTCAGCGGATTGGCCGAAAGATAGCGCAATTGTTGATAGTGTGAGGCACGCGGGGCTTGGGAAAAGGCGAACAGCCATATTCGGTTGATGATGGCGTTGCTGTGGTGACGTTGCCGTTGACCAGCGGCGGGGCAGAGAACAGGTTCGAGGTAGGCGAGCGGCTGGCCTTGGAGCAGGCGCTGTGCCTTGCGGCGGCAGATGATGGGGTCTTGGCGGTCGTGATCGCGGGGGCCGAAGAGAGGTTCGCGGGGCGGCTGTTGGATCAAGAGGTGGCCCATGGCAAGGCCGAGCCGGATTTGGCCCAAGTTTGTCAGGCGATTGAGCAATCTGAAAAACCAGTGGTTGCGGCGTTGCGCGGGAGTGTGGCGGACGCCGGGTTTGAGATCGCGCTTGCAGCCCACGCACGGGTGGCAGCCGTCGGCACGATGCTGTCGCTGGGTGATGTGCGCCGCGGGTTGATCCCCGGCGCGGGCGCAACGCAGCGCTTGCCGCGTTTGATCGGGGCGGGCACGGCGATTGATCTGATGTTGACCGGGCGGGCGATTGCCGCCAATTCGGGGGCATTGCGCGGATTGTTTCGCAAGGTCGTGGCCCGCAATGTTGTCGGCGAAGCGGTTCAGGCGGCGCGGGCGATGGTGGATGAGCCAGCGCCCGAAGGTCCGGCGCCGGGATTTGCCGACCCAATGGCGTATCAGGATGAGATCGCAAAGCGGCGCCGCGATTTGGGCGTGTTGCCAGCGGAAGCCAAAGCTTTGGTCGATTGTGTCGAGGCGGCGCAGCTGTTGCCGATTGAGGCAGGGCTGGCGATGGAAGGGGCGCTGCGCGCAGAATTGCGCGGATCAGCGCGGGCGCAAGGGTTGACCCATACCGTTGCACAGGAACAGCGCCAGCCCGCGCCTGGCGGGCGGCCCGAGGTTGTGACCATTCTGGGGGATGGCGCACTTGCCTTTGGCTTGGTTCAGACCATCCTTGGCAGCGGTGCAGAGGTGCGTGTGGCTGAGCAGCGCGAAGGTGGTGCGGCGCGGTTGATTGAACGCGTCACGGCGGCGTTTGGCCACGAGGCAGAGCGCGGGCGCATTGATGCGGCAATGGCGAATGAGCGGCTTGAGCGGCTGTCGGGCGGGCCGTCGCCGGGAGTCTTAAGTGCGGCGCGACTGGTGATTGAGGCGAGCGAAGCGCCGGGGGCCAAGCTTCCTGCGCTGATGGCGCATGTGTCGGGCAAGACCGGCGAGGACGTGCCGCTGGTGTTTACGGCCGGGATGGGTTTGGGCGCGGGGGTGTTGCGCGAAAACTTGGGCGGGCGTGCGATGGGGCTGGCGCTTCATGCGGCGGTGCAGGGCGCGGGGCTGGCTGAGTTGGTGATTGCGCCGGATACCGTGGGTGCGCTGCAGGAGCGGGCGCGCAACCTGTTGCGGCGGATGGGGCGGCAAGTTGTGCTTACCAGTGCGGAAAACGGGTTGATTGTTGGCGCGTTGAAGGCCGCGATGTTTGCGGCGGCTGAATGGTGCGTGGCCCAAGGGGCGCAACCCGATGATATTGATCGCGCGATGGGCTGGGCGTGCGGACCGTTCCGGCAGGCGGATGCGGAAGGGTTGGGGCGGCAAGCGCCACGTTTTGCCGCGCTGGGCATGGGGGAGCAGTTTGGCGGATTATTCGCCGCCTTCATGGCGCAAGGCCGTGAGGGGCGGGCAACCGGGCGCGGCGTTTTGCGCTATGCGCAGCACGGTGCGGCAGGGGATTTTGACGCAGCCGCGCAGGGGATCGTGCAGGCTTGGCGTGGGGGCCTGTCGAATGGCGGGGCCGCGCGCGATGGGCTGTCGCAGGATGCCATTCGGCGGCGGATCTGGTCGGCTTTGTTCTGCGCGGGGCTGGAGTTGGTCGAGCGCGGTGTTGCGTGCGACGCAGGGGATGTTGATTTGGCGGCGCTTGTGGCGCTGGGCCTGCCACGGGCCAGCGGCGGGCCGATGAAAGCGGGCGAATTGCGCGGGCTGTTGGTGGTGCGGCGCGAGTTGGAACGCTGGCAGGGGGATGCGCCCGCGCTTTGGTATCCGTCAGAGCGTTTGAACGAATTGATCAAAAACGGCGGGCGGTTTGGCGTGTGGTGAAGCGGTCTTGACGGCTTTCAGTTTGCGAGCAGATCAGCCAAGAACGATGCCAAGCACCACCATCATCAGCCCGATTGCCGAAATGAACAGCGCCGCAAGGTTGACCGGCAAGAGCCGCTGAATCCGCGCGCGCAGCGCCGCATCGTCGAGGTTTTCACGCCGTGCGCTGGCCACTTTGGCACCGACATAGACAAGTGCGGCGATGCCCAGAAGGGTCACGAGAGCGCCGCCCCAGATCAGGAATTGCATGGCTGTCTCCGAATTTACCACCGCCAATGCGGCCTTGGTCCGCCCGATTAAAGGCTTCGCCCGTAAAGGGCAAGAAAAGAGCGGCATTGGCGTGGGCAAACCCTCTTGCAGGGGGCGGAGGAGGGCGCTAGCAAGGGGCTTCGGCACAAAAGGCTCAGCAAGGAGACCCCTCTGATGGACAGCGAGAACACGGACGGCGCAGGCGACACCGGATCCAGCGATGCGACCTATCGCGTGACGGCAGGCGAACTTCGCCAGTTTGTTGAACGGTTTGAGCGTCTTGAGGCCGAAAAGAAGGGCCTTGCCGATCAGCAGAAAGAGGTGATGGCCGAGGCCAAGGCGCGCGGCTATGACACGCGGGTCATGCGCAAGCTGGTGGCTTTGAGAAAGCGCGACGCCGATGATATCGCCGAAGAAGAGGCGGTTCTGGAAATGTATCGCCAAGCGCTGGGCATGTAAGCGGCACAGACGCCGCGCGCGCCCTTAGGGAGTGATCAGATTCACGCCGGGGATGCGCGCGATGGCGTCGACATCCGCGTCATAAGCCTCGGTCAAGTTGTCGACCAATTCTTCGGTCCATCCGGGCACGTCGAGTTCTTCTTCGATGGCATCGGGGCGGGCGAATTTGTCGAGAAACGCTATCATCACACGTCGCTTTTGCACTTCGGTCATCACCGGATGTTTGGCGAGATAGGCGCGGAAGCGCTGCATTCCTTCGCGGGTCATGATCTCGGACAGGAGATCAAATCCGCCTTTAATCTTGGTTCCGGGGGCGAGGCCGGCCATCTCGCGAATGATTTGTGCCCAGATCAACGGTGAATCCTCGTTGCACCAGAGGGTGATCGGCACGTCCGGGTGGGCGGTGCGCACCAGCGCGTGATCAGTTCAGACCAATAAAGCGCATTTGGGTCGGTGCCGCGCAGAAGCTCGACCAGATCATCGACGCCGGTTTTCTTGTAAAGCGCAGGCAGGAAGGTCGCCGGGTTGCGGATGGAAAAGAACAGCTCGATCTGGTCGCCTTGGAACAGGCGTTTGAATTCGGCGATCCGCATATCGGCCCGATGATAGAAGAGCGAGTCGCGCATGGCGAATTTCGACAGGCAAAAGAGGTTCTTTTCCGACAGCAAGAGCCGGTCTGCTTTGTCGCCTTCAAGGATGGTTTCGACCAGCAATTCACGGGCATCCGGTGCGGGGTCGGCCTTTTCCAACGCCTGCACCGTTTGGCGCAAGAGGCGGCGATACCGTCCGGGCGGAGGCACGATTGAGCCGATCTTGGCGAATTCTGCACGGTTTTTGAGAAGGCATTTCAGAATGCGGTCTTCATCGGTACAATGAGCGCCCGCGTGAAGAACAACCTGCATGTTTTCTCGTCCTGCTTCGTTTTTGTTATGGCCTGTCATGCACTATAAGCCCTTTTCCCGGCGGGGAAACCTGATTAAGGCGTTGGGCGTTACAACACGAAAGCTTGGGGCAGTGATGGCCGGTGAGGCGGTAACAGAAAAGCAACGCGCAGGCAAAGCCGGGTGGCGGTTCGACCCATGGTCGGCCGGCGCGTTGGTGATTGCCTTGATCGTTTTGGCGCCGATCATCGCGGTGTTGAGCATTGCGCTTTTCCCGACCGAGAACATCTGGCCGCATCTCTTGTCGACGACCTTGCCGCGATACATGCGCAACACGCTCATTTTGATGGGATCAGTCGGGGTGTTGACGGCGATGATCGGGACGGGGGCTGCGTGGCTTGTCGTGCGCTACCGCTTTCCGATGTCGCGGTGGTTGGAGTGGCTGTTGCTTTTGCCGCTGGCGGTGCCCGGCTATGTCGGGGCGTATGCATTGGTTGAATTGCTTGAGTATGCCGGGCCGGTGCAGGGGGCAATGCGGGCCCTGTTTGGCTGGAAAAACGCGCAGGACTATTGGTTTCCCGAGATCCGTTCGATCGGGGCTGCGATTTTGGTGCTGTCGGCCTCGCTCTATCCTTATGTCTATTTGCTGAGCCGGGCGGCCTTTCGTGAGCAGTCGGGCAGTTCGGAAGAGGTGGCGATGTCGCTTGGGGCGGGGGCGTTTGAGCGGTTCCGCAGAGTCGGGTTGCCATTGGCGCGACCTGCGATTGTGGCGGGCGTTGCCATTGTTATGATGGAAACCGTGAATGATTTCGGCACAGTCGATTTCTTTGCCGTGCAAACCTTGACCACCGGTATTTTCAGCGTTTGGCTGGATGGCAACAATGCGGGCGGGGCGGCGCAGATTGCCAGTGTGATCCTTGCGTTGGTTGTGCTTCTGGTTGCGCTTGAGAAGATCTCGCGTCGGAAGGTGCGGTTTTTCAACCTCGCGCGGCAGCATCGCCGGGTGGAGCGCAAGCTGCTGACGGGATGGGCAGGGGCCTGTGCCACAGTGTTATGCGCGATCCCGTTTGCGTTTGGGTTCTTGTTGCCGGCCGGTGTGATCCTGTTCCATGCTCTGGGGGAAACCGAGGCTTGGGGCGAGCCAAAGCTGCTTGAGGCCTTGTGGAACACTGTGAGCGTGGGCGGCATCGCCGCCTTTGTGACCGTGCTTGCAGGGGTGTTCATGGTTTATGGTGCGCGCCTGTCCGGGCGGAGCTTGCCCAAGCTTTTGATGCCGATCACTGCAATTGGCTATGCTGCACCGGGGGCGGTGCTGGCGGTGGGAATATTGATTCCGCTAGCACTGCTCGACCATTTGATGGCGGACGGGATCGAGGCGCTGACGGGCCATGACATTGGCTTGCTGTTAACCGGGACCGGCTTTGCGCTGGTGCTGGCATATGGCGTGCGGTTCTTTGCCATCGCACAGGGGGCGGCGGATGCGGCGATGGGGCGGGTGTCGCCATCGCTTCCTTGGGCGGCGCGGTCGTTGGGGCGCACGCAGGGGCAGACGCTGGCCGAGGTTTATTATCCGCTGATCCGTGGGTCGATCGGCTCGGCGGTTCTTTTGGTGTTTGTCGATTGTGTCAAGGAGTTGCCGGCGACGCTTTTGCTACGCCCACCGTTTGGGTTCGACACATTGGCGACGCGGGTTCATGAGGAAGCGAGCCTTGAAAACTTGGCCGGTGCTGCGCCGGCTGCGATGCTGATTATAGCGGTCGGTCTTGTGGCGGTTGTCCTTTTGGCGCGGGCGAACCGATAAAAGGCGCGATTTCCCACTTGCAAGGCCGCGCGACTGCTCTTAAACCGCATGCTCAGTGCCCCTATAGCTCAGCTGGTAGAGCAACTGATTTGTAATCAGTAGGTCCGCGGTTCGAGTCCGTGTGGGGGCACCATTTTAAAGCACATTATCGAATAATGCTCCATCTATCGGGTTTTGAGTTGGGTGTTGCTATCCATTTGTCTGCCTTTGCACTGATGGCGAGTTCAACGAAATCCGCGATTCTGGGAATTGTTGATGACTGACTGCGCGCTTAACGCTGGGGGCTAGAAAGGTTGGCTTGGTCGGTTTTCCGGCGCTGGCTCTTTCCCAAGAGAGCGCAAGGCTATATCAAGCAAAACCGAAAAATTAGCGGAAGACGTGTTGGATGTTGCGGTAGCGACCAATTGCGATGGGTGGTGTGGTATTCGTTGGCGTGCTTTTTGACGCGTTCATGTAAAAAAATTTTTGGTTTCAGAGGTTTGCGTCGCATGCTTCCCGGTTGAAGTGCCAGATTCTTTTTTGTTAATTTTTGATTCATTAACTAGGAGGAGTTTGGTGATGCCATCAATTGCAGAATATTCCAGTGTTGGTAGTGAACCGGTCCCCGGTCTGCCGGACTTGCTGAAAACGAGCCGCACGCTGCTCAATCCTACACCCTCTAGCTTTAGTATGACGGTCGATGCAGGCGAATACGCCGGGTACCGGATCGCTGTGACAGGTACGGGTTTTGTCTATTATCAGGACGAGCCTTTGCTGGGTGAATTCTCGGTTATCGAAGTCTTTGACGATGCTGACCGGTCTTTTCTTAGCTATCGCTGGACTGACGTGAATGGCGATCCGGTTTCCTCGGGGCAGGAAGTGTCTGTCTTGTGGCAAGGAACGCATGTTTATCTGAGCGTTGACGAGGTGCTTGGGTCGGATGGCCAAGAGATGCCTGCGGAGATACGCGCCAACGATCTGATTGATCTGGCGGGCGGTGATGACAGCCTCGCGTCGAGCTGGGCACCTATTATACGTGGCGGTGACGGGAACGATCGTTTTTCCGATATCGGCCAATATGGCGATCCTCTGGCCCAGATATTTGGTGATGGGGGCGATGACCAGTTCGTCGACGTGACGGGAGAGGTCTACGGTGGCGCAGGTGACGATTGATCGATTTCGCCAGCTTCAATAGTTATTCCAGCGATCCTGAGAGCAACGCCGCATGGGGTGGAGAAGGCGCCGATACGATCAGCGGCGGTTTCTCAGCAGCACGCGGTGAAGGTGGGGATGATCTTTTCATACCACAAGGCACGGGTATGCAAGATGGCTATGCAGCGATTGCAGCGCTTGTAGATGGTGGTGCAGGGAATGATGTGATCCACCTAGAAGAGACGGGCTCTTACATCAGGTATGACGGCGACCGGTTTCTTGTGGGCTATTTTATCGATCCCCAGAACGTTGAGACGATCATCCTTGACGAGGTTCAGAATTATTCTCAGATCGTCAAATTCGTGGGCATTGAAGGGGAGTTTCGTAGCGTCGATGCTGACGCTGTCTATTTGGTGCCAGATCAAACCATCCATTTCACGACCAGCGGAGATTTCCGCGAGGATCTGGAGCTGAGCGTGTCGCTCGATTCCATGTCGCAGGATGTCGATTTTTCGGGATGGAGCTTTTCCGGGCTTGATGTGTCTGTGACCTGGCGAATGAATGGAAACGTCTCTGGGCGGCAGGTGGTTACCTCATCTGAAAACGATCTCGTAAATGGGGATTTCGGCGCTAAGGTGGGCACTGTGCTGTCCACCGGGCTGGGAGACGACCGGGTATACGCAGAAGCCGAGACCATTGATCTGGGCGGCGGAAACGACAGTATTTATGTCTCGAATGACACCAACGGTGTGTTGAACATAGACGGGGGAGCGGGGAGCGACACTCTGATCTATCAATCTGACCGGTACGGGTCCACCAGAGACGTCACGGTCAATCTAGGCTCACAAACCGCGACCGGTGTATCGATCACCGGCATTGAGAATGTTGTTTCTGGCGATGGTGACGATACGATCATTGGCAGCGCGGGGGATAATTTCATCGATCCCGGACTGGGCGATAACTCGGTCGACGGTGGTGACGGCTTTGATACGATTGCAATTCATCAACGCGGCGACATTTTCTTGACCGATACAGGGATTGGAGTGGTCCGCAGCGAAGGGGGCAGCATCCTCGAACAGTTTGAGAACTTTGAGGCGGTGTCCACAGAACGTGTCTGGGGTGGGAGTTACGTCAATAAGTTTTTCGGCAATGCGCAAGACAACGGCTTCGTTGCATGGAGCCGTGGCGAAGTTCATGGGGGTGAAGGGCACGATTGGGTCAGCCTCAGACTGAACTTTGCAAGTTCGCGGTTTCTTTTCGATTCAGAGGATTACATCGAGGTTCTTTCCAATGGAGCCGCCAGTAATGGGATCAAAATTTACGAAGATGTCGAAGAGCTTCGCTTTGGAGATGTCACCCTGACGTATGATGACGTCCGGAGCCTTGGCCGAACGGCGGATATCGCGGGTACGAACAATGACGATTCGTTGGATGGTACAGGCTGGTCTGAGGCGATCATCGGGGCCTTCGGAGACGACACGCTTTTTGGCAATGACGGCGACGATATTCTTTGGGGCGAAGAGGGCAATGACTTGCTCTATGGGGGGGACGGCGACGATACGCTTTATGGTGGTCGAGAGGTCGATACGCTGGACGGGGGCGCGGGGGATGATATGCTTTTCGCAGGCGATGAGCAAAGCTGGCTAAACGATCCAAAGAACAACATTTTCATTTCCTCGCAGGGGAATGACACGCTTATCGGTGGCTCGGGGTACGATCTTGCGATCTTCTCCGGACGTACCTCGGGGGTTGAGATTGATCTGGCTGCCGGGACCGGTGCGTCCGGCGGGGAGACGCTCAGTCTTGAAGGTATCGACAATGTAACGGGGTCGGCCTTTGATGACGTGCTTATTGGTGACGCTGCGGACAATAGCTTTGTCGGAGGGGCGGGAGACGATCGGGTGATCGGCGGAGCGGGCACCGACACTGTGCGCTTCTCCGTGGCGCTTGCTGAGGTAACTGGCAGCGTCGAAAACGGGGCTTTCTTGCTGAGCTCTTCGGAAGGTGAAGATTATATTGCGGATGATGTGGAGGTCTTCGCCTTTACGGATGTGACCCTGTCGCGGGAGGAAGCGCTGGTGCGGTTCGGCGCATGGATTGTCGGCACCGAGGCGAGCGAAAACATCTCGGGCACAGTGGAGAGCGATTTCATCTCGGGTCTTGGCGGGTCAGACTGGATTATGCCGAGCGGTGGCAATGATACGATTGACGGTGGGGCGGGGCGCGACATGCTCAGCTTTAGCGATTTGCCTGATGCGCCTGGACGCGGAGCGGCGGAATACCGTTTGTGGATCAATATGGAAAATGGCGAAGCCGTTAATCATGACGGTTCGGAACGGGTCTTCTTCAGCTCCATCGAACGGGTCACGGGAACCATCTATGCCGACTATATTGAGGGAAGTTCCAATGACGACGAATTGAGAGGGCTGGGCAATTATGACTGGTTCATTGGGTCTTCTGGCAGCGATACACTTGATGGGGGAACTGGCCGAGACACGGTGTCTTATGTCAATTCGCAAAGCGGTGTGACCATTTCAATTGGCAGCGGCGGTTTTGGTGGTTTTGCCGAAGGGGACGTGTATCTCGGGATTGAGAACGCCACCGGTTCCAATTTTGGAGACGTGTTTTATGGCGATGCGGGGGAAAACGATTTCCGGGGGCTCGCGGGCTATGACACCTTTGTCGGCTCGACCGGAGGGCGCGAACGCTACGACGGCGGATCGGGGTCCGATACGGTCACTTATTATGCGTCAAGTGCTGGTGTAACGGCCTCATTGCTGCTCGGATACGGATCGGCCGGCGATGCTCGTTACGATCTTTACACCTCTATCGAAAACCTTGGAGGAACCAGTTTCGATGACATTTTGACAGGTGACAACGAGCGCAACAACCTGAGGGGCCTTGGCGGCGACGATTTGATCTTTGGCAATGGCGGCATCGACAGGATTTATGGCGGTCGCGGCGATGACACGATCGACGGCGGTGCAGGATCCGATTTCATTTTGTATGATGGTTCTTCGGACGAGTTTCTGATTACGCGCTCGGGAACGCGGGACGCCACCGTCGCGTGGAATGGTGCCGGGGCAGGCGAAGGGACAGATTTACTCACAAATGTTGAGTATTTGGTCTTTAGCGATCAGATCATAGATATCTGGAGTCTCGATATCGTCTGATAGGAGGTCCGAGAGATGTGCCGGATGGCTTACAGCTATTCGGTGCTAACCTGTTGGCGATCATAGGGGGCAGCGGGAATAGGAGCCTGCGCCTTTCAGAGTCCTGACATCTGGCATCGACAAAGGTTAGAGCCGCAAAACGGGCAGACCCAACGCCTGAACTCTCCCGTGTATCATTATGGTGCGCAACCTTTGGGAGGTGACGTATTAACCGGATTTCGCGGTGGATTGTCGGCGCGCCGACGCATGTCGGGCGCGCGGTGAGGGGGGTGCGGACTGCGTTGGAGAAGGGGGTTTTGCGTCGTTTGGCGTTTCAATTAATGCACTTGCATGATTATTCTGATTATAATAGTCGGATAAAAGATGCTGCGCGATGAAACCTCACCGGAGGGGCGTCGTGTGGGGATGAAAAATGGGGATGACATGTTGAAACGAAACGATGTGAGCGCGCTGGGTGTGCGGAGTGTTTTATTGGGCAGCGCTATGGCAGCCGTTGCGGCGAGTGCATCGGCGCAGGGGGCTGACTTTGTTTACAAGCTAGATCCGATTGTGGTTGAGCAACGCGACAGGCTGTTTGAGGCGGCAGATCGCGCGACGACGATGTATGTGTCTGACTTTGAGCTTGAACGGGCGCGGACCGGCGACCTTAAGGACGTATTTGCCGGGATTGCCTCGGTGTCGGTGGGGGGCGCATTGCCGCTGACGCAGAAGATTTTCATGAACGGTGTTGATATGCTCAACCTGGGTGTGACGATTGACGGTGCGGCGCAAAATAACCGCACGTTCCACCACGTCACGGCCAATGCGATTGATCCCGGCCTGCTGCGGCAAGTGCGCGCGGATGCGACGATTTCGCCGGCGGATGCGGGGCCTTATGCTTTGGCTGGTTCGGTCGTTTTTGAAACGATCAACGCGGGTGATGTGTTGATGGATGGCCGGTCCTTTGGCGGCAACCTGCGGTTAAGTTATTCCGATAATGGCAGCACAGCACAAGCCGCGCTTACCCTTGCGGGCAAGCAGGGAGGTTTCTCTTGGTTGGGCTACGTCAAACGCGCCGAGGGCGATGATTATCGCAGCGGCGACGGCAGCACGATCCTTGGCACCGGTGCGGCCCTTACGAGTTATCTGGGCAAGATCGCCTATGAAGGGCCGGAAGGGCACAGGTTTGTGTTGTCGGCGCAGCGGCTTGAAGACAGTGAGCTGCGTCAGTTCCGGGCGAATTTCGGCGGTGTCGGGGGGGTGACGAACGATCTGCGTGTCTATGATACCGAGCGGCAGAGTTATTCGTTCACCTATGAGAACGTGCTGGCCGATGGCATGTGGGACCCGAAATTCCAGCTGGGATATTCGGAAAGCGACGTGGTTGTGCCAAGCCCGTGGGACAGCAACGGGCGGTCGGGAACATGGTCGGCACGGCTTCAGAACACGTTTAACCTGAGCCCGGATGATACGGTTGTGGTCGGGATCGATTATCAAGACCGGTTCGGGAACTATACGAGCCCGACATATTCCGAAAACCTACGCGAAGACTCGCAGAATATCGGGTTTTTTGCACAGGCGCGGTTGCGGCCGACGGATCGGTTACGCCTGTCCTTTGGGGCGCGGTTTGATTTTCAGGAATTCACCGGCACCAATGGCACCAAGCTGAGCAATTCTGGCCTTAGCGGCAATGCCTCGGCTGTTTTCGAGGTCACGGACCGGTTTTCGATCCGGGGCGGCGTGTCGTCGGTATTTGGCGGCATCGATATCGAAGACAACTATATCTATCTCGCCTCATGGGACTACAGCACGCTTGCGCCGTCGCGCGCCAACAACGCGACGCTTGGGTTTGACTATGTTGCCGGCGATTTCAAACTGGGTGGCGAGTTGTTCTACACCAAGATTGCCAACGCGCGCAGCGGGGTTGCGAACTTCGACTTTGAAAGCCGTGGCTTCAACCTTGGGGCCACCTATGGTTGGGAGCGCGGGTTTGCACGGCTGACCCTGTCGCATAGTGAGGTGCAAACCGCAGGCACCAACGGTAGCTATGAGACGCTTGATTTTGGTGCGCCGCTTGGCACCGTGATTGCTTTGGAGGTCGAGCAGCAAACGAGGGTGCCGGGGCTTCGGATTGGCGGCGGGCTTGATATCGCGCTGAATTATGACGTGAACGGCGCGTCGAGCACCGCGACGCTTCCGGGCTATGAGGTGGTTAATGTGTTTGCCGAATACGTGCCGCCGTCGATGAAGAACCTGACGATCCGCGCCGAGGTCAACAACGTGTTTGACAAAAACTATGCCGACCGCGCGACTTATGGTGCCGACTACCCGTCGGTGGTCACGCTGAAAGAGCCGGGGCGCACGATTACCTTGGTTGCTGTAACGCGGTTCTGAGCAAAGGGTTTTGAGGCCGAGTTGAAAATTGACGACGCCGCCCCAACGGGGCGGCGTTTGCGTTTCAGGGGTAGAAGCGCGTTAGTTGGCGGGCGATGTCATAAGCTTCGTCAGTGGACAGCCGGTGGGCGAATTCAGATTGAATGATCTCGGCATAGATCGGCCACATCGCCTTGTTTTTCGCATCGCCTTCGGGTGTCAGGATCACGCGTTTGCTGCGGCCCGGACCGGCGGTTGCGACGCTGAGAAGGTAGCCGAGTTTTTCCAGCCGGCTGACATGGCGCGAGAGCGCGTATTGCTGGCAATAGAGCTTGCGTTCAAGCTCGGCCATGGCGATGCCATCGTCGCCTTTGCGGCCAACCTGAATGAGGATTTCGTGCCAGATCGGGTCGTCAATGCCATGCGCTTTGAGAGCGCGGGCAACGCGCGCCATGGTGCTGCGCTGGATACGCAGAAGGTTCACCCAGATGCGGTTGTATGCGATTGACGGGTCGTCATCGGTGTCGAATGTGGGGAGAACTGGCTGTGGTGCGTCGACCATTTGGCGTGTCCTTTTGATTTAGCCGAATTAATAAGTCCGGTTTGATCAAGATTTGCGGTGTCTAGGCATGCATGGGACCGGGGGACCAATGCTTGGGTAGGCAGCTTAACATATTGGCGAGGCCCCTAGATATTCCAGTAGAGAAATCGCCCATAGCGCGGCGAGACGTGGTTTTCCGCCGGGTATCAGCCACCGAGCGTGTAACGCGAGAGCGTATGGAAGCGGCCGTTTTGATCTTCGCCTGAGAGGCTGATTGCGTCGATCGGGAAGGGGCTGGGCAGGTGGGGGTGAAACAGCGGTGAGAGTGCCTGCGCGATGGTCTGTGCTTGGGATTTCGGCAAGCGGCCTGTGAGGGTCATGTGGAAGCGAAACTCTTGCATCACGTAAGGATAGCCCCATTGCAGCAGATTGGCATCCTGAGCGGCGCTGAGCCCGTTTGCGCGCCGTTTGGCGAGGTCTGCGTCAAGGAGCGGGGCGCGGTGGTGGTCAAGCTCACGCACAAGGGTTGCGGCAAGGGCGGATAATGCGGAGGTGTCGCCCGCAGGAACCAGCGCAAGGAAACTGCCCAGACGGGTGACGTTCAACGCCTCAAGCGTGACCGGGGCGAGGCGCGCCGCAAGGTCGGCAAGGTCAGATTTGAGCGCGTCAAGCGAGGTGGTTGCGGCCAGCGCGAAGGGTGGTTTCAAGGTGGCGTGGAACCCGTATTTGCGCGGCACGGCTGTGATCTTTTCCACCGGGAGGGGCAGGGCGGGTAGCGACGGGTGCGGCACGGCTCGCGCGTGCGCAGCGTCCCAGCCGAGCCAAGCAGCCCCAAGGTCGGCAAGCGGGCCGGGCGGGGGCGTGAAATAGACGGCGAAGCGGCGGAACTCTGCTGTGTGGCCCATGACGTTGATCAGTCGCCCTGAAACAGATCGCGGGTGAACACCTTGTCGCTGACGTCGTCGATGGCGTCATCGAGCCGGTTGGCAACGATCAGGTCGGCCTGGGCCTTGAATGCTTCGAGATCGTTGAGGACGGGCGAATGGAAGAAATGCTCTTCCTCCAGCACAGGTTCAAAGACGATGACTTTGATCCCCTTGGCCTTGATCCGTTTCATGATGCCCTGGATCGAGGATTGGCGGAAGTTGTCCGAACCGGCCTTCATGACCAGCCGATAGATTCCGACGCATTTCGGTTTGCGCCTGATGATTTGTTCGGAAAGGAAATCCTTGCGGGTGTGATTGGCATCGACGATCGCGCGGATCAGGTTTTGCGGCACTTCGGAATAGTTCGCAAGCAACTGTTTGGTGTCTTTTGGCAAGCAATAGCCGCCATAGCCAAAGGACGGGTTGTTGTAATGTGTGCCGATGCGCGGGTCGAGGCCAACGCCGTTGATGATCTGGCGGCTGTCCATGCCATGCATCATGGCGTAGCTGTCGAGTTCGTTGAAATAGGCGACGCGCATGGCAAGATAGGTGTTGGCAAACAGCTTGATCGCTTCGGCTTCGTTCGCGCCGGTGAGCAAGACCGGAATGTCGCTGTCGACCGCGCCTTCGATTAACAAGTCGGCAAACGCACGCCCGCGTGCCCCCATATCACCGACCACGATACGGCTTGGGTGGAGGTTGTCGTAAAGCGCGCGCCCTTCGCGCAGGAACTCGGGGCTGAAAATGATCCGCTCGGTTCCAAACTTTTCGCGCAGCCGTTCAGTATAGCCCACGGGGATCGTGGACTTTATGACGATGGCGCAATCCTCGTTCACGGCGAGGACCGATTTGATAACACTTTTGATCGAGCTGGTGTCAAAGAAGTTCGTATCAGGGTCGTAGTTGGTTGGCGTCGCTACGATAACGAAATCCGCGTTCGAGAAGGCTGTTGCACCGTCGGTCGTAGCCGTGAGGCGCAGGTCCGGGCGGGAGAGAAACGCGGCCAGTTCCGGGTCTTGCAGCGGACATGCGCGTTGATTGACAGCGTCAACGCGCTCGCCGTCGAGGTCAACGCCGATGACATCATGGTTTTGCGCCAGAAGGACCGAATTGGAGAGGCCGACATATCCGAGGCCAGCGACAGCGATTTTCATGAATGTAAGCCCTGTGGAGTTTGTTTGTGTGACCGATCTGTGTAACCGGGAAACCAATTTTGTTGCGCTTTAGTAGACCATCCCAGCTTGGCGCGTCCAGCGGTGAGGTGGGGGCGATGGCGCTGTCTGGTGAGAGGCGCGGGTGAACGGTTGGCTGGTTGGGGCGGATCAGGCCGTGAGGAGCGTTTGGACATGGCGCATCGCCAGCGCGTAGCCATGCACGCCGCAGCCAGCGATCACAGAATCGGCGCGCGCACTGACATAGGAATGATGGCGGAAGGCCTCGCGCTTGTGAATCTGGCTGATGTGGACTTCGACCACAGGGCCGTCAAAGACGTTGAGCGCGTCGAGAATGGCGACAGAGGTATGAGTATAGGCCGCAGGGTTGATAACAATCGCATCGGAGCTTTTGCAGGCGGCTTGAATCCAGTCGACCAGTTGGCCTTCGTGATTGGATTGTTGAAAGGTCAGCTCGTGGCCTGCCTCTTTGGCGATATCTGTGCAGAGGGCTTCGACATCGGCGAGCGTTTCGGCACCATAGACTTCGGGCTGCCGGGTGCCCAAAAGGTTCAAATTTGGGCCGTTCAATATGGTGATATGTTTGCTCATAGCCGCGTCCTTGGGTCGTGGTGACGCGTTTATGGGCCGTCTGGCAACGCTCTGGCAAGGGGGCAGCAGGGGGGCAGACAGAAAGAGACCGGGCTGTGGCTGAAACGCCGCCCGGTCAATCTTGGCTTCAGGTTGGTTCGGGGTCCGCGCAGCATTAGCCGCAGGTGTGGAACCCGGAGAAGCGGATGTGCAGCAGCTCGGCTTTGTTCATGCCGGAGCGGCGCAGTTGGTTGTCGGTGAGATCGCCAATAGCGATATCGGAGAAACGGCGGGCGGAAGGCATGAAGAATGCCGCGAGTGCGCGAATTTTAGTCATTTTGCTGTGTCCTTGGGCGGATTAAAAACCTGATGCCCCCACCTAGGCGCAGAAGATGACATTGAGAACCACCAATCGCGGCAAAGCCGCTATGCGTTTAGGACAAGTCTATTGACGTATTTTCGCCCTATTTCGCGACCTCGATGCTGAAATAGTTATAAGTATCGGTGCTGTTGTCATATGTCGTCGCGGCGAGATAAGCGACTTTGAGAGCGGGCAGGTAGTGCAGCAAGTGTTTGTCCGTGTTGTAGCCATCAATATAGGTGACGTTGATGGGAAACATATCGTAGGTGCACGCGCCAATCGTGACAGAGTTTAGTGCGCCGCCGGCGTAGATCTGTTGTTCTTTTCGTATGTCGCCGCGGTCCCATACGGCCACGGTCAATTCGAATTTCGCATTTGGCTTTGGGTCGGGCAAGTCTGCGGGCGCACCCGGAAAAGCATAGGTTGTTCGCGTGCTTGGGATGGGTTTGTTGTTTTCGAGGTCAATGAGTTCAAGCAGGTAGACGCCTTTGGCGATCAGGGTGCGTGAGGTCGCCTTGCCGTTTGCGCTGTTGATGGTTTGGATCATGCCCGAGGGTAGGATGCGAAAAAGCTCGGCGTATTTAACATCAGATTTGAAGACGATGCCTTTTTCAAGGTCGGTGGCAGTTGGGCATTCGGCCCAAGCGCCGAGCGGGGCAAGGGCGGCTGAGACGGCGAGAGCCAAGAGAAGGCGCATTTGAGTATTTCCTGTGTAAAGCAGTGCGGAGGCGTCAGGCTTTGAAGCTCTCGTCGACCGGCACCTGCATGGCATTGGCCAAGGCGTTTGTTTGGCTGGCGACGCCGATGATCTGCAATAGCTCGCGATACATCGCGTCATCCATCCCTTTGGCGCGGGCAGCAGCGGTGTGGGAGTGGCTGCAATAGGAACAACTGTTGGCGGCAGAAATGGCGATATAGATTAGCTCCTTGGTCAACGGGTCCAGAGCGCCGGGAGCCATGACCGTTTTGAGCCGGGCCCAGAGTGCGGCAAGTTGGTCCGGGTCATGCGCGAGGGCGCGCCAGAAGTTGTTGACGTAATCGGTGCCGCGGGCGGCGCGAATGTCGTCAAAGACGGCGCGCGCTTCGGGGCTTGCCTCTTGATCGGAGAGAAGTTTGACAACGGCCATGACGGGCCTCCCTTGGTTGCTTGCATCAGTGGTATTGAGGGCAAGCGATGGGCAATTGTCAAAGGGAGATGGCAAAAGAAAACCGCCGCCCTGTTGGGGGCGGCGGGTCTTTGTCCCTCGAAGTCCGTGACGGCTATTAGAAGCCCAGACCTTCGTATTTTTTCTTGAACTTGGACACGCGGCCGCCGGCATCCATCAGGCGGGTGCCGCCACCGGTCCAAGCCGGGTGCGCTGTGGGGTCAATGTCGAGCGACAGGGTGTCGCCTTCGGCTCCCCAGGTTGAGCGCACTTGGAAAATGGTGCCATCGGTCATTTTGACGTCGATGAAGTGATAGTCGGGATGAATATCTTTTTTCATTGATCAGACCCTCAGGCTTTCTTGGGTTTGTAGGTGCTGTCTTCTGCGATACGGGCGGATTTACCGCGACGCGAACGCAGATAGTAGAGCTTGGCGCGGCGGACACGGCCACGGCGAACAACCTCGATGCTGTCGATATTGGTCGAATGCAGGGGGAACACACGTTCCACGCCTTCGCCAAAGGAAATCTTGCGAACGGTGAACGAGCCGGCAATGCCTGCGCCGTTTTTGCGCGAGATGCAGACGCCTTCGTAGTTCTGTACCCGGCTACGCGTGCCTTCGGTTACTTTGTAGCCGACACGGATGGTGTCACCGGCTTTGAAATCGGGAATGTCTTTCCCGAGCGAGGCGATCTGTTCCGCCTCGAGTTCTGCGATCAGGTCCATTGACCTAACTCCTTCATTTGCTTGCGGTTTATCCCGCAAAGTGTTTGCGCGCCTCAGAGCTCCTGGTCTTCATCGGGTCCGCGTGTCGCGCCCGCCGGAGGTCAGCCGTCATTCCTTTTCATGTGTGTCTTGTCCCAGCGGTGTGCTTGTCACTTAGTCCGTCGAAGAAGACGGGGTGGGCAAGCCGCAATAAACAAAACGCCCGAGTCGGATTACCGCTTCGGGGAACGGGGGGTGTTTAGGCCAAGTGGGGGCCTCTGGCAAGGGGGAATGCGGCTAGCCGACCAGCTCACCAATCAGGGTTTTCGGGCGGACATCGGTGAAGTTTGGAATGTCTTTGAGAAGTGCGCCAGAGCCGGCCACGGCGGCATTCATTGCCTCCTGATCCGGAAACACGATCGTTGCAATCGCGTGGTAGGGGGGCGGTGTGTTGGGGCCACCGGAGATGCCTTTGGTCACAAAGCTTTCCTTGATGTGTTGGCCCATGTGGTCCTGCACGATCTGCATATGCGTGGTCAGGTAATAGTCCATGTCAAACGATGTGCCTTCGGTGAAGGGATAGATGACTTGCAGGGTAACAGGCATGGGGCGGGCTCCTCAGGGATTAGGTCTAGGTTTCGCGAGAGCCTAGCAAGCGCAGGCGCGCTTGTCTCAAGTGTCGTTACGGCGCAAATGTGCATCCCAGAGGTCGGGACGGCGTGTTCGGGTCAGCTCTTGGGATTGCGCGCGGCGCCATTTGGCGATTTCACCGTGGTTGCCCGAAGACAGGACCGCAGGGATACTGTGGCCCAGCCAGTCAGCCGGGCGGGTGTATTGCGGATGCTCAAGCAGGCCGTTGGAGAAGCTTTCCTCTTCGGTGCTGGCGGCGTTGCCGAGCACACCGGGGAGCAGGCGCACGGTCGCATCAAGAATGGCTTGCGCGGCGATTTCACCGCCGGTGAGGACAAAATCGCCCAAACTGATTTCTTCGATACCGTAGTGGTCGAGCACGCGTTGATCGACACCTTCGAACCGGCCACACAGCAGCGTAAGCCCGGGTTGGGCAGCGAATTGGCGGGCATGGGATTGGGTGAACGGCGTGCCGCGCGGGGAGAGGTAATAGAGCGGCAGGCGGGTCTTGGCGAGTTTGCGGGCGTGTTCGATCGCGTTACCTAGCACATCTGCACGAAGAACCATGCCCGCGCCGCCACCGGAGGGCGTGTCGTCGACATTGCGGTGCTTGCCGATCCCAAAGCGGCGCAGATCAACGGTTTCAAGTTGCCACAACCCATCCTTGAGGGCTTTGCCAGTCAGGCTTTCGCCGAGAACGCCGGGGAAGGCATCGGGGAAAAGTGTGATGACCTGTGCCGTCCACGCGTGGGCGAGGCGGGTTTCTTCCATCAGGCTGCGCGGTTGCAGGCTGGTTGAAATGGATTTGCGGCCATGTGATTTCTGTGGGTGTTGGGGTGTGTCGCTCATGGCGCTGTCATAGGCAATGGTGGCTGGGGCGTAAAGATGCCACGGGTGCGCGTCGGCTTAGCTCCATTGAGTTTCAAGCTTTTCGATTGCTTTGATGCGTTCGCCGGTTTTCGGGTGCGACAGAAGCCACGCAGGGGATTTGCCCATGTTGGTTTTGGTCAACGCCTCAAGTTTTTCGAACAGGGTCTTCTGCGGTGCGGTGCCGATCCCGGCTTTGGTGAGCAGGGCGGCTGCATATTCGTCGGCTTCGTATTCATCGGCGCGCGACAGCCGTGCGGCGACCAATGTGGTCAGGAAATTCGCAATGTAAGGGCCGACGCCGGGAATAAAGCGGCCAATGACCATCGCAATTGCAGTGCGTAGCGCGTTCTGCCCGGAAAAGTCGATCATCCGGCGGCGGGAATGGCCAAGCGCCACGTGACCGAGTTCATGGGCAATAACGGAGGCGAGCTCTTCTCCTGTAACCTCGCCTTGCCGGTATTTGTTATAAAAACCACGCGTGAGGAAGATGCGCCCATCCGGTGCGGCGAGGCCGTTTACCGGCTCGATCTCATAGAGATGCACGCGGATGCGCGGCAGGTCGAGCGCCTTGGCCATTTGGCCAAACAACGGTTTGAGCGTCGGGTCGAGCAGTTCGGTTGATTTGGCGTCAAGCTCACGGGCGGTGCGCCACGCGGAGAAGCGGTAGAGCACGAAACCGTAGAGGACGGCGAGAAGGATGGGCGTTAAGCGCAACATGGCTAAGATATGGGGCAGGGAGAGCGGGCTGGCAAGGTCAGCTCTGCCAACGGACCGGCATGGAGAGCGGACCGCGAAAGGCCCAGCCGTGAAACCGGGGGTCGCCCGCAAGAACGAGGTCGGGGAGGCGTTCAAAAAGCAGCGGTAGGGCGATGTCGGCGATCAAGGTGCGGGCGATAGCCGCGCCGCCGCAGAAATGCGGGCCTGCACCGAAGGGGATGGCGGGGCCGGTGTCGCGGGTGATGTCGAAACGCTCAGGGTCGGTGAAATGCGCCTCGTCATGGCCGGCGGAGGAAAACATGAAGAATACGCGGTCTTCAGGTTCGAACGTGACGCCGCAAGTGGTGTCGGCTTGGGCCACACGGCGGGGCGACATGCCGATGGGAGAAATCCAGCGCACATATTCATCGAACGCCCGCCCATAGCCGTGTTCACCGCGTTGGATCTGAGCAAGTTGGTCAGGGTGGGTGAGCAACGCCCATGCGGCTCCGGCGATGGCGTCGCGGGGTTCGTTTTGACCGCCGGAAATGATGAGCTTGATATTAGCGCGGGTGGTGGCGACGCTGAGACCGGCTTGCATTTGCACGGACAGGGCTGATTTGTCGGAATTTTGCGCCAAAACGGGCATCCGCTCGGTGATATGGGCGTCGATCGAAGCTGTGCAATCGTGGCAAGTCGCCTCTATCATAGCATCACCGCTGTAATTGGCGCAGCCGTCGATCATGCCTTGGCTGACGCGATCAAGCTCGGGCGCGGCCATATTGGTAAGGCCGGTGACCAGTTTAAGAGCCTCGGCAGAGGCGGGCATGGCGAAGTCGCGCACCAGATCACAGGCGCCTTGCGGGGCGAGGGTGTCAAGAATCCTCTCGGTCTTGGCGCGAAACAGAGGGGCCCAATGGTCGCGTGCGGTTTTGGGGGAGAGGCAGGGAAAGAGCGCGCGGCGTTCGGCGGAGTGGTCTGCGCCGTCTTTGCGCATCATGTTTTCGCCCATGAGGATGCTCATCAACCCGTCGGGTTGGTGCGAGGAAAACACATCGATCCTCTTTTCCTGCTCGAATATGTCGTTGCGCCGCGTGAAAAGGGTTGCGCCGAGTTCCGGCACGTAGGTTACCGGAGCGTTTTTGCGCATGTCGGCAAGGGTCGGGTAGGGATCAGCCGCGAAAACCGCGGGGTCGATATGGGTGACGGGGGCGTTAGACATCAGAGTTCCTTGCTTTTCTTCAATCGATGCTCGTGCATTGCGTGCAACAGCCAGCGGCCAGTAAGTGCCATTAAAGCGCCCCCCGCCAGCAGGCCGCTGATGTTGGTTGCGACATCGGCGGCGGCGCTGAGGCTGCTGCTGAACACGAATCCCAACCCGGAGTAGATTGAAACCCAGATAATTTCGCCAAAGACGGCCCAGAGTGTAAAGCGTGCCCAGCCCACACCCGCTGCCCCGGCAGAAAAATTCACATACGGGCCGAGCGGGCTGAACAACCAACGGCTGAGAAAGACGCCCGTAGCACCGCGTTTGCGTAACAGGTTGCGTGCGCGTGCAAGAATCGCGGCGCGGCGGGGATAGGTTTCGATAAGCTGCGCCAGCCTTTCCTGTCCGACAGTGCCAAGGTGAAAGCCGAGTTGATCGCCGAGAATTGCTCCGGTCAGGGCTGCAAGCATGGCCCCGGCGAGGTTGATATCCCCAGAGGCGGCAAAGGCACCGGAGGCCATCATCAGGAGCGATGAAGGCACGGGCAGGGCAAGGCAGCTTGCAAAGGTGGTGAGCGTCAGAAGCGGAATGCCGTAGGTGGCAAAAAGCTCGAAAAGCTGATCGGTCATTCGCCGGGGCCTTCGGAGAGAAGCGTCTGAAGTTCGGTGAGGAGTTGTTCGGCCGAAATGCCGCGCGTGCGGGCGATGTCGTGAAGAGTAACGCGTTGATCGGGCGGGGCCCCGATTGCCAGAGCCAACTCGCGCGGATCGCGCCCCCAAGAGTGGGCGACGTAACCGGGTGTCATCCATGCTTCGGGGACAAGATTACGGTGTGCCGGATCAGACCAGTAGACCGTAAACGCCACAAGCCGGGCAATAAAGAACAGCGAGGCCGCAGCGGCCACAAGAAACACAATAAGGCTGGGCCGGTGATGGCTCCAGAGGTGGCGAAACAAAGACATCTGAGGGGTCTCCCTAAGTGGGAGTTGACCCTGAATACTGCGTGGCATCAAGAGCGAGCTTTGCTCTGTCTTATGTTTCGTGACAGATTGCGGAGAACACTCAGGAGGCGGGCAATGACGGTGAACTATGCGTTGGACGATGGTTATGGCGCAGGCGCGCGGCTGGGACTGATCGTGCTTTCGACAGATGAGACGTTGGAAAACGAAGCGCGGCAAGTGTTGGCGGGTCGGCCCGTGAGCCTGCTTCATTCTCGTATTCCGGCGCAGGCCGAAGTGACGCCGGATGCGCTTGGCACGATGGAAGGGCATATCGAGAGCACCGCTGCGCTCTTGCCGGAGGGGCTGAGCGCGGTGGGGTTTGGCTGTACCTCCGGGGCGACGGTGATCGGGCCGGAACGGGTGGCTGCGTTGATCGGCGCGAAGCAGGGCGATGCGGCGGTGACCAACCCGATGAGTGCGGTTCTCGCAGCGCTTGGGGCGTTAGGGGCGCGGCGGATTGCCCTGCTGACGCCTTATGTAGACAGCGTGAATGAGCCGCTTGTTGCAGCGCTCAAGGCGGGCGGGGTGGAGGTGGTGAAGCGTGCGAGTTTCGAGGAGAGCAACGATTGGTCGGTGGCGCGGATCAGGGAGGCTGATACGCTGGCGGCAATGAAACAACTCGGGGCAGGGGGAATTGCGATGCCATTTTTGCCAGTTGCACCAACTTGCGGTGTTTTTCCGTTTTGGAAGAAGCGGAGGCGGTGACTGGGGTGCCGGTGATTTCGTCAAATCTTGCGCTGATCTGGCATATGCTGAAGCTCGCCGGGATAGAGGCAAAGGGCTGGGGGCCGGGGCGTTTGTTTCAACAGGCGTGACCTTTGGTGGCCGTCGAATTTATGAGAACCTTGAGAGAGACGAGAGTAGCGCGCGGCATTAGCGTGTCAGTTCACGCATGCCTTGTTCAATGCCTTTGAGCGTCATCGGGACCATGCGGTCTTCGAATATTTCGCGCATCATGCCGATGGAATGCGTGTAGCCCCAGTGTTTTTCTGGCACCGGGTTGATCCACATGTGGCTGGGCCATTGTTCGCGCGCGCGGGTGAGCCAGACCTGACCGCTTTCGGCGTTCCAATGCTCGTTTGCGCCGCCGGGGTAGGCGATTTCATAGGGGCTCATCGAGGCGTCGCCGACGAAAATGCATTTGTAGTCCGAGCCGTAAGTGCGCAGCACCTCCCAAGTGGGGGTTTGCGCGTCCCAGCGGCGGCGATTGTCGCGCCATACCCCCTCATAGAGGCAGTTGTGGAAGTAGTAATATTCGAGGTGTTTGAATTCGGTGCGCGCAGCGGAGAACAGCTCTTCCACGACCTTGATGTGTGGGTCCATCGAGCCGCCAACATCAAGAAACAACAGCACTTTGACAGCGTTGCGTTTTTCCGGGCGGGTTTTCACATCGAGATAGCCATGTTCGGCGGTGGCGCGGATGGTTCCGTCGAGATCAAGCTCTTCGTGGGCGCCATCACGGGCCCACCGGCGCAGGCGTTTTAGCGCGACCTTGATATTGCGGGTGCCGAGTTCGACGTCGCCGTCGAGGTTTTTGAAGTCACGTTTGTCCCAGACTTTCACAGCGCGTTGGTGGCGCGATTTGTCTTGGCCAATGCGCACGCCTTCAGGATTGTAACCATGAGCGCCGAAAGGGGAGGTGCCGGCGGTGCCGATCCATTTGTTGCCGCCTTGGTGGCGCCCTTCTTGTTCCTTGAGGCGCTCTTTCAATGTTTCCATCAGCTTGTCAAAGCCACCGAGCGATTTGATTTCTTCCATCTCCTCGGGGCTGAGGTGTTTTTCAGCCATTTTTTCGAGCCAGTCGCCGGGGATGTCGACGGCATTGAGCACGTCGGAGAGGGAGATGCCTTCGATGCCTTTGAAAGCCGTGGCAAAAGCGCGGTCAAACTTGTCGAGGTTGCGTTCATCTTTGACCATGGCCGTGCGCGACAGATAGTAGAAGCCATCAATGTCATAGGTGACGAGGCCGGAGCTCATGCCTTCGAGGAAGGTGAGGTATTCACGCAAGCTTACAGGGATGCCCTGATTGCGGAGGGCTTCAAAGAAAGGCAGAAACATCGCTTAGCCGCCCGCCTGCCGAACGATCAGGATATTGATGACCAGCGTGACGATCGCAAAGAGGATGCCGAAAATCGCACCGTATTGGGCCATGTCGAGCGGTTTACCACCGCGCCGCTTGGCTGTGAAAATACCGATGAGCACCCCAAGGGCGGCTCCGATCCAGACCATGTTTCTTACCCGCGTTTGCCTTTTAGCGGGTTGAGCGCGCCGATTTCACGCAATTTCGCGCGCACGGCCCAATCCGCGCCAAATCCGTAACGCGCCCAGCCCAGACTGTCCAGTCGGACCGTGGCTGCTTCTGAGGCGCGACCGGTGAGTTCGAGGGCCTCAGCGCGCAAAAGCATGAGGGTTGAGAGCAGGGCGGCGTTTTCATATCGGGCGGCCACGGGGATGGCGCCGTTGACATAGGACAGAGCGCCCGGACCGTCGCCCTGCGTCAGCGCATGGGCGGCGAGTTGAGAGGCGGTGTAGGCCTGATGCAGCGAGGTATGAGGCGAGGCGCGGTAGAACCGCTCGGCTGTTTTGAAGTGTCCGAGGGCGGCTTCGGGGTCGGTGGCGGCGGACAGGCGGCCCATGGCGTAATGCGCAAAGGCGCGGCGGTGATCCTGCCAGCCGAGAGACTGGGCGATTTGCAACGCGTTGCGGGCGGCAATGCGGCGTTGGCTGTGCGTTGCGCCGGGGCCGAGGGCGGTCTGGATGGCACGAATCCAGCTGCGCGGTGTGGGGGCGGGGCGGTAGGAGGCGGCCTGTTCTCCGCCCGGGTTTAGCCGGGCCAGAATGGCAGGTAAACGGGCTGCGACCTGTCGGCGGGTCATGCCGTTGGACAGCTGCGGCGAATAAAACGCGCGCAGGATCAGCATATCAAAGCCGGTCAGCACCGTGTGCACGTTATCATCATTGAAAACGGAATCGGGCAGGCGGTAGAGGTCGTTCAATGGGCCAATGGCCTGAGCGAGTTCTTCGTGCAGGCAATCACGCACCTCTTGAGGCGAGGCGTCAGAGGGCACAAAAACGGCCATTGTTTCACGTTTGCGAAGCAGACCCCAATTGGCTTTGGACGAGCGGCGCGCGGCGCGATATTGCGAAATATCGGTGATATTCGGCACAACAAAGCAGGCGGCATGCGGCAGGTTCTTGCGGATCTGTGCGCGGGTGACGGCCTGAACCGTGATGTTGGCATGCGGCGCACGGGTGAGCGACACGCGAAGTCCGGCCTCGGTGTTCAGTCGATAGATCAGCCGTGTCAGGTCTGGCATCAAGGTCGAGGGCGCGGTGCCGGTGACGCGGATCGTGATCGGCTGTTCAAAGCGGGTCAGAACCGGCAATTCACGGCCAGATTCGAGCTTGAAAGCCAGTTCGAGGAAATCGCGTTGAATGTCGATGTTCGAGCGTCCGGGGCGAACGGGCGTCGGGGTTGAGAAGGTCTTGATCGGGGGCAGCGCGCTCATCGCGGCGGGCTGTGCCGCGCGCGAGGCCTGATCAGGCATGGCGCCGGGCATACAGCCGACGAGCAAAAGGCAAAAAGGCAGGAGGTGATTTCGCAAGGTTCAGCCCTTTCCCAGAAAAACCGAAAGGGTTTTTTTCTGGCCGTTGCATGACAAGCAGATTGCCAGGCGTTTGCCTTGGAAAGGGGAAATGCGGGTGGAGGTGAGGGGCGCGTTGTGCCGATCTGCGCAGAGCCTGCGCAAAAAGAGATCGGGCACCAGATTGCTGGCTTCCACGGGTTGTATTCCTGCCTTGTTTTCTTCGTTGGCAGGACTTTTGCCTACCTTTCCTGTCATGCTTAGGGAGCAAATAAGGCAAAAACGTGGCAGGTGGTTTGGGGCTGGGGTTAATGCTGCTGTTCTGGGGAGAAAATTAATGAATACAGTGTGTTATGGTGGTGTTTTCAAGCAACAGTTTGAGGCGCGACTGCTGTTTCCCGACGTTATTCGGGTTTGGTCACGGTTTCACGATACCAGACATATATTCCTGCGCCGGCGATGATAAGGCCACCGAGTATTGTGAGCCTGTCGGGGAAATCGCCGAAGATAAACGCGCCGTAGAAGGTAGAAAAGACAAGGCCGAAATAGGCGAAGGGGGCGAGCATTCCAGCCTCGCCCAGTATCAGTGCGCGGATCAGAGTGAGTTGCCCCAGAGTCCCGCAGAGCGCAATGCCGATCATGATGGGCAGGTCAGCCGCAGCGATAGGGTGCCAAAAGAACGGTACAGCGATGGAGAGCGCGACGGCTCCGAAGAGTGCGGTGTAGAACAGCGACGTCCATGCGTCCTCGTCGCGCCCCACAAATCGGGTGGTGAGCGTATAAGCGGAATAACAAATCGCGGCGCCGAGGGGCAAAAGAGAATAGGGCGTGAAAACGTCGGCGCCGGGGCGGATCACGAGAAAGGCTCCAACACAGGCGGCGGCAATGGCGGCGGCGCGACGCAGTCCAAAACCTCGCCCAAAAAGACCGCCGCACCAAGGGTGATAAAGAGCGGGTTGGTCGACATGATCGCGGCGGCTTCGGCGAGGCCGATATGTGAAATGCCGAAGAAAAAGATCGTTGCGCCCATGAGGTAGATGGAACGCGCCAGTTGTAGCTTGGGATAGCTGGTGCGCAGAACGGTGCGCAGGCGGGGCAGGACGAGCACAAAGACAACGAGAGTTTGGCCAAGGTAGCGAACCCAAAGCGTTGGCACCGTCCCAATCCGCTCTGACAGAAGCTTGGCCAGCGCATCCATTGTCGAGAACATGAAGATTGTGGCGATCATCAGCAGGATCGCGGTGGCCTTGACCGAGAACGGGCGCATCAAGGGGCTTTTGCCAGTCCTGTGCCGATCATGCTGTCACGGGTGACCAGCTTTGCAAGGCTTGCCTCGTCCATGTCTTCGGTTCCGTTTGGGCGGGTTGGCAGGACGATGTAGCGCATATCAGCGGTGCTGTCGTAGACCCGTATTTGCGTTTCTTGCGGAAGTGTTACGCCAAACTCTTCAAGGACTTTTCGCGGTTCTTTGACGGCGCGAGAGCGATAAGCGCGGGTTTTATACCAATCGGGCGGCAGGCCAAGCAAGTTGCGCGGATAGCAAGAGCAGAGCGTGCAGACGATAAGGTTGTGGGTGTCTTCGGTGTTTTCGACTGCGATGAGATTGAGCGCGCCGATGTCGTAACCCATTTCACGGCTGGCGGCGGAGGCGTCAGAAAGCAAGCGGGACTTGAATGCGGGATCGCTCCAGGCGCGGGCAACAACTGCGGCGCCGTTCGCAGGGGAGCGCGCGTCCATCGTGTCAATCTGGGCGGAGATCTCGGCGGCGGTGGTGTGCCGCTTTTTGATCAAAAGCTCCCGCACGGCGATTTCCATGGTCTGCCAATATGTGAGCGGTGCATCATTGTCAGCGCGATATGGGTGGCCTGACGGGGACATGCCGTCGTGGTCGTGGTCGTGATGGTCATGCGGCATCAGAGTGGCCCTTGATCAGGAGTGTCGCGGTGATAGGGCAGTGGTGCATGGTCATTCTGC
This sequence comes from Rhodobacteraceae bacterium D3-12, assembly GCA_025916135.1. Lineage (NCBI taxonomy): Bacteria > Pseudomonadati > Pseudomonadota > Alphaproteobacteria > Rhodobacterales > Roseobacteraceae > Phycobium > Phycobium rhodophyticola. Next base: position 2,552,523 of record CP104793.1, on the reverse strand, counting down.
GGGCTCCAGCCAATGGGCATAGATTTCGGCATCTAGCGTGTCGTCTGGCGTCTCGGCTTCTTGGCCCCAGATTTCTGCCATTGTGAAGCGGACGCGGTAGAGCGGCTGTTTCTCGGCCTTGAGGCCGTAGGCGAGTTTCTCAGGGTTGGGAAAGGCACCGAGGGGCCGCTCGATTTGACCGGTTTTGCCACGCAAGTAGGCCGGTGCGCGGACGTGACCGGGGGGCATCATGGTTTTGACGCGGACTTTTTGCTGCGCCGGATTTTGTTGGTCGAGGTCAGGCACTGGCGTCACCATAGGTATCGCCGCGCGCACACACCTCTTCCATTTTAGCGCCAAGCTCTTCGATGGAGTAGAGGCCGGCCTCGAGCAGGTTTTGATTTACCGCAGCGATCCAGCGCTCGTAGTAGGAATATTTCTCATAGGCGTCCTCGCCCATGTCTTCGAGGGCGCGGCGCAAACCATCAACTGTGAAATGGCCCTTGGTGCTCATGAGCACTTGGAGCGCATCGACGCGTTTTTCCCAGAGGGCAAAATCGTGGTCGTCCAGAGGGACGGGGCCAGCGGATTGGCCGCCCATGTCATGCCAGCGGCGACCGTCAAACGTGGTGTCAGAAGTTTCCATGCAAGAAGGTTAGGTGGCCGTGGCCGGAGTGTCCAGAGCCCAGACGCCGGCGGAACCAACGACTAGCTATCCTCATCTTCCTCTTCGTCAGGGTCGATCATGATGATCTCGCCCGAGGCTTGAAGGGCGCGAATGGCGGCAACGACTTCATTAAACGCAGCTTCACCGTCTTTTGGTTTGATTTTCCCCATTTCGCTGGCCTCGTCGCGCATGTTTTCGGCCATCCGTTTGGAAATATTCGCCAAAATGAACTCTGCTGCGTCTTTCAAGTCTTCGTTTGCATTACCCAAAGCATAGGCGAGTGCTGTCGAGAGCACCTGTTGTTCCACGTCGCGGGTGATTTTGGGTGCGTCGACGGGGTTAATTCGGGTCGGGATATGGGCGAATGTAAAGATTGCCTTGCGCACGCGTTGGGAAAATTCGGCATCATCTTCATCGAGCCCGGTGAGCACGTCATCGCGGGTGTTGGCCTGGCTGATGTTGAGGATTGCGCCGAGCCTTTCTTCGGGGTCTTCGTCAAAGGCGCGCAACGGCTCCATTTCGAATTGCGCGGCGAGGGAGAGACCGATGCGGTCCACAGCTTCTGGCGTGACTTTGCTGGTTAGGGACACGGCATAAGTGATGTGGCGCGCTTTGGCCCCGGGCAGTTTACCAAGCAATTCAGCAGCCTTTTGAACCGGGAGTTTGGAAAGGAGAACGGCGGCGACTTCGATGCTTTCACGTTCGATGAGCGGAACGAGTTTTGTGGCGGGAAGGTCGCGAATAAACTCCCACGGGTCGCCGATTTGGCGCACGCCCGCTTCTTTGCGCAGGCGGGCAGTGGTCTGGGGGGAAATCTTGCCGTCAAGCGCGCTGAGCGCCCCGGCGAGGCCACGCGGGAAAGTCAGGCCCATCGCCTCAAGCTCATCCGCGAATTCACCGACCACGGTTTGCAGCGTGTTTCGGTCAATGTAGCGCATTGAGCCCATTTGCTGGGTCAGCGCGGTTTGCAAGTCGTCGGGGAGTTGGGAAAGGGGGACGTCCGCGCCTTCTTGCAACAAGAAACGCACGATTATGGCTGCCTTGGCCCGCGGCGCGAGTGATTTCACGTCGAGTTTTTGCAACGCGCCCTGGGCGGAGCTTTTGGCGATCTGTCGCAAGTGAGGGTCCTCTGATCGGCCTGGATTGGCGTCAGGTTACCCATCAATAGGTAAAGAACACCTGAAAGCAGGTGCAAAAACAACCGGCACGGCTTGGATTAAAAGCGAAGTGTCAGCTGTTGGTTTGTGGTTCGCATGTGCTTGAGGCGGCATCAAAAGACATGCCTTCTGCGCAGGACATGGCGTGTTGGTCGTGCGCGGGACAAGCCAGCGCGAACGACGGGGCCAAGATGAGGGCAATAACTGTCAACTTAAGGTTCATAAGGAGTCCTCTCGTAGATTGTGAGGATAGAATAGCACAAAACCGTTGGCGGTGCTTCCTTTTCGTTTGAACCAGCCATTTCATGGGCATGTTCTTGCACAACGCCCGCCGACACCGATGCGCTGTAAGGCGCAAGAGGCGTGGTGGGATGCCTGTGGCGGGCGTTGAGGGGTTGGGTGTTTAGACCGTGAGAAAGGGTGGGTTGGTTTAGTCTCCAAACACGCGCTTAAAGATCGTATCGACGTGCTTGGTGTGATAATCCATATCGAATTTCGCTTCGATCTGATCCGCGCCGAGAGCTGCGACGACGTCGGCATCGCCAAGTAGCTCTTCTTTGAAGTCGGTGCGGTGTTCCCAAACCTTGAGCGCATTGCGCTGCACCATGGAATAGGCGTCTTCGCGGCTGACGCCTGCCTGTGTGAGAGCGAGAAGGACTCGTTGGCTCATCACGAGCCCGGGGAATTTGTTCATGTTGTCGAGCATGTTTTCAGGGAAAATCAACATCTTGTCGATCACACCGGTGAGGCGCGCGAGGGCAAAGTCGAGCGTTACGGTGGCGTCGGGGCCGATCATGCGTTCGACGGAGGAATGCGAGATGTCGCGCTCGTGCCAGAGCGCCACGTTTTCCATCGCAGGAACCACCGCCATGCGCACAAGGCGGGCGAGGCCGGTGAGGTTCTCGGTCAGCACCGGGTTTTTCTTGTGCGGCATTGCCGATGAGCCCTTCTGGCCCATTGAGAAAAACTCGGCACCTTCGAGCACTTCGGTCCGTTGCATGTGGCGGATTTCGATGGCCACGTTTTCGATCGACGAGGCTATCACGCCGAGGCAGGCGAAGAAGGCGGCATGGCGGTCGCGTGGGATTACTTGGGTGCTGATTGGTTCGGGGGACAGGCCGAGCTGTTCGCAGACATGCTCTTCGACGCGCGGATCGATGTTTGCGAAGGTGCCAACCGCGCCGGAAATGGCACCGGTGGCGATTTCTTCGCGGGCGGTGCGCAGGCGGGTCAAGTTGCGGTCCATTTCGGCGTAAAACCGAGCGAAGGTCAGGCCCATTGTCGTCGGTTCAGCATGAATGCCGTGCGAGCGGCCAACGCGCAGGGTCATCTTATGCTCTAATGCGCGGCGTTTAAGGGCGGCGAGTAGCGCTTCCATATCGGCGAGGAGAATGTCGGCGGCACGCACAAGTTGCACGTTGAGGCAGGTGTCGAGCACATCTGATGAGGTCATGCCCTGATGCACGAAGCGGGCCTCTTCGGAGCCGACATGTTCGGCCAGATGCGTCAGGAAGGCGATGACGTCATGTTTGGTCACGGCTTCGATTTCATCAATGCGGGCGACGTCGAATTCGACATCTTTGGCTTTCCAGACAGCTTCGGCATTCTCGCGCGGGATCACGCCGAGATCGGCCATCGCATCGCATGCATGGGCTTCGATTTCGTACCAGATGCGGAACTTGGTTTCCGGGGACCAGATGGCGACCATTTCGGGGCGGGAATAGCGGGGGATCATAATGCGGCCTCGTTGCGTTGTGTGCGGGGCAGGACGGGTGGCGCGGCCCCTGTTGTCAGGGGCGGTTTAGAGCGATGGCGCCAAATGAACAAGGCGCGAGCGAAGCAATGGGACAGAATGCCCGGATGGAATGCGGGAAATCGCGCAAACCCGTGTGCCGGTGGACGCGATCGAAAGCTTGAAAAGCGGCCACCTTGCAGAGAAAGCGCGGGCGCAGTGACCGGCTTTCTCTGTTTGAGGGGGCGCGTGTTCGCGGTTCAAGCCGGCTGCGATGCGTCCGCCAGTGTGGTGATGATTTCAGAGGATCGTTCAAGCGTGCGATGAACCGGGCAACGATCTGCGATTTCCAGCAGTCTAGCGCGCTGATCCACACTCAGGCTCCCGGTGAGGGTAACCTCGCGGCGAAACTCGTCGATTTTGTCGCTGTTTCCGGCGCTTGCGTCCTGTGCGTGGACTTTGGCGTGATGCACATCGACGCTGACATGCTCCAGCGGCCAGCCCTTGCGACGGGCATACATGCGGATCGTCATAGACGTGCAGGCCCCGAGACCGGCAGACAGGAACCCATAGGGCGACATGCCTCGGTTGGTGCCGCCATAGGCTTCGGGCTCATCAGCCAGCGCGTGGTGGTGAGGGCCGGACATGATATCCTGAAGAAAACCGGCAGGATCAGCTTCACTGACGCGGGTGATGTCTTCGGGCGCGCCGGGGGGCGGGGCAGGCGGGCGCAGGCCGAGATAGCGCTTCGCCCAAGTAACGATGACACCTGCGGCATATTCTGCATCATCCGGGCGGCTGATCAAATGGTCGGCTTCATCCAAGGTGACGAAGCTTTTGGGGTGTTTGGCGGCACGGAAGATTTCGGCCGCATTGTCGATGCCGACAATGGCGTCACGCGGGGCGTGCATGATCAACAGGGCTTTGCCCAGCTTGGCAACCGCGGCCTGCATGTCATGGCTTGATATATCGTCAAGAAAAGCGCGGCCAATTGTAAAGGGCCGCCCGCCCAGTTCGACCTTGGCGTGACCCTGCGTGCAAATCGTGTCGATGGAGTCAGAAAAGTTTTGCGTGACATGTGCAGGATCGAAAGGCGCACCAATGGTGGCGACTGCCCGGCTGGACGGGATATCAGCGGCCACGCGCAGCATTGCGGCTCCGCCAAGGGAATGACCGATCAGCAGGTCGGGTGCCATGCCCTCGCTCTCGAGCCAGCGCGAGGCGGCGCGCAGGTCTTCGAGATTTGTGCTGAAGGTGGTATTGGCGAATTCACCTTCGGAGTGGCCTAGCCCGGTGAAATCGAACCTGAGCACAGCGATGCCTGCTGCAGTGAGACGCCCCGCGATACGTCGCGCAGCAGGGATGTCCTTGGAACAGGTGAAGCAATGCGCGAAAAGTGCTGTGGCCAGATGCGGGCCAGAAGGCAAATCAAGGCGTGCGGCCAGTTCGACCCCGTTATGCCCGGGGAAGGTGATGCGTCGGGTATTCATGACATGTCCTTTCGCCTTGTAGAGTGGGCGGCGGCGGAGACAATGACAAGGGATGTGACAAGCGGGTCACGGGGGTGTGACGCGGAGTGTAAGGGGGCGATGAGATCAGGTTTCTCCCATTAGCGCCGGGTCAAAGGGGTAAGTTGTAAGCCTTTCATAACCGGTTTCGGTAATGAGCACCTGATCTTCGAGCTTGATGGAAAAATCACCGCCGTCTTCGCCCACGGCGGCCTCGACACAGAGCACCATGCCGGGTTCGAGGGCGTAATCGAAAGCGCCGTCGACGGCTTTGTCCGGATAGGCGACGAGCGGCCATTCATCGCAGAGGCCGACCCCATGCATCAGGCAGCCGTATTTCTGTTTTTGAAATTTCTCGTCAAGCCGGTGCGCATTGGCGGTCAGTTCGGGGATGGTGACGCCGGGACGCAGCATTTCCATGTTGGTCATGATGTGTTCATGGGCATGGCGCATCGCGTAAACCATTGCGTTGGTGGGTTTATTATCCCCAACCCACCAGGTGCGTGAAATGTCGATGCAAATGCCGTAGGACGAAATCAGATCGGTGTCGAAGGCAATGATCTCGTTGTTTTGGACAATTCTTGGGCCGCATTCCTGAAACCACGGATTGGTGCGGGGGCCAGAGGACAACAGCCGCGTTTCGATCCATTCACCGCCGCGTCGGATGTTTTCGGCATGTAGCACCGCCCAGATGTCGTTTTCACTGGTTTGCCCCTGTGGCACCATTTCGCGAGCAAAATTCTCCATCAACCGGACAGATGTTTCACAAGCGTGGTTGGCGCATCGCATCGCTTTGATCTCGTCTGGACCTTTAATAGCGCGGGTTTTTTCCGTGACTTCTTCACCTTCCATGATCTCGAAGCCTTGGGCTTCGAGCGCGCGCAACCCGTGTAACATGACTTTATCAACAGCAAGGCGCGTGTTGCTGCCAGCGTGCTCTGAGATGAGGGAGCGGACCTCGTTGGCAAAAACACCGGCCTGCGCCGCAGCCCTGTCGCCGCGATCAAAATAAAACAGATCAGCGCCTGCGCGTTGCTCTCGCACAAGTGGGTTGAAAGTGCTGAGGAAGGGCGCATTCTTGTAATCCCAGATGACCATATAGCCATCGGCACAAAGCAGTACCGCGCGAAAGGGGTTGTGGGTGTTCCAAAGCTGCATGTTGGTGCTGTCGGTGGCGTAGCGGATGTTGAGGGGATCAAACATTAGGAGCCCACCATAGCCCCGTTCAACGATTGCGTTGGTGAGGCGTTGCCAGCGGAATTCGCGCATCCGGGGCAGGTTGGGCAATTCGAGGCTCGCTGCCGCCCATTCCTCAAATGCGAGTTGGGTGGGTCCGATTTCGATGCGGTCCTTATCGTTGGGAGTGCCATCTCCCAATGTTTGGCCGCGGGTGGGATCAATCTTGCGTATATCGCTATAGTGGTTCATGCGAAGCCTCCCTTGGGCGTAGTCGAGCGGAGGGCAGGCCGGTTGGCTATTTCGATTACGACGCGGGATGGCGTTTTTGGGATGATTTCCCGGAAGCGGTGTCTTAGCAAAGGGCATGAGACGCGACGAGATTCTCCAAAAGCAATTGCCGTATGATCCGCTGGTGCCCAAGCCCTTGCCCGGTATCGCACCGCTTGAAAGGGCGGACTGGTTGCGCGTGGATGAGGCCTTTGCAGGGCAGATGCGCCGCCGCGAGGAATTGATCCAAGGCGCGCGGTCCAAGGTTATCGCAATGAGTGACGGCGGGCGCGCAGCGGCGGAAGAGCTGCTCTCATTGGTCATTGCGGCGCAATTGGAAAAGCCGGGGTTTGCGCGCGAGGGTGAGCGGATTTCAAGGCCTGATGGTGTCAGTGTGGCAATCGATTGGAGCGACCCGTTGGCGACGGTTGGACAGTTGGCGCAAGAAGATTTCTGTCTGCTGCAAAAAGCAGAGGGAGAAGACGAGCATGTGCTAACGGCTGCTGTGCTGTGCTTTCCAGCGAGTTGGAGCCTTGACGAGAAATTCATGCGCCCGTTGGTTGGCATTCATATTCCCGTTGATAGCTATGATGAGAATATTGCTAAGCGGGTGCAGCGCTTGTTTGATGGGGTGCGGGCTGAACGCCCGCTTTGGCGGTTCAACGCGCTTTGGTATCAAGACCCCGAGCTACACCAGCCGCGTCGGCAAGATGCCCGGCGCGAAGAGCGGGAGGCGCAGGATTTGCCGTATCTCCGTTCAGAATTGCAGACGATCCGCCGGTTGCCGGCGACCGATGCTGTGGTGTTTGGCATCCACACCCATGTTTTGCACAGATCGGATGTGATCGGAGGCGGATAAAAATGCACCGCCCCCGATCAGGTTCAAGTCGCAAACAGCACCATATGGGGTGTGCCGTCTGACGTTCGTTCGTGCGTGACACCCTGGCCATTGATGACGCAGGAGACTTGTCGGCGGAAGTTCGAGAACGCCTTGGAGGCCACAACGTCAACTGGCTGGTCAAAAACCAACGTCAAACGCCAAAAACCTCCGGTGCTTTCGGTTGCCGATTTAATGCGCGCGGTGAAAGCGTGGCCGAGGTAGCGGCCTGTCACAGCTTGGCCGATCTGCCACCTTGGCGCTGGGTTTTGCCGCTTGGCGCTTGCTTGAGCGGTGTTCCAGTCGCGAAAGCCGTGCTGTCTTGCAACTGTTTCGAGGGCCTCTGAATGGCTGAGAGGGGTGCCGGCATAGGCCATGGCTTCGCGCAGGCGTTTGGCCAACGTTTTTAGCCCGTCAGGTGAGGGTATAAAGTCTGTCATTTTTCTGCTCCCGTGGGTCATGGGAAGAGACGGGGCCCGCATTGCCGCCTGCTCGTGACCATCGGGGTCAGAGAGGGGGACAGTTCTTAAACAGGGCTTCACCAAAGGCCAAAGGCCCGCGGACGGCAGGGGCCTGCACCACGAAGGCAGCAGATAGGGATGGGATGCGGGCCTGTCAAGTGGACCGGCCCGTATCACCGATTAGCCGTCGATTTTGGCGCCCATGATGGCAAGAGACTGTTGATATACGCTGGCGGCGTTCCATTCTTTTAGAACGCGGTAGTTGTGCGAGCCTTTTTGATAGCTTTGACCGGGCTTCCAACCTTTTGCGCGCAGGTAATTCGCTGTCGACGCAAGCGCATCGGATTGATTGTAAAAATCAACGCGCCCGTCGCCATTTGCATCAACGCCATAAGCCATGGCATTGCCGGGTAGAAATTGGGTGTGCCCTAGCTCACCGTGCTTGGCTCCTTTTGTGTTGGGTGAGATCGAACCGCGATCTACCAGCTTCAGCGCGCCAATGGCATGCGGGCGAAAGAAATCGGAGCGGCGGCAATCATAGGTGAGGGTCACGATGGCGGAGACGACATTGCTGTCGCCCATGAAATTGCCGAACCCGGTTTCCATGCCGTGAATTGCGATGATCACACCGGCGGGCACGCCAAATTGCTTTTCAAGGCTGGCGTAAAAGCCCGCGTTGCGTGCTTTGCGTTTGCGTCCTTGGGCGATGATCGCGTTGGTGCCACGGATCTTCATGAATTTCTGAAGGCTGTAGCGGAAGCTTTTCTGATTGCGGTCAGCAGCAATTGTGCGGCTGGCATAGCGGGATGCAGCAAGGGCCTGAAGGCCGCGTTTTTTCACGCCTGCTTTTCGGGCCTCCTTGGCGAAGGCGGCTTTCCATGCGTTGAAGCCCGATGCCGTATTGCCGCAATTGGCGGCCTGAAGCGGGGCTGTAAGGGAAAGCACAAGAGCTGGCACAGCCAGAGACAGTGAAAAACGCTTGGAAAACCGCATGAAAAATACTCCCGACAAATCAGATTCCTTTATAGGCAGGAGATTACAGGTGAAGGCCGCAGAAGGCCAAGCCCGAATACATGACTTGCCACGGGGAAAAAACGCTGCGTCAACCCAATTCCAACGCATCAGACCGAATTGACGCGAGGGTGTCTGCGCACGTTAGGGTGCTTTTAACGCGCAAGGGAGGCAGCGATGGGACATATTGGCAAGGACGTAGTGCTGGATAATCCGGCGATGGTGCATGACAGTGCGCAGCTTTATGGCAAGGTATATATTGGGCAGGGGGCGTCGGTTTGGCCCAATGTGGTGACGCGGGCGGAGATGTATGAAATTCGCATCGGCGCGCGCAGCAACATTCAGGATTTCGTGATGATCCATGTGGGCAATTTCACGCCGACAATAGTAGGCGAGGACTGCTCGATCACGCATCACGTTACGTTGCATGGATGCGAAATTGGTGATCGGTGCCTGATCGGAATTAACGCCACGATCATGGATGGGGCAAAGATCGGGGCGAATTCCATTGTCGCGGGTCATTCCATCGTAACGGAGAACGCCGAGTTTCCCGAAAATTCGATCATTGCGGGGGTTCCTGCAAAACAGGTCGGCACCCGCGATTGCGGCGCGGCAAACCTTGGCAATGCGCGATTCTACGAGATGAACGCACAGAACTATGGGGAGGGGCGTGAACGGTTGAGCGCCGAACAGATCGAAGCGTTGGCGAAGGTGTTCGGTTCAAAATGACTTCGGAACACGTATAGCAAAGAAAAAAGGGCGCTTTGCGAAGCGCCCTTTTTGGTTTTTGGTTCAAAGGGTGGGCATTCGCCCACTTTACCTCAGCAGCTGTAGTACATGCCGAATTCAACCGGGTGAGGCGTGTGCTCATAAAGCTCAACTTCTTCCATTTTCAGGTCGATGTAACCGTCGATCTGATCCTTGGTGAAGACGTCACCAGCGAGCAGGAAGTCGTGATCCGAGGCCAAAGCGTCAAGAGCTTCGCGCAGCGAGCCGCAGACGGTCGGGATGTCGGCCAGCTCTTCTGCGGGCAGGTCATAGAGGTTTTTATCCATGGCTTCGCCGGGGTCGATTTTCGACTTGATGCCGTCAAGGCCAGCCATCAGCAGGGCGGCAAAGCAGAGATAGGGGTTCGCCGCCGGATCAGGGAAGCGGGCCTCAACGCGCTTGGCTTTGGGCGATTCTGTCCAAGGAATACGAACACAGCCCGAACGGTTGCGAGCCGAGTAGGCGCGCAGAACAGGTGCTTCGAAACCCGGGATCAAACGCTTGTAAGAGTTGGTCGACGGGTTGGTGAAGGCGTTGAGCGTCTTCGCGTGCTTCAGAATGCCACCGATGAAGTAGAGGGCTTCTTGGCTGAGGTCAGCATATTTGTCGCCAGCAAAGAGCGGCTTGCCGTCTTTCCAGATCGACATGTTGACGTGCATACCGGTGCCGTTGTCGCCATAGATCGGCTTGGGCATGAACGTCGCCGATTTGCCATAGGCGGCGGCCACGTTGTGGATCACGTATTTGTATTTCTGAAGCTCGTCCGCCTGTTCGGTCAGCGAGCCGAAGATCAGGCCGAGTTCGTGCTGGCAGGAGGCCACTTCGTGGTGGTGTTTGTCGACCTTCATGCCCATGCGTTTCATGGTCGAGAGCATCTCCGAACGGATGTCTTGTGCATCGTCGATCGGGTTGACGGGGAAGTAGCCGCCCTTGATGCCCGGACGGTGACCCGAGTTGCCCATTTCATATTCGGTGTCGGTGTTCCACGACGCGTCGATTGCATCAACTTCGTAAGATACTTTGTTGATTTTGTTCTCGAAACGCACATCGTCGAACAGGAAGAATTCGGCTTCTGGGCCGAAATAGGAGATGTCGCCAATGCCCGAAGATTTCAAGTAGGCTTCGGCTTTCTCGGCTGTGCCGCGCGGGTCGCGCTCATAGGATTCACCGGTGTCGGGCTCGACGATAGAGCAATGCACGGCCAGTGTTTTTTCCGCATAGAACGGATCAAGATAAACACTTTCGGTGTCGGGCATGAGCTTCATGTCCGAAGATTCGATGGATTTCCAACCAGCGATGGAGGATCCGTCGAACATGAAACCTTCTTCGAGGAAGTCTTCGTCAACAAGATCCGACACAACGGTTACGTGCTGCAACTTGCCGCGCGGGTCAGTGAAACGGATATCAACATAGTCGATTTCTTCGTCTTTGATTTGCTTGAGAACGTCTTTGATGCTCATTCCCTTGGTCCTTTTCGTCTTTGGAATGGTCTAAATTATGTGCCGCGCGGATCAGAGCGCGTCGGAGTCGGTTTCGCCGGTACGGATGCGGATGGCTTGTTCGACCGAGCTGACGAATATCTTGCCGTCGCCGATCTTGTCTGTTTTGGCGGCGTCTACGATGGCTTCGATAGCAGCATCGACCTGATCGTCGTCGAGCACGACTTCAAGCTTCACTTTGGGCAGGAAATCCACGACGTATTCCGCACCGCGGTAAAGTTCTGTGTGGCCTTTCTGTCGGCCAAAGCCCTTCACCTCGATCACGCTGAGGCCCTGAACACCAACGTCTTGCAGTGCTTCCTTCACCTCGTCGAGCTTGAAGGGCTTGATGATGGCTTCGATCTTTTTCATGTTGGGCCTCTCCCTCGCCAATGCAGTCCGGGGTTTGAGACCACTTCTCAAATCCGGGTGCAAATGGGTAAGGTGGTGATGAGGGGGTCGTTGCCAAGTCGCCCAAGCATATGCTTATTTTTTGTGCGTAATGCCCGAAAATCGCGCAAAATTGAAACCGGAAAGATTGAATCGTGAACGAATTGCTGACTGCTGCCCAAATGCGCGCCATTGAGTCCGCTGCAATTGAGTCCGGTAACGAGAGTGGGCTTGAGTTGATGGAGCGGGCCGGGCGGGGCGTGATTACGGCGTTGTTTGATGAATGGCCGGACTTGGGAGCCGCACCGCATAGGGCGGTGGTGTTTTGTGGCCCGGGGAACAACGGTGGCGATGGTTACGTGGTGGCGCGGTTGCTCAAGGAGTGGGGCTGGGAAGTTGAGGTTTTTGCTTACGGAAACACCGGAAAACTGCCGCCAGATGCGAAGGTAAACTATCAGCGATGGGCGCAACTGGGGCAGGTGCATGAATTGTTCGATGTCGACTGCGCAGATCGTCTTGCGCTGTTCGAAGAGACTTGTTCGAAAATTCGGGAGTTTGCGCCGAAACTGATTGTAGACGCATTGTTTGGCACGGGGGTAAAGCGCGCTTTGCCGCCTGTGCTCAAAGCCTTGGTGGAAAATCGTTTCGAACGGCTCCGGTCTGGTGAGAGATTAGCGGAGTTTCGGGTCATCGCTGTGGATGTCCCTAGCGGGCTTTGCTCTGACAGTGGGCGCGCGTTGGTCGACCCGGCGGGAGATGCGCAAGCGGTATCAGTGACTGCGGACCTTACGGTGAGTTTTCATCGCAAAAAGCTTTGCCATGTGCTGGCGGACGGCGGGTTGAGCTGTGCGCATGTTAAAGTGAGCGACATCGGTCTAGATCCACGTTCGCGCGCGCCTAACCAACTGGTTGAGGACGGCTTGCCGTTGTCGAACGAGGTGGTCAGACTGTTATCGCGACCAAGTCTTGAGCTGGCAAAACACGCGAGCGCTCACAAATACTCCCATGGTCATGCTCTGATTCTAACTGGCGGCTTTGGCAAAACCGGCGCGGCGCGGTTGGCAGGGCGGGGGGCCTTGCGGATCGGAGCGGGGTTGGTGACGTTGGGCGTGCCGGGGGCGGCGCAATTGGAGGTGGCGTCGCAAGTCACGGGTTTGATGCTGACGCGTGCGGGTACTGCTGAGGAGTTGTCCAAGGTATTGGAAGATGCGCGGATCAATGCCTTGTGTCTGGGGCCGGGCATGGGGGTGGAACGTGCGCGGGCGTTGGTCGAAGTCGCGCTTGGCGGAGAACGCTCCCGTCCTACGGTTTTGGACGCTGATGCTTTGAGTGCGTTTGTAGAGGAGCCGGAGGCTCTATTCGCAATGCTTCACGCCGGCTGTGTGCTGACGCCGCATGGCGGTGAATTTAAGCGATTGTTCCCGGACATTGCGACGAAACTAGAGGCGCCGGCAATCCGCGGCCCGGCGTTTTCCAAGGTGGATGCAACGCGCGAGGCGGCGGCGCGGGCAGGCTGTGTGGTGTTGTTCAAGGGTGCGGATACGGTGATTGCCGCGCCGGATGGGCAATGTGCCATCAATTCAGCGTTTGATGATCGCAGCGCTCCGTGGTTGGCAACGGCTGGATCGGGAGATGTGCTGGCCGGGTTTGTTACCGGCCTGTTGGCGCGCGGGTTTGACACGATGAAAGCGGCGGAAACCGCGGCATGGCTGCACGTGGAATGCGCACTAAGCTTTGGCCCCGGTTTGATTGCCGAAGATATCCCGGAGCAATTACCCAAGGTTCTCAGCGTGCTAAAGGACTAGTCACGCAGCGTTGCGCAGTGCCTCTTGTGGCTCACAGGCCATTTCGAGGCCATCAACATATAAGATATGCGGCGCGTCAAAGGTCAGTTGAAAGAGCGTCACCGTGTGACAGCCTGCGTCATCAATGAATTCGCCGTCAACCAACTTGTGCGCAGGGGCGAGCACCTGTTTGCGGCCAAACAAAGCTTCGGCGCGCCAATCTCGGAGCAGTATTTTCTGCATGGCGGGGAGGAGCGTATCATGCTCTGGCCGCGTGTGCCCGAGCGTGCCCGCCTTGATCGATACCATGTCGCATGTGAATTCAATCGGCTCTACACCGCGCAGAATTGCCATGCCTACATCACGCGTGATGACGCGGTCGCCCGGCGTGAGGTATTCGACCGGGATTGCACCGTCGAGTGTAAGAATTGAACAGCCCGCGGCAAAACCGGGAACATCCATATTTTGGGTGGCGCGCGAAGAAACGACGCGCGTCTGGCCCAAGGGCATTTTAGTCATGGGCAAAACCTGCTCTGTCTGCCTTATATTTTTGCACCACATTATGGCAACATTAGGTTAATGTCGCCTGTTTTTTTGCTCTCGCCAACGGCGCGTGGCTTTGCTATCACCCCGCTCGGACGCGGGTGTGGCGGAATTGGTAGACGCACCAGATTTAGGTTCTGGCGCCTTTGGCGTGGGGGTTCGAGTCCCTTCACCCGCACCACCCCCTTTGATTTATGCGCTTTCTAAGCGCGCATTCGCTCCATTCCCCCTTGCATCGCTGACGCGCCAACCCTAGAAGGGCGTCTGATTTATATGGGCGCCGCTGCGTCCGATCCGCTATGCAAAGGACATGAAAATGCAGGTCACCGAGACCCTGAACGAAGGCCTCAAGCGCGCCTATAAACTGATGCTCACAGCGCAGGAACTGGACGACAAGGTCAATGCCAAGCTGGCCGAGGCGCAGCCTGAGGTCGAGATGAAGGGCTTCCGCAAGGGCAAGGTGCCAATGCCGATCCTGAAAAAGCAATTTGGTCAGAAGGTTCTTGGCGAAGCGATGCAGGAAAGCATCGACGAAGCAATGGGCAAGCATTTTGACGACAGCGGTGAGCGCCCGGCGCTTCAGCCCAAGATCGAAATGGTCGATGGCGAGAAATGGAAAGAGGGTGATGATGTCACCGTCGAAATGTCTTATGAGGCGCTGCCGGAAATCCCTGAAGTCGACCTTAAGAAAGTCGAACTTGAGAAGATGGTCGTGAAGGCCGGTGACGATGAGGTCAAGGAAGCTCTGGAAAACCTCGCCGAGTCGGCGCAGGATTTTGTGGCCCGCAAGAAAGGCTCCAAAGCCAAAGACGGCGATCAGGTTGTAATCGATTTCGTTGGCCGTGTGGATGGCGAAGCATTTGAAGGTGGCGCGGCGGAAGACTATCCGCTCTCGTTCTCGGCTCGTCGTCGTTCATTCCCGGCTTCGAAGAGCAGCTTGTCGGCGTGAAGGCTGACGAAGAGAAAGACGTAACCGTCACATTCCCAGAGGAATACCAAGCCGAAGCGCTGGCGGGTAAAGAGGCGGTCTTCTCTTGCACCATCAAGGAAGTGAAAGAGCCGAAAGCCGCCGCGATCGATGACGAAATGGCCAAGAAATTCGGTGCAGAAGACCTCAATGCGCTGAAAGCGCAGGTTTCGGAACGTCTGGAAGCCGAATATGCGGGTGCTGCTCGTGCGGTGATGAAACGCGGGCTTTTGGACGCCTTGGACAAGATTGTTAGCTTTGATCTGCCGCCGAGCCTTGTTGAGGCAGAAGCCGGACAGATCGCGCACCAGCTGTGGCACGAGGAAAACCCGGACGTGACCGATCACAACCATGATCCGATCGAGCCGACAGAAGAGCACACGAAACTGGCTGAGCGCCGCGTGAAGCTGGGGCTTTTGCTGGCTGAGCTTGGCCAGAAGGCCGAAGTGGAAGTGAGCGACGCGGAAATGACCCAAGCGATCATGAATCAGGCGCGTCAGTATCCGGGCCAAGAGCGCGAGTTCTTTGAATTTGTGCAACAGAACCAACAGATGCAGCAACAACTGCGCGCGCCGCTGTTTGAAGACAAGGTTGTCGATTACGCCTTTGAACTGGCCACGGTCAAGGACAAGGACGTGTCCAAGGACGATCTGCAAAAAGCTGTTGAAGAGCTGGAAGACGAGTAATCGCTTCGCGTACTTCGAGTTAGAGAAGGCCGCCTTTCGGGGCGGCCTTTTTCGTTTTTGCGGGTGGGTTAAAGGGCAGAGAGGGCGGAGCGCACGGCATCAACCAGCTTGTCGGTCGGCTCAACGCCAAAGGAAAGGCGCAGGAAACCGGGGGCCACGTCATCACCCCAGCGGGCCCGGCGGTCTCCAGAGCTGTGCAAGCCGCCAAAGCTGGTGGTTGGGGCGAACCCTGCGAGCGTGAGAAAGCGATCGGCGGTGGCCGCGTCAGCGAAGGTCGCGCCAATCAGAAAACCTTGATCAGTCGCCTGAGGATGTTGCGCGGGGAAAAGGATGTCTTCTGCGTTCTCGGTCTCTTGCAGCAGGGGCAATACGGCACGGGCGTTGGCGCACATGCGTTCCAAGCGGACTTCCAAGGTTTCAAGCCCGCGGATAAGCAACCAAGCCTCCTGCGGGCCGGGGTTTAGCCCCATCAGGGTGCGGACCGCAAGTACACGTTCCATAAGCGCGGCGTCAGCGCTTGCAACATGACCCATCAAGAGGTCGGAGTGCCCGCCCATCGCCTTGGTGTCCGAGACGACCACCGCATCAGCGCCTAAATCCAGAGGGTTTTGCAGGAGTGGCGTGCAGACAGTATTATCCACCACTAGCTTGGCCCCTGCATCGTGGCACTTCGTGGCGAGGGCGGCGATGTCGATCAGGTCTAGGCCGGGGTTCGACGGTGTCTCAACTATGACAACATCAAAGGCGTCGAGCACAGCATGTTCGATTTCGGCGGCCGGACACGTGTCACACGCAACCCCAAAGGGAGCGAGGATATCGGTCAGAAGATTGCGCGCAGCGTAGTAGCCATCGGACAAAGCGAGAACCCTGTTGCCGTGCTTTAACATTGCCATAAGCAACCCGGCGTATGCGCCCATGCCAGAAGGAAACGACAAGCATGGCGCCCCTTCGAGCGCCGCAAGGCGGGTTTCAAGGGCTTCCAGCGTTGGAGAATTTCCACGACCATAAGTGCGGTTCGGGTCCGGCTGCTCTGGCAGGGCGAAAACCGAGCTCATTACCAGTGGGTCGGGGACTGGTGCGCCAGGTTCAAGGGCGGCGGACCGGCTATGAAGCATGTCAAAAAAGCGGGTGATATGCGTGTCGGACATGGGGGCCTCTTTGCTTTATTTGGCGCGACTATGGTCACGATTGTCGCAGCGTCACAAGGCCTTGCAAGTTGACCGCGTCCGCACTGCGATGCAGGCTTGCCTAAAAGGGAGACTAATATGGCGCATCTTGGTTTCACGGGCGAGGAATTCAGCGCGTTTCGCAATGTTGAGCGCGACGGGCCGATCCATATGCTGAACTGTGTCGCATTGCGTGATGAGGCGCAGTACGAGGATGGGCGCAAGGTCAGCGGGGCTGAAGCATACGCGACTTATGGCCACGAAACCGCGCATATCCTTGAGCGGTTGGGGGGGCGAATTGTTTGGCGTGGCAAGATGGAAGCCATGTTGATCGGTCCTCAGGATAGCGAAGAATGGGACCTTTGCTTTATTGCCGAATACCCATCGGTTGATGCCTTTGTCAGTATGATCAAGGACAGTGAATACCGCGAAGCGATGGTCCACCGGCAAGCGGCGGTCAAAGACTCTCGGCTGATCCGAATGGAGCCTCAGTCGCTGGGCGAAAATTTTGGCGGCTAGGATAGGGACCCTAGCCGTAATGGAAACCTAGTTCACGCGCACAGGTAAGCGCGCGTAGCCGCGAAACCGCGCCAAAGGCACCAATTCGCTTTCCCCATTGACTTGCAATTTAGGAAAGCGACGCACGAATTTGCCCAGTGCGATGCGCCCTTCGATCCGGGCGAGGGTTGCACCAAGGCAAACATGTATTCCGGTGATGAAGGCGATATGGCGGTTGGGTTTGCGCGTAATATCGACAGCGTCTGGCGTCTCAAACACCGCAGGGTCGCGGTTGGCGGCGGCGATAGATGTGTGGATATAGGTCCCTTTGGGCAGCACCTCTCCGCCGGAAAGGGTGATCTCTTCACCTGTAAGCCGATTGCCGATTTGTAGAGGCGATTCAACGCGCAGGAACTCTTCGACAGCAGTCGAGATATGAGAGGGGTCTCTTGCAGTTTTCGATGCTGCTCAGGCGCACCAAGCAAAATGCCCACGGAATTGCCGACAAGGCTGGTCGTGGTTTCATGACCTGCATTCAGAAGGAAGATACAATTCTGGATCAGTTCTTCTTGGGTCAAAGTGTGCCCGTCATGCTCCCCAAAAATCAAGGAATCCAAAACTTCGCCTTGTGCCGCACCTTCCGGGTTGGCGCGGCGGTGGTTGATCAGATCATCAAGGATCTCGGAAAACTCGGTGACGGCGTCATTGCCTGCTTGCATGCGCTCTTGGGGAACAACCGGGTCGAGCGCCCCGAGAATTGCCAACGAAAAATCGCGCAGTTTTGAGCGATTGCTTTCTGGAATTCCAAGCATGAAGGAAATGATTTCGGTTGGCAGGGCCTTGGCAAAATGCTCGATCAGGTCCAACTCGCCCATATCCTCTACTTTATCGAGCAAACGGTCGACGATCTCGTCGATCAAAGGTTCGAATTCAGCGAGTTTGCGCGGGGTGAAGGCCCCTGAAATCAGTTTACGCACGGTGGTGTGATACGGTGGATCATTGAAGATGAGCGACGTGGTGTGGTGGGTATGAAGCGGGCATTGTCCAAATTTACGGCCAAATTCATCGGTTTTGTCGCTAAGCATCGCCCGAGATTGATAGACTTTTTGGCAATCGGCGTGGCGGGTTAGAAAGACAGACCCGTCGCCGTTTCGATGCACTGGGCTGTCACTGCGGAGTTTGTGTAAAGTTGGGTAAGGGTTGTTGATAAAAGCTTGGTCGATGCTCATCAGGTCAAAATCATTGATGTCGTCGTACATAGGTCCCCCTCCCAAGGTAACTTGTGAGAACATGGTAAGGATGCTTACGACCTTGCGCAAGGGCGCGTTTAGGGTCTGAGGCCGGTCTCTTTGAGCAGGCCGAGCCGCTTGGCCTCGTAATAGTAGCCACGCGCATACCACATCACGGCCTTGTCGCGATCTCCGCCCGACACCATCCATGCGCCCCGGAGGTATTTGACCGCATACTTAAGGTTGGTGTTGGCATCGAGTAATTCCGAAGCCGGACCCCGATGGCCCATGCCGCGCGCGGTGGCGGGCAAAATCTGCATCAGGCCGTAGTAGGGACCATTGCGCGCCCAAGGGCGATGGGTGCTTTCGCGCACGATTTGACGATGGACCAGATCGCGGGGAACTTCATAATGATCGGCCCATTTGTTGATCAGCAGGCGCAGCTCGGGTGTCTCGTTCGGAAAGAGAGGCGGGTTGTAGCCGCCTGCTTTTGGGGCAGTGGATTTTCTCTGCTGTGTTGCACAAGCTGAAAGCCAGGGCAGGGCAGCGATGCCAACGAGAAGGTTTCGGCGTGTGAATTGGACCATGTCGGGAGTATAAGCTTTCACGAGACGCGTGAAAGGGGCGCTTGTCGTAACTTGTCGCGGCTGGCGAGACCTCGCCCACCGCAGCTCAGATGTTGCTGCGATCGGAGCTTTATCAGGTTGGCAGGCAAAAAAAACGCCGCGCGAAAGAACGCGCGGCGCCTCATTGATTAGGATTTTGACAAAGCTCAGGCTTCGTCTTCGCCCTTGGTGTCGCCTTCGACGGGTTCGCCTTCGCCCTCAACTTCGACACCTGCGGCTTCGGCAAGGTCGTCGTCTTCGGATGCGGCCGCGCCGATATCGTCAAACAGCTCAGCGATTTCGAATTCAGCAGCGGCTTCCTCTTCGGCGGCCAGTTCCTGAATCGATTTGCCGGAGGCTTGCAACTGTGCTTCTTCTGCCGAACGTGCAACGTTCAGCTGAATAGTTGCTTCCACTTCGGGGTGGAGAACGACGTGCACATCGTGCAGGCCCAGATATTTGATTGGGCGCGACAGAACGATTTGCTTCTTATCGACGGAGAAACCGTCTTCGGTTGCGGCATCGGCGGCATCGCGGGGCGTGACCGACCCGTAAAGTGCGCCTGCATCCGAAGCCGAGCGAATCACGATGAACTGCTGACCGTCGAGTTTGGCCGCCAGGGATTCGGCTTCTTTCTTGGTTTCGAGGTTGCGCGCTTCAAGCTGGGCTTTTTGCGCTTCGAAACCGGCCACATTGGCATCTGACGCGGTCAGCGCCTTGCCTTGGGGCAGCAGGAAGTTGCGAGCGAAGCCGGGTTTAACATCAACCACGTCGCCCATCTGGCCAAGCTTGGCCACACGTTCAAGAAGGATAACTTGCATTTGCTTTTCTCCTTACTTCACGGCGTAGGGAAGCAGGGCGAGGAAACGCGCGCGTTTGATGGCGCGGGCCAGTTCCCGTTGCTTCTTGGCCGAGACGGCGGTGATACGGCTGGGCACGATTTTGCCACGCTCGGAAATATAGCGTTGCAGGAGTTTCGTGTCCTTATAGTCGATTTTCGGCGCATTCTCACCCGAGAACGGGCAGACCTTGCGGCGGCGGAAAAATGGTTTTGCAGCCATGGTTTATGTCCTTTCTATCCGGGCGTTCAGCGGCGCTCGCGACGGTTGTCGCGTTCGTCACGTTTTTGCATTTGAACCGACGGGCCTTCGGCGTGCTCATCGACCTTGATGGTCAAGATGCGCATCACGTCATCATGCAGGCGCATAAGACGTTCCATTTCCTGAACGGCGGGCGCAGGTGCGTCCGAACGCAGGTAGGCATAGTGGCCCTTGCGGTTTTTGTTGATCTTGTAAGCCATCGTTTTGACGCCCCAATACTCGTGATCAACCAGCGTGCCGCCGTTGTCCGAGAGGACGGTGCCAAAATGTTCGATAAGACCCTCGGCCTGGGTGTTGGAAAGATCCTGGCGCGAGATGAATACATGCTCATAAAGCGGCATGTGCATTCCCTTCATTTTCAAGCGCATTTCATAGGAGGGGCCAACTAAGATCTTTCGCGGCTCCTCCACGAGAGACTGCGCGGGTGTGTATCATTGCGAAAGATCGCGCGTCTTTACGATGGATTGCAGGGTGACGCAAGCACGGATGATCCCGATTTCCGGCTTCTGCTGCGTCTGAATTGTGACCAGTCGAGCGGAAGCGCCCTGCTTTTGCCCCATTCGGTCCGAAACTTTTCTCAATTGAACCCAATTGGCGACGCTTTGTTCACCGAAATTCAATCTCAACAAAAGGCCAGACACAAGGCCGGGTTGCGAAAAAGGGACTGAGACATGGTTGCAATGCCCGATATTCTGAACATCGAGGATAGCCCAGAAGTGGCTATCGAAGGTCACGCCACAAGCGCTGCGCTGGCAACATTTTTCGGCGTGGTTCTTTGCGTCGCAGCTCTTGGTCTTTGGTTAGTTCCGGGCGCAAGCTTTGATCCGGCGCTGATGTTGATAAAACTTGGCTTGTCTATCTTCCTTATGATCGGTGGTTCGATGTTTCTTGTCGCCGCACGTCGCGACACGCACCCCGAAGTGCAGCTTGATAGCCGTCGCGGTATTCTGCGTGTGATTGAACGCAACGACCGTGGGCGCGTCGAAGATACATTCGAAGTCGCTTATGATGATCTGAGCGAAGTGGATTTTCGCGATGGCATGTTGATCGCACGCGATCACCACGGTCAGTCCATTCTTGAAGTCCCGGTCGAGAACGCCGGTGACCTTGATGAAATTCGCGCGGCACTTGGCCCGGCGTTTAGCCGCGCAGCCTGATCTTTTCATATCCCGACTATGCGGGGCTTATCGAAATTCACCGCTCGCCTCTTGCCAGAGGAGGGCGGTTTCCTGTTTGGCGGTTTGGCTTGGCGTTGCACTGAACCGCGCGGCACGATATCCCGATCAAAGATATGATTTCGGGAGGGGCTAATGAGCCGCGCATTCGTTTTTCCGGGGCAAGGTGCCCAAACCATCAGTATGGGGCAGGCTCTGGCCGCTGCCTATCCCGCATCCAAAGCTGTTTTCGACGAAGTTGATGACGCGTTGGGTGAAAAGCTTTCCAGTGTGATCTGGGAGGGGGAGCAGGACCAATTGACCCTCACCCAGAACGCGCAGCCTGCTTTGATGGCCACATCGCTCGCCGCGATGCGTGCTTTGGAGGCCGAAGGCCTTACGATTGAGACGGCCGCCTTTGTTGCAGGGCATAGCCTTGGCGAATATTCGGCTCTAGCAGCGGCCGGTGCGCTGTCTATCACTGATACGGCACGGTTGTTGCGCACGCGTGGGAAGGCCATGCAGGACGCTGTTCCGGTCGGTGTTGGCGCGATGGCGGCACTTCTCGGGCTCGATTTCGACGCAGCCCGTGCAGTGGCGCAAGAGGCGGCGCAGGGTGAAGTGTGTCAGGCGGCAAACGATAACGATCCAGGACAGGTGGTTGTTTCCGGTCACAAGGCGGCGGTGGAGCGTGCTGTTGATCTGGCAAAGGAGCGCGGCGCTAAGCGCGCGGTCTTGCTTCCGGTTTCGGCACCGTTCCATTGCGCGTTAATGCAGCCAGCCGCAGATGTCATGGCCGAGGCGCTTGCAAATGTAGATATTAAGGCTCCGGCGGTTCCCTTGATCGCCAATGTGCGCGCCGCTCCGGTGAGCGATCCGGCTGAGATTCGCAATTTGCTGGTCGAGCAGGTGACAGGCTCGGTTCGCTGGCGTGAGTCCGTGATGGCGATGGACGCTGCAGGCGTGACCAGCATTTGGGAGATCGGCGCCGGAAAAGCGCTTTCGGGAATGGTGCGCCGGATCAACCGCGCAATTGTCTGTCAGGCGGTCGGAACGCCGGATGATGTAAAGGCTGCTTTGGACGGCTAAAGCCGTCCTGCGGTGCGGCATAGTTGAAATTGAAAGGCGAAGAAAATGTTCGATCTGACAGGAAAATGCGCGTTGGTGACGGGCGCTTCGGGCGGAATTGGCGGCGCAATTGCCAAAGCGTTGCACGCGGCAGGCGCAAGTGTTGCGCTGTCCGGAACGCGGGTTGAGCCGCTTGAGGCACTGGCCGCAGAGTTGGGCGAGCGCGCTTTCGTTTTGCCTTGTAACCTGAGTGATGCGGAAGCAGTTGATGCGTTGCCCAAACAGGCAATCGAGGCAATGGGCAGCGTTGATATCCTGGTGAACAACGCTGGCATCACGCGCGATCAGATTTTTATGCGGATGTCGGATGACGAATGGCAGAGCGTTCTCGATGTGAACCTAACCTCGACCATGCGGCTGTGCCGTGGCGTCATGCGCCCAATGATGAAGGCGCGATGGGGCCGGATTATCAACATCTCCTCGATTGTTGGGGCGACGGGCAATCCCGGTCAGGCGAACTATGCCGCATCAAAGGCCGGCATGGTGGGGCTTACGAAGTCCATTGCTTATGAGGTTGCCTCGCGCGGGATTACGGCCAATTCTGTAGCGCCAGGCTTTATTGCGACGGCGATGACTGACAAGCTGAGTGATGACCAAAAAGACAAGATCAACGCGCAGATTCCTGCGGCCCGCATGGGCGCCGCCGAAGAAATCGCCGCAGCGGTGCTCTATCTTGCGAGCCCGGAAGCCGGGTATGTCACAGGATCGACGTTGCACGTAAATGGCGGCATGGCGATGCTCTGAGCAATTCGGCCAAGGCGGCGCGAAAGCGTTTGCCTTGGCCGCGCCATATGCTATAGGCGGCGCAGATTCACTTGTGTCCGTGCTAAAACGGGCCGTGATGTCCCACGCCTGTGCGAGGGGAGAGCGCCCCGCAAGGGGCAGAACCTCTGACCCCGAGGGGCGAGGGCAGGAACAGGGCCAAGTGGTCCGAAGAACATGAGGATTGTAACATGAGCGACGTCGCAGACCGCGTGAAGAAAATCGTTGTTGAGCACTTGGGTGTGGAAGAAGACAAAGTTGTCGAAAACGCATCTTTCATTGACGATCTTGGCGCAGACAGCCTTGACACTGTGGAACTGGTAATGGCCTTCGAAGAAGAGTTCGGCATCGAGATTCCTGATGACGCGGCCGAGACCATCCAGACCTTTGGCGATGCTGTAAAGTTCATCACCGAAGCGGCCTGATAGCCTAACGCATCACGAGATTTTAAACGGCTCCTACCGATTGGTGGGGGCCGTTTTTTTCGTTTCAGCTTGCCTCATCGACGCAATCAGCGGCTTTGGCCGCAATTGAAGTGCAACCTGTCGATTCGAGATAAGTTGCAAAATCGTGTATCATTAAGCTCTGACTGAATTGACGCGACGCATGGTGCGGCGCGGTCTTCTTTGGAGGGCTGCCATGATCATCTATCCAACATTGGAACTGCAAAACGGAAAATGTGTAACACTTCGGCGCGGACGGTTTGATGAACCGTCGATTTTTCACGTCGATCCTGTTGAAACCGTTCAAAAATGGGCGGCGGAGGGTGCGCATTGGGTTCACGTAACAGATTTCGATGCGATTGCCGGGACGGGCAACAACGCTGGTTTGATCGAAGAGATTATCAGGGTCGTGCCAGCCTCGGTGCAGCTTGCCGGTGGGTTTCGCTCTGCTGAGCAGGTGTCTGGTTGGATCGACAAGGGGGCCGGGCGCATTGTGCTTGGAACCTTGCCTGCGCGTGACCCCGACACCGTGAAACGCTTGGCGCGTGACTATCCGGACCAGATCGTGTTGGCACTGGATATCTGGCAGGGCCAGCTGATGACCGATGGTTGGCAAGCGCCCGCTGCAATTGCCCCAGAGGCCTTCTTGCAAAGCTATGCTGGCGACCCGTTAGCCGGGGTTCTGATCACCGATATTGATAGCGATATCGAGGAAAGCGATGGCACCTTGGGGGTGATCACTGCCCTTGCCGCCCAGACGCGCCATCCGGTGATCGCGAGCGGGCTTGTGCGCGGGGTTGATGATATCGCACGGCTCAGCCACGTGCCCAATATCGCGGGAACGCTGGTGGGCCGGGCGCTGTTTGCACAGGATGTCGATCTTGTTGAGGCGCTGTCTATTGCGCAGCCCTCAGCAGAACGAGTGGCGGAATTTCTCTGAACAGGGAATTGCAGGGTCGCGCGATTTGCCCTGCCTCTTGCCCCAGTGGCCCAAGCCGCGTAAACAACGCTGAAACAAAATTCCGTGGGGAAGGGGCATTCTCATGCGTCGAGTGGTAGTTACAGGGCTTGGACTGGTTACACCTTTGGCTACAGGAGTCGAAGAAAGCTGGAGCCGTTTGCTTGCGGGCAAATCCGGCGCGGGCAAAATTGCACAATTCGACACCTCACGTGTGACCACTGACTACGCCTGTGAGGTCAAACACGGCGACGGCACCGACGGGACGTTCAATTCAGACGATTGGGTCGAGCCCAAAGAACGTCGTAAGATTGATGATTTCATCCTCTATGGCATTGCTGCTGCGGAGCAGGCGGTCAAGGATGCGGACTGGACCCCGGACGACGAAGAGAGCTTGCTGCGCACTGGCGTAATGATCGGTTCGGGGATTGGCGGGCTGAAATCCATTGAGGCGACAACGCTTTTGATGGCTGAAAAAGGCCCGCGCCGGGTATCTCCATTTTTTATTCCGGGGGCTTTGATCAATCTGATCTCTGGGCAAGTGCAGATTCGTTATGGTTTCAAAGGTCCAAACCATGCGGTCGTTACGGCTTGTTCGACGGGTGCTCACGCGATTGGCGATGCGACGCGGCTTATCAAATATGGCGATGCAGATGTAATGGTCGCCGGTGGCGCCGAGGCGGCGATTTGCGAGATCGGGATCGCGGGCTTTAACGCATGCAAGGCGTTGTCGACCAAGCGCAGTGACGATCCGCAATCTGCAAGCCGCCCCTATGATGCGGACCGTGACGGGTTTGTCATGGGTGAGGGCGCTGGCGTCGTTGTTTTGGAAGAATACGAACACGCCAAGGCGCGTGGCGCCAAGATTTACGCCGAAGTGGGCGGCTATGGCCTGTCGGGCGATGCGTATCACATCACGGCGCCAAGCGAGGATGGTGATGGCGGATTCCGCTCGATGAACGCGGCGTTGAAGGACGCAGGGGTTGCGCCGGCTGAGCTTGACTACATCAATGCGCATGGCACCTCGACGATGGCCGACGTGATCGAGCTTGCGGCGGTTGAGAAGCTGTTGGGCGATGCTGCGGGCAAGGTGACCATGTCATCGACCAAGTCGATGACGGGGCATTTGCTAGGCGCTGCTGGCGCGATCGAGGCGATCTTTTCGATCCTTGCCATTCGCGATCAAGTTGTGCCGCCGACCATCAACCTTGATACGCCTGCGGTCGAAACGCCGCTTGATCTGGCTCCCAACGTCAAGCGTGAGCGTGAAGTCAACGTGGCGCTCTCCAATAGCTTTGGTTTCGGTGGCACCAATGCCAGCGTGATCTTCAAAAAGGTCTAACCACATGTGGCGACATTTTGCCTCGAACGCGATTACGATGTTGATCGTGATCGTCTTTCTGATTGGCGGGGTTATCCTTTGGGGACAGTCGGAATATACCGCCGAGGGCCCTCTGGAAGAGCCGATCTGCCTGCGGGTTGAACGCGGGAGCAATGTCAGCCGTGTCTCTAACCAGTTGGAAAGCGAGGGCGCTGTTTCTTCTGGGATGATTTTCCGCTTGGGCATGGACTACAGCGATTTGACCAGCCAGCTAAAGGCAGGGTCCTTTCTTGTACCTGATGGCGCGTCGATGTCAGAGATTGCGGAAATCGTGACGCGGGGCGGGGCAAGCACCTGTGGCACTGAGGTCGTCTATCGGATCGGGGTGACGCGGCAATCGGTGCAGGTGCGCACGCTTGACCCCGCCACAAACCAATTTGTTGAAGTGGCTAACTTCAACCCTGAAGAAGCAGCGGCGCCTGAAGAATTCACCAAGGTGCGCGCTCAAAACGATACCCGGTATCGCATTGCAATGGCCGAGGGCGTGACCAGTTGGCAGGTCGTTGAAGCGCTCAAAAGCATTGACGTTCTAAAGGGTGAGATCACCGATATCCCGCCCGAGGGTATGTTGGCGCCGGACAGTTACGAAGTGCGCGTTGGCGACGACAGAGCCGCGCTAATTAAGAAAATGCAGGATGCGCAAGCCGCGTTTTTGGCAGCTGCATGGGAGGGACGCGACAGTTCGCTTCCATTGTCCAGCCCGGAGGAGATGCTTGTTCTGGCTTCGATCATCGAGAAAGAGACCGGCGTGCCGGAAGAACGGCGACAGGTGGCCAGCGTTTTTATTAACCGGCTGAACAAGGGGATGCGGTTGCAAACCGACCCTACTGTTATCTACGGCATCACCAACGGTCAGGGTGTTTTGGGCCGTGGCTTGCGTCAGAGCGAGCTGCGCAAGGCGACGCCCTATAACACTTATGTTATCGAAGGGCTGCCGCCGACCCCGATCGCCAATCCGGGGCGTGCAAGTCTTGAGGCAGCGGTGAACCCGGACAGCACAGAGTTTATCTTTTTTGTTGCCGATGGGACCGGGGGGCATGCATTTGCCACTACGCTGGAAGAGCACAACGCAAATGTGAAGCGTTGGCGCGAGATCGAAAAGCAGCGTGCAAGCGAATAGCCCGCGTGGGATTTGATTGCAGTCTTTCTGATTGATGGGACTGCGCGCTATAAGGCGCGTTGATTCTCTTGTCGCCTAGGCTCGGGCCACGGAAGCAGTTCTATTTTTTGTGCAATCGGCGCGGTGAAAGATCTGCGTAGCCCCGGTTGGTTTCAGGTAGCCGTTTCAACGGGTTAGAAACCTTAGCTTGATCGTCACCAACTTGTTGCGTTCGCATAGTATTCGAAATCAACTGAGCGCATATCGTGGGGCTTGTCGGATGCTTGCCACGATATATAGTGGAGCCAAGTCAACGACCCACAAAGGCAGATGGCAAAGCCGGGGCATTGCAAGAGCAGGACGGACGATGGACGGAGATTTTAGAGCGGATTTTGTCAGACAGCCGGGGGCATTGAAGCATTACCCGGCCTTGGTTCTCAATGCGGATTACAGGCCGCTTTCCTATTACCCGCTCAGCCTCTGGCCTTGGCAGGAGGCGGTCAAGGCGGCCTGGCTCGACAGGGTGGATATCGTCGCCGAATATGATCAGGTGGTGCGCTCTCCAAGCACCGAGATCAGGATCCCTTCGGTGGTTGTTCTGAAAGATTATGTAAAACTGGGAAAGCGCGTGGCCTTCACGCGCTTTAATCTTTTTTTGAGGGATGAATTCCGCTGTCAGTATTGTGGTTCGAAAGGAGATCTTACCTTTGACCACGTGGTGCCGCGCGCATCGGGCGGGGTGACGAGCTGGGAGAATGTGGTGGCCGCGTGCAGCCCCTGCAACCTCAAGAAAGGTTCGAAAAGCCTGCGCAGGGCGGGGATGAACCTGTTCAAGACACCGCGGATGCCCGCCGCCGAAGAATTGCGTAATCTGGGGCGGAAGTTTCCACCGGGCCATTTGCATGAAAGCTGGATGGATTTCCTGTATTGGGACGCCGAATTGGACGCGTAGCAGCGGCCATAGCTGCAAATGAAAAGGGCGCCTTAAATCAGGCGCCCGTTCTATTTCTTATAGCTAGATCGCGTTTAGCTTGCCGGTTTAGGTGCCGGGGTCGCCGGGGTCTTGGACAGCGGGTCGTCCTGACGCTGAACCGACCCTTCGAAATGCGCGCCGCTTTCGATTGCAATGGTCTTGTGAATGATGTCGCCTTCGACCCGTGCGGTCGAGGTCAGGCGTACTTTGAGGCCGCGCACACGACCCACGATGCGGCCATTGACCACGACGTCATCCGCAATCACTTCGCCTTTGACGGTGGCACCATCGCCAACGGTGAGAAGGTGGGCACGAATGTCGCCCTCAACTGTGCCTTCGATCTGAATATCGCCGGTGGTTTTAAGATTGCCGGTGATGTGCAGGTCGGCAGAGAGCACGGATGCTGGCGGTTTGGCCTTGGGGGTGGCCGGTGCCGAGGAGGATTTGAACTCGGACCCAGCTTGCGGCGCTGCGGGCTTGGCAGCGGCGTCTGCGGGTTTCGGTGCCTCCGGCTTGGCGCCGGGCTCGTTGATTTTGCTTTTAGAAAACATTGTTCGCAGCCTTGATGTAGATCATGGGGTTAACGGCCTTCCCGCCAACGCGCACTTCGTAATGCAGGTGGGGGCCAGTGACACGTCCAGAGGCTCCCATATCACCAATACGCTGGCCGCGCGAGACTCTTTGTCCAACTTTCACGCGAATTTTGTTCAGATGGGCGTAGCGGGTTTCGATTCCGAACTCGTGCTGGATCTTAACCAGACGGCCATAGCCCGAGCCCCAACCCGCATGGGTGACCACACCATCGGCGGTCGCATAGAGGGGGGTGCCGACGCTGCTGGCGAAGTCCACGCCCTTGTGCAGGCGGCGTCCGCCGGTCTTGGGGTCACGGCGGTAACCAAAGCCCGAGGTGAAACGGAAGCTGGATTTAACAGGAATAGCAAAAGGCGCTTTGGTGGCCGCAATACGATACAGGTTGAGGCGGTCCATCTGGTTCAGGATGCGGTTGGCACGGTTGGCATCGACGCCCGGCTCTTCGCCCTTGGTAGAAAAGGTGAGGGGCATCAGCGGCCCACCTTGGCCGGAATAGCCGCGGCGCACCTGCTTGAGGATCGAGTCGGTGTTCATACCGGCCTGCCGGAACATCTTGTCCAGAGGTTTGACCGAAATCGTCATGGCCTCTTCGAGCTGGCGGAAAATCTGATCGTTCTGATCCTGCATCAGCTTGATTTTCAGAGCCATTTCATCGGCTTGATGCAGTGCGTTTTGCGCGTCGGCGATGACTTTGTCACGCTCGGCGGCGGTTTCAGAGAGGGCACCTTGTAGGGCGGCGATGGCCCCATCAAGGGCCGGGTTGGACCCGGGCAGGGTGCCGTTCGAGCCACTTTCGGCCAGCGCAGTTTTCAATTCGCCAAGGGCGACACGGGCTTGATCCCGTTCCTTCATGGCGCTGCGCAGGGTGGTCTGAATAACCTCGATCCCGGTTTCAAGCTCGCGGCGGCGGGTTTCGGAGGCGAGGAGTTCCGATTGCATCACCGAGATTTGTGCCAATGCGGAGTTGAAACGGTCCTGCGCGGCGAGCGCCTCTTCTGCGCGGCTGTCACGTTGTCCGGCGAGGAAATTGAGGCGGGCTTCATAAGTGCGTTGATCGCGCTTGGCCTGTTCGCGGAAGTTGCCGGAACCAATCAGATCCATCAACAGGATCGCGGTTGCAATGATCGCCCAAGAGACAATCGCAGCACTTCCCAGAAAGCCGACGAGCTGAACGCCCGGCCGCAGGCGAATGAAGCGTGTATCGGCATCCGAACGCAAGAATAGGCGGCGTTCGGGGAAATAGCGCTCAAGCACTGCGTGAAAGCGGATAGCCAGTCGTGATCGCACGGAAACCTGTCCCTTCGTCCCATCCCAAAGAGAGCGCTGTATCCCAGAGGCCACAACCGCCCAGAGAGTGATTAGCGAGTGGGTTGCCCTAGGGCAAGGTCTTTGGGCCGCACGATTCGCTGTGACGCTGGGGCAGTACGGTATCCGGCGAAAATCCGCCGATATTAGGCACTTGTCTGACGCAGTGAAGCCGGTTTCAGTCTTGCTCTGTCAGGGGCCAATAGAAATCAGGGGGGATGCCGGCCTCGGCGCGCTTTTCTTCGTTGAAGGGGGGCTTGAGTGCGCCGTGGAAATAATTGCGCACGAGGCGGTGAAACTCCCCCGTAGGGTCAATGTTATGGCGGCCGCAAAGGAAGTGGAACCACTTGGAGCCATAGGCCACATGGCTAACCTCTTCGGCATAGATCGTTTCAAGCGCGTCAACGGCCTGGGTCTCTTTGGCGTTGCGGAAAATCTTGATCATGCCGGGGGTCACATCAAGGCCTCGGGCCTCGAGCACCATTGGCACAACGGCCAGACGGCCCATGATGTCATCCACTGTATCTTCTGCGGCGCGCCACATGCCTGCATGCGCAGGCAGGGCGCCATAGTGGCTTCCCAACGCTTCAAGGCAGTCGCACATCAGGTTGAAATGTTTAGATTCTTCGTCTGCGGCCTTGACCCAGTCGTCGTAATAGCCAAGCGGCATGTCAATGTCGCTAAACCGGGCGATAATGTCCCAGTGTAAGTCAACGGCGTTAAGCTCGATATGTGCCACGGCATGCAAAAGAGCGATGCGGCCCTGCGGGCTTCCGGGGCGTCGGCGCGGCACGTCGCGGGGATCGAGGAGTTCGGGTTGGGGCGGGCGCGCGGGGTGGAGCGGCGGCATGGCCTTGCCGATTTCAAGCGGTTCACCGGCGGCGCGCGCCGCGCGCCAGCGAGCGGCGTGCGCGTGAGACAGCGCCGTTTTGGCGCGACCATCCGGACAGCGCAGCACCTCTTCGGCCATATTTGCAAGGCTCAGCGTCATTCAGAGCGCCTTGGCGGCAGTCAGCACCTCTTCGGCGTGACCGTCGACTTTTACCTTGCGCCATTCGCGTACGACCTGACCAGAAGCGTCAATCAGGAACGTCGAGCGCACGATGCCCATGAAGGTTTTTCCATACATCTTTTTCTCTTGCCAGACGCCAAAATCTTCGCAGGCGGAGCCGTGTTCATCCGAGAGCAGGTCAATCGTCAACTCTTGCTTGCTCGCGAATTTCTCATGACTGGCGATGCTGTCTTTCGAGAGGCCGTACACCTTGACACCGAGCGCATCAAAATCGGGTTTGAGCAAGGAAAAGGCGATGGCTTCTTTGGTGCAGCCGGAGGTGTTGTCGCGCGGGTAGAAAAACAAGACAACCGGCGCGGGCTTTACCGCCGAGAGGGTGACGGTGTCGCCCTTGTCAAATGGCAGGGTGAAATCCGGGGCGGCATAGGGAAGGTCGGGCACGGGCAGCTCCTTGGGGGTTGGCGGAGGGTGTTCACGGAAATTCTGGTTTCATATTAGGGCGTAAGCAGCGAGAATAGTAGGGGAGTTATACGCGTCACCTAGACGGGATCAATCCTGCGCAACAAAGGCCTGAATGAGCGACACACCTACCGATATGCCTGCCGAAGACCCTGCATTGCCGAGCGAAGACGCGGAGGCAAAGCCGGGCAAGGGCAAGAAGAGGCCGCTTCGGCGCAAGCTGGGGTTGGCAGCGCTATTCTCTATGCTTGTGCTGGTGGTGTTGGTTGGGCTTGCGGCGTTTTTGATGATTGGGCGCCCGTTGGTGGCGCCGGAATGGCTTAAGAGCAGGATCGAGACGCAGATCAACAACCAGTTTCAGATGGCGCAGGTTCGGCTGGGCGGTGTGAGCCTGATTGTTGAGGACATGTGGTTGCCGCGCGTCAAGCTGGACGATGTTGAGGTGCTGGGCGCTGCGGGCGAGCATGTTGTGCGCCTGTCCGATGTGGAAAGCACGCTGGCGCTTTCACCGCTGATTAAGGGACAGGTGCAGCCAGCGCAGATCTGGCTGACCGGGGCGCAGCTGGTTTTGCGGCGTGACGAATCCGGCCGCGTGCGCCTGAGCTTTGATCAGGCGACGCCCGCCGCGTCGCAGGCGGCGAGTTTCGTGCAATTGATCGAACAAGTTGACCGTGCGTTGATAAGCCCAGCCTTTGCCGACCTGACAAGTTTTACCGCAGATGGTTTAACCATTCGTTACGAAGACGCGCGCGCCGGGCGGGCCTGGACCGTGGATGGCGGGCGGATCAGTTTGACGCGCATTGAGGGCTATTCTGACGCTGCGCGGAGATTTTGCGGTTCTGAGCGGCGGAGCATCGGCGGCGGCGATTGAAATGAGCTATCAGAGCCGGATTGGGTCTGCGGCGGCCACCTTTGGCATGAATTTCTCGGATTTGCGCGCGGCAGACATTGCGGCGCAATCTGCGGCTCTTGTCTGGCTGAATGTCTTGCGCGCGCCGATCGCGGGTGCGCTGCGTGCGTCGACGGATGATGCGGGGGCGCTTGGGCCATTGTATGCCACGTTGCATATCGGCGAAGGGGTGATGCAGCCCACGGATCAGACCAAGCCGGTGCCGTTCCGCTCGGCTAGAAGCTATTTCACCTATGCGCCTGACAGTCAGGCGATGCAGTTTAACGAAATGTCGGTTGATACCGCGTGGGGGTCGGCGCGGGCCGAGGGCAAGGTGGTGCTTGGTAAAATCAAGAATGGTCTGCCCACTGAATTCGTCAGCCAAATGCGGCTGAGAGATATTCAGGCCAATCCGATGGCGTATTACGACGAGCCGGTGACATTTTCGAACGTCCTGATGGACGCAAGGCTCAATCTTGATCCGTTCCAGCTTTCTATTGGGCAACTGACGTTGCGCGATAGTGATGGCAAGCTGGTGGTGAGCGGCGATTTGCGGGCGGGGGCCAAGGGATGGGATGTCAGTCTTGCCGCGAAGATGGACCAGCTTAGCCCGGATCGGCTTTTGGAATTGTGGCCCGCGGAGTTGAGCACCAATACGCGCGACTGGATCGAGCGCAATGTGTTGGGCGGGCTGATCCGCAACATTCAGCTTGGCCTGAAATGGGAGCCGGAGCAAAAGCCGATCACGCAACTGGGGTTTGAGTTCGAAGCGTTGGACACCCTGTTCATGAAGACCATGCCGCCGGTCCGCGGCGCACGCGGCCACGCGACGTTGTTTCGCAATATGTTCACGGTGAGCGCGGAAGGCGGTTTGGTGACGCCCGAAAAAGGCGGCGCGCTTGATATTACGGGCACGGTGTTTCAGATTCCTGATGTGACAGTCAAACAGGGGCCAGCCGAAGTGCTGGTGAACACGCGCAGCACCATCACGGCGGTTCTTTCGATGCTGGACCGGGAGCCGTTTCAGTTTATCACGAAATCCGGTCAGAGCGTCACGGTCGCGGATGGGCGGGCAGAGGTGCGCGGGAAAATCGGTTTTTCCCTAAAGAAAAAAGTACCGGTCGAGGACGTGACCTATGACGTGGTTGCCGACCTCAAGAACGTGCGCAGCGAAACCCTGATCCCCGGACGGGTCACGGCGGCGCCAGTTTTGAAAGCAACGGCAAACGGCAAGGAGCTTAAGATTTCCGGCAAGGCGCGGGTCGGGCAAGTGCCGGTGGAGGGGGTTTTCACCGCGCCTCTGGGCAAGCCGAAGGCGGGGAGTGCTGCGCCGGGCAAGAGCCGGTTGGAAGGCACGATCGAGCTGTCCCAACGCTTTGTTGATGAGTTCAACATTGGCCTGCCATCGGGCAGCGTTTCCGGCGCCAGCACGGGGCGCATTACCATCGACATGCAACGCGGCGAGAAGCCGGTTTTCGCGCTAAGCTCGCGGTTGTCGGGGCTTGCGCTCAGGATACCGCAGATTGACTGGGCGATGGGCAAGGCCACGCGCGGCACGCTTGAGGTGGCCGGGCGGCTGGGGGCGCCGGTCGAGGTGAACAAGATCGCGTTGACCGCGCCGGGGTTGCGGACGTCGGGGAGCTTGTCGCTCAATTCCGACGGAAGTTTTCGCGAGGCGCGGTTCGCGCGCCTGCGGGCGGGGAGTTGGCTGGATGCGCCAGTGACGTTGATCGGGCGTGGTGCGGGGCGCTCTCCCGAGGTGCGGGTGTCGGGGGGCACGGTTGATTTGAGCCAGACGGAGGTGGGCAGTGGCACCGGGTCGAGCGCAAGCAAGGGCGGTGGCCCGCTCAAAGTGACGCTGGACCGGTTGAAGATCAGCGAAGGAATTGCGCTTACCGGCTTTCGCGGAGATTTCAGCACGGCGCGCGGTATGGATGGCAGCTTTGTCGGCAAGGTAAACGGCGGGGCGTCGGTAACGGGCCGGGTTCTGCCGCGTAACGGAAGAAGCGCGTTTCGTATTCAGTCGGACAATGCCGGTGGGGTGTTCCAATCTGCCGGGCTGTTCCCCAGTGCGCGGGGCGGCGCGCTGGACCTGACGCTTGTGCCGGGCGGTGGACCGGGCAGCTATGACGGGCAGATGACCGTCAAGAGCGTGTGGCTGCGCAATGCGCCTGCGATGGCCGCGCTTCTCAATGCGATCAGCGTGATTGGATTGCTAGAGCAGCTCAGCGGGCGGGGCATTTTGTTTTCCGAGGTCGAGGCACGCTTTCGCCTGACGCCAACGCAGGCGATTATCACCAAGTCGAGCGCGATCGGCACGTCGATGGGGATTTCGATGGATGGATATTACACGCTGGATAGCGGCGCGATGAACATGCAAGGCACGGTGTCGCCGTTCTACCTGATCAACGGTGTCGGCTCGGTCCTGACGCGCAAGGGCGAGGGGCTGGTGGGCTTTACCTATCGGCTGAAAGGGACATCGGCCAAGCCAAAGGTGCAGGTCAACCCGCTCTCGCTGTTGACGCCGGGCATGTTTCGCGAGATTTTCGCCGCCCACCCCCGAAGCTGACTCAATAGAAAAGCACCCTGACATGAAGCTGAGTGATTTTGATTTCGATTTGCCCGAGGGGCTGATCGCGACCCGCCCTGCATCACCGCGTAGTTCGGCGCGGCTTTTGGTGGCAGAAGGGGATCAGATCACCGATGCCGTTGTGCGTGACCTTGCGGATTGGCTTAGGCCCGGGGACCGGCTTGTGCTGAACGATACCAAGGTGATCCCCGCGCGGCTGAGCGGCGAGCGGTTGCGCCAGAGCGACGTGGGCGAGACCCGCTCGCGGATGGAAGTGACCCTGATTGAGCCGCGCGCTGATGGCACTTGGGCGGCGCTGTTGAAGCCGTTGCGCAAGATCCGCGAGGGCGAGGTGATCGTGTTCGGCGCGGGTCTGAAAGCGACGTGCGAGGCGAAGGCGGAGGGGCAGGCGGTTTTGTCCTTCAACCTTGAGGGTGATGCCTTTGACAAGGCGTTGGACGAAGCGGGCGCGATGCCGCTGCCGCCTTATATCGAGGCGCTGCGCAAGGCGGACGCACAGGACCGCGAGGATTACCAGACCGTTTGGGCCAAGCGGCCCGGCGCGGTGGCGGCCCCAACCGCGAGCCTGCATTTTGATGCGGACGTGCTTGGGGCGCTGAAGGCCAAGGGGGTCAGCTTTAGCCATGTGACGCTGCATGTCGGGGCGGGGACGTTTTTGCCAGTAAAGGTGGATGACGTGACGACCCACAAGATGCACGCGGAATGGGGCGAAGTCAGCGAAAAGGCCGCCGCCGACATCGCGGCGACGAAGGCTGCGGGGGGCGGATCATTCCGGTCGGCACCACTGCGCTCAGGCTGATCGAAACCGCCGGCGCGGGGGAGATTGCGCCATGGCAGGGCGAGACGGATATCTTCATCTACCCCGGCTTCACGTTCCGCGTGGCGGATGCGTTGATGACAAATTTCCACCTGCCGAAATCGACGTTGCTTATGCTGGTATCGGCCCTTATGGGGCAGGAACGGATCGCGCGGATTTATGCGCATGCGGTTGCAAGCGAGTATCGCTTTTTCTCTTATGGCGATGCATCGTTGCTTGTGCCGCAGGTCTGAAACCGTCACCAAATGTCGGTGTGAGGCGTGACGCCGACAGGCGCGACTCGTAGGCGTCGTGCAAAAGAAGGGACCGCGATATGTTCAGAGTTTTGGCATCCTCATGGGCTTTGCTGCTTGGAATGATGCTCTTGATGGTCGGGAACGGTCTTCAGGGCACGTTGCTGGGTGTGCGCGGCGGCATGGAGGGCTTCTCCAACTACGAGATGTCGGTGGTGATGTCGGCTTACTTTGTTGGCTTCCTTGGCGGGTCTTACCTTGCGCCGGGGATGATCCGGCGGGTGGGGCATGTGCGGGTGTTTGCGGCGCTGGCCTCGTTCATTTCGGCGGTGCTGATCCTTTATGCGACATGGGCGAACCCGTGGGTCTGGGCCTTGTTGCGGGTGATCATCGGCTTTGGCTTTTCTGGGGTCTATGTCACGGCGGAAAGCTGGCTGAACAACTCGGCCACGAATGACACGCGCGGCAAGGCGCTGTCGCTTTATATGATGGTTCAGATGATCGGGATCGTCGTGGCACAGGGCTTGCTTCTGGTGGCCGATCCGGGCGGGTTTATCCTGTTTGTCATTCCCTCGGTGCTGGTTTCGATCTCGTTCGCGCCGATTTTGTTGTCGATTTCACCAACGCCCGCCTTTGAAAGCTCCAAGCCCGTGAGCTTGTTGGCGCTCTACCGCATTTCTCCCCTTGGTTGTGTCGGCATGCTCTTGCTGGGCGCGATATTCTCGGCCCAGTTCGGGATGAGCGCGGTTTATGGCGGGCAGGCGAATTTGAGCCTTGGGCAGATTTCGATGTTCGTGTCGTCGTTTTATATCGGAGCGACCCTGTTTCAATATCCGCTTGGCTGGGTATCGGACCGGATGGACCGGCGGGTTTTGATCTTCCTTGTGGCGGCATTGGGCGCCACGGGGGCGCTGCTTGGCGCGATCTTTAGCGGCGGGTTCACCGCGCTTCTGATTTCGGCCTTTGTGATCGGAGGGACATCAAACCCGCTTTATTCATTGCTGATTGCCTATACCAACGACTTTGTCGAAGTCGACGACATGGCGTCGGTTTCGGGCGGGTTGGTGTTTATCAACGGCTTGGGCGCGATTGCCGGTCCGATGGCAACTGGGTGGAGCATGGAGGTGTTCGGGCCGCGGGGGTATTTCTATTTCCTCGGGGTGATGCTGGTTGCGATGGCGGCCTATGCGGCGTGGCGGATGACCCGGCGTGCGGCGCCTTCTGTTGAGGATACAAGCGGTTACGCCCCGGTCAGCATGTCGACCTCTCCGGTTGCAGTGGAATGGGCCGTGGAGGAAGGCTTGGAGGATGACACAATAACCACAGAGGCCTGACTTGTCGCAATTGGTCACAATTCTTTACTATCCAACGCGAAAGAATGCTGTGTAACATTTTTATAAATACTGGGGACGCAACGTGGTTAGGAGGCAACCCTATGGTCCGTCCGGAAGATGTGTTGGAATTTTGGCTCGACGAGGTTGGGCCGAAGGGGTGGTATGAAGTCTCGGACAGTTTGGACGAGACGATCCGCGAGAAGTTCCTGACGGCGTGGCAAAACGCCTGCGAAGGGGCTTA
The DNA here is from genome assembly GCA_025916135.1 of Rhodobacteraceae bacterium D3-12. Taxonomy (NCBI): domain Bacteria; kingdom Pseudomonadati; phylum Pseudomonadota; class Alphaproteobacteria; order Rhodobacterales; family Roseobacteraceae; genus Phycobium; species Phycobium rhodophyticola. The sequence continues at coordinate 2,515,102 of CP104793.1, read as the reverse complement.
TTCGCTCTGGCTGACCTATCCGAGCGGAGCGCTGGCCTATGTCATTCTGCTGGACCAGTTTCCGCGCAACATGTTCCGGGGCGAGGGCAAAGCATTTGCCAGTGACCCAGCCGCGCTGGCGGCAGCGAAGGTGGCAATCAGCAAAGGCTGGGATTTGAAGATCGACGAGCCGGGACGCCAGTTTTTCTATCTTCCAATGATGCATTCCGAGAACCTGTGTGATCAGGAACGCTGTGTCCGGCTGATGAAGGAGCGGATGCCGCAAAGCGGAGAGGGCAACCTGCTTCATGCCAAGGCGCACCGCGAAGTGATCCGCCAGTTCGGGCGATTCCCTTATCGTAATGACGCGCTGAGCCGTAAACCGACCGATACCGAGCGCGATTACGTCGACGCAGGCGGGTATGGCGCCACAGTGCGCGAGCTGCAGGCCGCGCAATAAGCGCGAATTAACGCAAGCATCCCAAGAGCTTGATGTGTTCCCTGCGGTGTGATGCCGTAGGGTCAATGCGCTGCGTTGCGGCGATTGCCAAACTAGTTTAATATCAAACTATATTCAGAACTGGAGATGGTTATGGCTGACAACTCATACGATATGGTCGTGATTGGCGCGGGGCCGGGCGGCTATGTGGCGGCGATCCGCGGTGCGCAGCTTGGCCTGAAGGTGGCTATTGTTGAGCGCGAACACATGGGCGGTATTTGCCTGAACTGGGGCTGTATCCCGACCAAGGCGCTGTTGCGCTCGTCCGAGGTGTTCCACCTGATGCACCGGGCCGAAGAATTTGGCCTGAGCGCCGGAAAGATCGAATTCGACCTTGATGCCGTCGTGAAGCGTTCGCGCGGGGTGGCGAAACAGCTAAACAGCGGGATCGGCCACTTGTTGAAAAAGAACAAGGTCACCACGATCATGGGCGAGGCGCGCCTTTCGGGGAAGAACACAGTCACAGTTAAAACCGATAAAGGTGAAGAAACCTTAACAGGTAAGAACGTTATCCTTGCCACCGGCGCGCGGGCGCGGGAATTGCCGGGGCTTGAGGCCGATGGCGAGCGGGTTTGGACCTATAAGCATGCGTTGCAGCCGCCGCATATGCCGAAGAAACTCTTGGTGATCGGCTCGGGTGCGATTGGGATCGAGTTTGCCAGCTTCTATAACACGCTGGGCGCGGAAACGACCGTGGTCGAGGTGATGGACCGGGTGCTGCCGGTGGAGGACGCCGAGATTTCCGCCTTTGCCAAGAAGCAATTCGTCAAGCAGGGCATGAAGATCATGGAAAAAGCCATGGTCAAACAGCTCGACCGCAGCAAGACCAAGGTAACGGCCCATATCGAAGTGGGTGGCAAGGTCGAGAAGCAAGATTTCGACACGGTGATTTCCGCTGTCGGGATTGTGGGCAATGTCGAGGGGCTTGGCCTTGAGGAACAGGGGATCAAGACCGACCGGACCCATGTGGTTGTTGATGGCTATTGCCGCACCGGGGTTGATGGCGTGTTTGCCATTGGCGATATCGCCGGCGCGCCGTGGCTGGCCCATAAGGCGAGCCACGAAGGGGTGATGGTGGCCGAGCTGATCGCCGGGAAAAAGGTGCATGCCGTGCGCCCCGAAGCGATTGCGGGCTGCACCTATTGCCATCCGCAGGTGGCGAGCGTGGGCTATTCCGAGGCCAAGGCCAAAGAGCTGGGCTATGACATCAAGGTCGGGCGGTTCCCCTTTATCGGCAACGGCAAGGCGATCGCGCTGGGCGAGGCGGAAGGCATGGTGAAAACCGTGTTCGATGCCAAGACGGGCGAGCTTTTGGGCGCGCATATGGTGGGTGCGGAGGTGACCGAAATGATCCAGGGCTATGTCGTGGGGCGCACGTTGGAGACCACTGAAGAAGAGCTTATGAATACGGTGTTCCCGCACCCGACGCTGAGCGAGATGATGCATGAAAGCGTGCTGGACGCTTATGACAGGGCGATCCACATCTGACTTGACCCCAAGGACACAGGTTTATTTGATCTGTCCACGCGCCGGCCCCGTAATAAACTGCGGGGCCGGTTTTCTGTGCGGTGAACATCAAGTTCCGCTTTTGTTCACAATTCGCTATTGGAAGATGCGAACGGCTCGACTATCTCTGAGGTGAAGAGTGGGGGCACTATGGCTGAGTTGAAAAATATCGAGGTGCGCGGCGCGCGCGAGCACAACCTGAAAAGCATCGACGTGGACATTCCGCGCGATCAGCTTGTTGTTATTACAGGGCTTTCCGGCTCGGGCAAATCCTCGCTCGCGTTCGATACGATCTATGCCGAAGGGCAGCGGCGCTATGTGGAATCGCTGAGCGCCTATGCGCGGCAGTTCCTTGATATGATGGAAAAGCCGGATGTGGACCACATTTCCGGCCTGTCCCCGGCGATTTCGATTGAGCAGAAGACGACGAGCAAGAACCCGCGCTCGACCGTGGGGACGGTGACGGAGATTTATGACTATCTGCGGCTGTTGTTTGCCCGCGCAGGCACGCCCTATTCGCCCGCAACCGGCAAGCCCATCGAGGCGCAGCAGGTGCAGGATATGGTCGACCGGATCATGCGGCTGGAGGAGGGCACGCGGGCCTATCTTCTTGCGCCGATCGTGCGTGACCGCAAAGGGGAATATCGCAAGGAATTCATCGAGTTGCGCAAGCAGGGGTTCCAGCGGGTCAAGGTTGACGGCGCGTTTCACGAGCTGGATGAGCCGCCAACGCTCGACAAGAAATTCCGCCATGACATCGACGTGGTGGTTGACCGGATCGTGGTGCGCGAGGGGCTTGAGACGCGGCTGGCGGACAGCCTGCGCACTGCGCTGGACCTTGCCGATGGGATCGCGATTTTGGAGACCGCGCCCGTCGAGGGGGAGGCCGAGCGGCTGACCTTTAGCGAGAATTTTGCCTGTCCTGTCAGTGGCTTCACCATTCCCGAGATCGAGCCGAGGTTGTTTTCGTTCAACGCGCCGTTTGGGGCGTGCCCGGAGTGTGACGGGTTGGGGGTTGAGCTGTTTTTCGACGAGCGGCTGGTGGTGCCGGATGCAACGCTCAAGGTTTATGACGGGGCGCTGGCGCCGTGGCGCAAGGGCAAAAGCCCTTATTTTCTTCAGACAATCGAGGCAATTGCCAAGCATTACGAGTTTGACAAGAACTCCTCGTGGAAGGACTTGCCCAAGCATGTGCAGCAGGTTTTCCTCTATGGGTCTGGCGATGAGGAAATCCCGTTTCGCTATGACGAGGGGGGCCGGGTTTATCAGGTGACGCGGGTGTTTGAGGGGGTGATCCCGAACATGGAGCGGCGCTATCGCGAGACCGATAGCAACTGGATCCGGGAAGAATTTGAGCGGTATCAGAACAACCGCCCGTGCGGGGCGTGTGGCGGTTATCGGCTGCGTGAAGAGGCGCTGGCGGTGAAGATCGGGCCGGTGGATGGCAAGCCGGAAGAGCGGCTGCATGTCGGGCAGCTGGTGCAAATGAGCATCCGCGAGGCGCTGGAGTGGGCGGCAGAGGTGCCGAACCAGTTGAGCAAGCAGAAGAACGAGATTGCAGCGGCGATTTTGAAGGAAATTCGCGAGCGCCTTGGGTTCCTGAATAACGTGGGATTAGAATACCTTACGCTGTCACGTTCGAGTGGAACCCTGAGCGGTGGCGAGAGCCAGCGTATCCGCTTGGCGAGCCAGATTGGCAGCGGGCTGACCGGTGTTCTTTATGTGCTGGATGAGCCGTCAATCGGCCTGCATCAGCGGGACAATGACCGCCTACTTTTGACGCTAAAAAACCTGCGCGATCAGGGCAACACCGTGATCGTGGTGGAACACGACGAGGAAGCGATCCGCGAGGCGGATTACGTGTTCGATATTGGACCCGGTGCCGGTGTGCATGGCGGGCAGGTTGTGTCGCAGGGGACGCCGCAAGAGGTTGAGGATGATCCGGCTTCTGTTACGGGGCAGTATCTGTCCGGGGTGCGAACAATTCCTTACGACACCGCGCGCAGGGAGGGGAACGGCAAGAGCCTGACCGTTGTGAAGGCCACGGGCAACAACCTCAAGAACGTCACGGCGGAGTTTCCGCTGGGCAAGTTTGTCTGTGTGACCGGGGTCAGCGGCGGCGGGAAATCGACCCTGACGATTGAGACCTTGTTCAAGACCGCGAGCATGCGGTTGAACGGCGCGCGCCAGACGCCGGCGCCGTGTGAAACGATCAAGGGGTTGGAGCATCTCGACAAGGTGATCGACATCGACCAGCGGCCCATCGGGCGCACGCCGCGCAGCAACCCCGCGACCTATACCGGGGCGTTCACGCCGATCCGCGATTGGTTTGCCGGGCTGCCCGAAGCCAAGGCGCGCGGATACAAGCCGGGGCGGTTCTCTTTCAACGTCAAAGGCGGGCGTTGCGAGGCCTGTCAGGGCGATGGGGTGATCAAGATCGAGATGCATTTCCTGCCGGATGTCTATGTCACTTGCGAGACCTGCAAGGGCGCGAGATACAACCGCGAAACTTTGGAAATTAAGTTTAAAGGCAAGAGCATAGCCGACGTTCTTGATATGACGGTTGAAGATGCGCAGACCTTCTTCAAGGCGGTGCCGAGCATTCGCGACAAGATGGATGCGCTGGCCCGTGTGGGGCTAGGCTATATCAAGGTGGGCCAACAGGCGACCACGCTTTCGGGTGGCGAAGCGCAGCGGGTGAAGCTGTCAAAAGAGCTTGCCAAACGCTCGACCGGGCGGACGCTTTATATCCTCGATGAGCCGACGACGGGGCTTCATTTTGAGGACGTGAGGAAGCTTTTGGAAGTGCTGCACGAGCTGGTGGATCAGGGCAATACGGTGGTGGTGATTGAACACAACCTCGACGTGGTAAAGACCGCCGATTGGATCATCGATATCGGCCCTGAGGGCGGCGATGGCGGTGGCAAGATCGTGGCCAAGGGGACGCCGGAGAAGGTGGCGAAGGTCAAGGCGAGCCACACCGGGCATTACCTGAAACCGATGCTGGAAGCGGGTAAGAGCACGCCGCGCACAGAGACACGCACAGAGCCGCGTGCGGTGGCGGAATAGATGATTAACCTAAATCTTTCCTAACGCGGCGTTCCGGCGGGTTAACGGGATTTCACCCCTCAGAAATGGGGGGTGACATCCGGCTGACATGCGTATGACTTCCGGCTGCCGGGGTGATTTGCAACTTTGCAGGTCGGAAAAGGTTAAGGGAGCGCACGCTTTCCAAAAGGTTAAGCTTTGCAACGTGGGGCGCAGTGGCGGGGATGGCGGGGGAGCTTGTCCAGATCCCAAGCGCTGTCGGGAGGGTTGGCGAGATCGCAAGCCGGTGAGGCGGCGATCCCGGCCCGTTGGTGACCCGTTCAGTTTTGCCATTGGCATGGGTCGTAAGCGACCGGAGTGTGACCCCCGGTCGCCGGGGCGTTAGCGGTTGTTCAACAGCACCGCGAGCAAGCCGAGGGTGGCGACGACTTTGAGCGTGTCGCCATCAACCTGCACAACGCGGTTGTTCACCACGCGGTAGTTTTTGCCATGCTTCGCATGCGGCATGCGACGCAATTCGGCGTGGGTGAGCGCGCGGCCGGGCAGGGCGCGTTTGGCGTGGACGTGGCGTTGATTCTTGACCACGGTGGTGCGCTTGGTCTTTTGGCGAACCACTTTGGTGTGGGTGCGGGTCTTGTGGGCTTTGCCGCCCGAACGGTCGGACTGCGATGTGGTGCAACGTGCGTTATCACGGCAGGTGTTGTCGTGCTTGCCTGCGGCCATTGCTGCCGGGCTGAGTGCCAAGACGGCGATTGTAGCGAGGGGAAGGGCGCGGTTCATGATTTCTCTCCTGTTTCGGGTTGGACAGGGATGAAACGCATGGGGGCGCGTGATCTGTCGCAAAAACAGATCACGCTTTCGTTACCGTGCCGAAAGGCGGGGCCGCGTCAGCCGCGCCCGCGCTTTTCAAACCGGGGCAGCATGGCGGAAAAATCGCTGCCCAAACCGCCTTCGTTTTCGACAAATTGCTCATAAAGCGCGGCGGCGGCGCGGCCCATGGGGGTGTCGGCGTCGGCGGCTTCGGCGGCTTGTTGGCTCAGGCGCAGGTCCTTGAGCATCAGTTCCGAGGCAAAGCCGGGTTTATAGTCGTTATCGGCAGGCGATTGCGGCCCGACGCCGGGGGCGGGGCAATAGGCGTTCATGGTCCAGCTATAGCCGCTTGAGGTGGAAACCACGTCGAACATTTTCTGCCGGTCAAGGCCGAGCTTGTCGGCCAGAGCGAAGGCCTCGCAGGTGGCGATCATGGTGACGCCGAGGATCATGTTGTTACAGATCTTGGCCGCCTGACCGGCGCCTGCTTCGCCACAATGGACGGCCTTTTGGCCCATGATGTCAAACAGCGGGTCGGCCTTGGCGAAGGCATCTGCGCTGCCGCCAGCCATGAAGGTGAGCGTGCCTGCCGAGGCGCCGCCGACCCCGCCCGAGACGGGCGCATCAACGGCAAGCAGGCCTGCGGCGGTGGCTTGGTCGGCGACGGCGCGCGCGCTTTCCACATCAACGGTGGAGCAATCGACGAGGGCCGCGCCGGCGGTCATGGCGGGGATGATTTCATCCGCGACCGAGCGCAGGATCGCGCCATTGGGCAGCATGGTGATGACAACGTCCTGACCGGTGGCGGCCTCGGCCCCCGAAGCGGCCATGGTGACGCCTTTGATTGACACGTCCGCCATGTCAAAGCCGGTGACCTCGTGGCCGGCGGCTGCGAGGTTGGCCGCCATCGGGCCGCCCATGTTGCCGAGGCCGATAAAACCGATTTTCATCTCTCTCTCCCTTTCGAAATTTTAGCGTTGGAAATTCAGTGCAGTGTCGCCGGTGAGCGGGGCCAGCATGGTTTGCAGGGCCGTCTGTGGCAAGCTGTCGTGGTCGTGTTTCCAGCGCGGGCTGCGGTCTTTGTCGATGATCGCGGCGCGCACCCCTTCGAGAAAGTCGCCATGCTCCATCGCGCGCGAGGTGAAGCGGTATTCAAGGTCGAGCGCGGTGCGGATGTCGGTTTTACCTTTGAGGCGGGCGAGCATTTCGATGGTATAAGCGGCGGCGAGGGGCGAGGCGCGCAGCACCGCTTTGAGCGTTTTCGCCGCAAAGTCGGAGGGATCGGCGCGCAGGCTGCCCAGCAGGGCAGGCAGGGAGGGCGCGGCGAAATGCCTGTCGATTTCGGCGCGGTTCTTGCTCAGATCGCCCTGCGGTGGTGTCTCGCTCTGGGGGGCGAGGCAGGTGGGGTCGCCGGTTTGCACAAGGGCGATGATGAGGGCGGGCCAGCGGTCCTGCGGGATGTAGAGATCGGCGAAGCCCGCGAGGATCGCATCGCCCGCATTCATGCGCGCACCGGTGATCCCGGCGTAAGCGCCGAGCGCGCCGGGGGCATTGGCAAGGATGAGCGAGCCGCCGACATCAGGCACGAGGCCGATGCCGCATTCGGGCATAGCGATTTGCGAGGTTTCGCCGGTGATGCGGTGGCTGCCGTGGCAGCCCACGCCCATGCCGCCGCCCATGGTAAACCCCTGAAGGAAGGAGACGATGGGTTTGGGATAATCGTGGATCACGGCGTTCATGCGGTATTCATCGCGCCAGAATTTTTGGCCAAAGGCAAAGTCGCCCGCCATGCCGGTTTTATAGAGATCGGCAATGTCGCCACCGGCGGAGAAGGCTTTGTCGCCTTCCGCATCAAGGATGATGAGTTTGACCGCATCGTCCTCGCGCCAATCGGCGAGCGCGGCTTCGATGGTGCTGCACATGTCGTAGGTGACGGCGTTCAGCGCCTTGGGGCGTTGCAGGGTGATGCGGCCGGCGTGGCCTTCGGTGCGGATCGAGATGTCTGTCATTTTCAGTGCCTTAGAATGATGTCCCGCCCGGCAGCGTCCGACCGCGCCGATGGGCGGACGCTTTCAGCGCCCAGCCGCGGTCGGGCGCTGCCCTTGGTTTCGTCTTACGTCTTACGCCTTACGCCGCATCGGCCAGCATCTGACGAGAGATGATGAGGCGCATGATCTCGTTGGTGCCTTCGAGGATCTGGTGCACGCGCAGGTCGCGCACGGTTTTCTCGATGCCATAATCGGCGAGGTAGCCATAGCCGCCGTGCAATTGCAAACAGCCATTGGCCACGTCAAACGCCGCGTCGGTCACCATCAGCTTGGCCATGGCGCAGAATTTGGTGGCGTCATGGGCCTTGTTATCAAGCTTCCATGCGGCTTGGCGCAGGAAGGTGCGGGCGGCCTGCAGGCGGGTTTCAAACTCGGCCAGACGGAATTGCAGGGCCTGAAACTGGTTGATGGATTTGCCGAAGGCCTTGCGCTCGCCCATATAGGCCAACGTGAGATCAAGCGCGTTTTGCGCGCCGCCAAGGGCGGAGGCGGCGATGTTGAGCCGCCCGCCGTCAAGCCCGGCCATGGCATAGGTGAAGCCTTTGCCCTCTTCGCCGATCAGATTGTCAGCGGGCACGGTGCAATCGTCGAATTGCACCTGCGAGGTGGGCTGTGCGAGCCAGCCCATCTTGCGCTCCAAAGCGCCAAAGGACAGGCCCGCTGTGCCTTCTTCGACGACCACGGTGGAGATGCCTTTCGGGCCATCATCGCCAGTGCGCACCATGGTGACATAGGCGTCCGAATAGGAACCGCCGGAAATGAAGGCTTTGGTGCCGTTGAGCTTGTAGCCGTCATTCGTGCGCTCGGCGCGGGTGCGCAGGGCGGCGGCGTCAGAGCCGGAACCGGGTTCGGTCAGGCAATAGGAGAAGACCTTGGACATTGTGCAGAGGTCGGGGAGCCATTTGGCCTTGGTCTCGGCAGAGCCGAATTTGTCGATCATGCCGCCGCACATGTTGTGGATCGACAGGAACGAGCCGACGGCGGGGCAGGACATGGCGAGCGCCTCGAACACCAATGTGGCGTCAAGGCGGGAGAGGCCGGAGCCGCCGTATTCTTCGGAGACGTAAAGCCCGCCAAAGCCCAGTTCGGCCAGTTTTGGCCAAAGGTCTTTGGGGATGGTGCCCGCGATTTCCCAATCTTGGGCGAAAGGGGCGATATGCTCTTCGCCAAAGCCTTTGGCCATGTCGAAAATCAGGGTCTGCTCCTCGGATAGTGCAAAATCCATGTCGTGGCTCCTCCTCCGTGACGTGAATGGGTATGAATTGAACGAGTGTTTAATTCCGGATTGTTACAAGAGTTTTACCGGGGTGAGAAGGCGAATTCTTTTGAAGAATTCGGTCAAAAATCTTTTGAAGATTTTTGGGCGGAGCGCGGGTGTTTTCCGTGACGGAAAACAGGTCGAAATCTTTGGAAGATTTCGAGAGCGCCTAGAGATCGGCATGGAATTCGTCCACGAGGTGACGCACCACTGACGCGAGGGCCTCTTCACGCGAGCGGCCGGATTGAACGGCATCGTTGAAGGTGGTGCGCTGTTGATCCGAGGATGTGCCGGCGTCGAGCACGTTTCGGGCGTGTTCGAGTTCGGCGCGGCAGCCAAGCGCCTCGGCGTCCTCGCTGACAAGCTCGATGATGTCGTCGATGGCTTCGGCGATGGGGATGATCTTGCCGGCGCCAAAGTCGATCAGCCCATCGCGGATACCGTAGCGCTGTGCCCGCCAGCGGTTTTCCGCGATGAGGAAATTGTCATAGAGCCGCCACCGCTGGTTCTTTTGGCGCAGACGCCAGAGCATCCGGGTGAGCGACTGGATCATCGCCGCGAGCGTCAGCGTGGTTTCCAACCGGGGTGACACATCGCAGATCCGCGCCTCGATCGTTGGAAAGCGCGAAGAGGGGCGCAGATCCCACCAGATTTTCGAGCTGTCTTCGACAACGCCGAGATCCACCAGCGCATTGACGGAGCGGTTGAATTCGTCCCAGCTGTCGAATTTGGGCGGCAATCCCGTGCGCGGGAGATTGTCGAAAACCGAAAGGCGATAACAGCTTAGCCCCGTGTCTTCGCCCTGCCAGAACGGCGAGGAGCAGCTGAGCGCGAGGAGGTGGGGCAGGAAATAGGACAGCTGATTGGTGATGTCGATGCGCAACTCCGGGTCGGGCAGGCCGACGTGGACATGCATGCCGCAAATCAGCAGCCGGCGCACCACCCCGGCGAGATCGTCGCGCAGTTCGTTATAGCGGTCTTTCTTGGTGTGGTGTTGATCGCGCCAGTCGGAAAACGGATGGCAGGACGCCGCAATGGGCGCGAGGTTGTAGTCGGCTGCGAGCCGGGCAACGGTTGAGCGCAGGTGTTTGAGGTCATCGCGGGCTTCGGCGACATTCTTGCAGACTTTCGAGCCGATCTCGACCTGACATTCAAGGAATTCGGGAGAGAATTGTCCTTCGAGCACCGCGCCGCAGCGGTCTATCAACGCGGCCGGGGCCGGGGCGAGGGCGAAGCTGTCGCGATCGACGAGAAGGTATTCTTCTTCGATGCCGATGGTGAAATCGGGGTCTGCTTGGGCCATAGATGCGCCTTTCGCCGGGTGCTGGAAGTTCAGCAGGTCAGCAGGCGAAGATCAAGTCTGGAGTCTGAATGTGGGGGGTGCGCTTGGGATCGGGGGAGGCCGATTTTGCATCTGCACGCGACTTTTGCCGCGTGCAGATTGTGTGAGGGGCCCTGAAGGATCAGGGCTTTGGCGCTTAGTCCATCGCTTTGAAGTGGAACTCGCCGCCTTCTTTGAGGCCCGAGGGCCAACGCGAGGTGATGGTCTTTGTGCGCGTGTAGAATTTGAACGCGTCCGGGCCGTGTTGGTTCAAATCGCCAAAGACCGATTTCTTCCAGCCGCCGAAGGTGTGATAGGCCAGCGGCACGGGGATCGGCACGTTGATGCCGACCATGCCGATGTTGATCCGGCTGGCGAAATCGCGGGCGGTGTCGCCGTCACGGGTGAAGATCGCGGTGCCGTTGCCGTATTCGTGGTCCATCGCCAGCTTGAGCGCTTCTTCGTAGGTTTCGGCGCGCACGGTGGACAGGACAGGGCCGAAGATTTCGGTCTTGTAGATGTCCATGTCCTTGGTGACGTTGTCGAAGAGGTGCGGGCCGACAAAGAAGCCGTCCTCGTAGCCCTGAAGCGAGAAGCCGCGGCCATCGACCACCAGCTTGGCGCCCTGATCGACGCCCGATTGCACGAGGCGTTCGATATTGGCCTTGGCGGCGGCGGTTACGACGGGGCCGTAATCGACATCATTGCCACCGGTGTAGGGGCCGACTTTGAGCTTTTCGATCCGCGGGACCAGCTTTTCGATCAAACGATCAGCGGTTTCATCGCCAACAGGAACGGCAACCGAGATCGCCATGCAGCGTTCGCCAGCCGCGCCGTAGCCCGCACCGATGAGCGCATCGGCGGCTTGGTCCATGTCGGCGTCGGGCATGATGATCATGTGGTTCTTGGCGCCGCCGAAGCATTGCACGCGTTTGCCTTGGGCACAGCCGGTGCCGTAGATATATTCGGCAATCGGGGTCGAGCCGACAAAGCCGACCGACTGGATAATCGGGTTGTGCAGGATCGCATCAACCGCTTCCTTGTCGCCGTTGACGACCTGAAGCAGACCTTTGGGCAGGCCGGCTTCTTCGGCCAGTTCGGCGAGCATGAGCGGCACCGAGGGGTCACGCTCGGACGGTTTCAGGATGAAGGCGTTGCCGCAGGCCAGCGCCGGGGCGAACATCCACATCGGGATCATGGCGGGGAAGTTGAAGGGCGTGATACCGGCGGTAACACCGAGGGCCTGACGCATGGAATACATGTCGATGCCGGGGCCGGCGCTGTCGGTGAATTCACCTTTGAGCATTTGCGGCGCGCCGATGCAGTATTCAACCACTTCGAGGCCACGCTGAACGTCGCCAGCGGCATCGGGGAGGGTTTTGCCGTGTTCACGCGACAGCGCTTCGGCGAGCTTGTCCATGTCGCGGTTGAGCAGGTTGACGAATTTCATCAACACGCGCGCACGGCGCTGCGGGTTGGTGGCGGCCCATGCGGGTTGGGCGGCTTCGGCATAGGCCACGGCCTGTTCCATCTCGGCGGTCGAGGCGAGTGGGCATTTGGCCTGCACTTCGCCAGTGGCGGGGTTCATGACGTCGGCAAACCGGCCTGACGTGCCTTTGACGTGCTCGCCGTTGATGTAGTGGGTCAACTCTTGCATGGGGTGGTCTCCTCGTGGATTAGGGTTCGCGCAGACGATAGGCTTGCAGAATTGTCGGGAAAAGAGGAAAGTTCTCAAAGTTGATCTTGCAAATTTGCAAGACTTAACGGGATTTGAGCGCGATCGGAGCCGGGATGGAACCACAGTGGGATGATTTGAAATGCTTTCTGGCTGTGGCGCGGGCCGAGAGCCTGTCGGGGGCGGGCGCGGCGTTGCGGCTGGATCCGGCAACGGTGGGGCGACGGATTGCGCGGTTGGAGCGCGACTTGGGCGCGCTGTTGTTCACCCGCTCGCCGCAGGGCTATGTGCTTACGGCTGAGGGGCAGGAGCTGCATGCGCATGTGGCGCAGGCCGAGGTGGCCATGACCGAGGGGGCCGAGGCGCTAAAGGGCGCGCGGGTGGGCGCACGCTTGTCGGGGCAAATCCGGCTGGGCGCGCCGGACGGGGCGGCGAATTACCTGTTGCCGCAGGTCTGTGCCGCAATCGTCGAGGCGAACCCGGATCTGGATGTGCAGATCGTGGCGCTGCCGCGGGTGTTCAACCTGTCACGGCGCGAGGCGGATATGGCTGTAGGCGTCAGCCCGCCCACCGCCGGGCGGCTGGTGGTGTCCAAGCTGACCGATTATCGGCTGCACCTTGCTGCGTCGAAGCAATATTTGCGCGCCCATGGGCCGGTGAACAGTCTGGCGGACCTCGAGGGGCACCGGATGATCGGCTATATCCCGGACATGATTTTCGATGCCGAGCTGGATTATCTGGGCGAATTGGGGGTGCGGCGCGTGGCGCTGGCGTCAAATTCGGTGTCGGTGCAGTTCAATTGGGTCCGGCAGGGCGGCGGCTTGGGGGTGGTGCATGATTTCGCGCTGCCCAGCGACAGCGGCGTGCAGAAGGTTCTGGAGGCGGAGGTGAGCCTGAGCCGGGCGTTTTATTTGATCCGGCATGCGGATGATGCGCGGGTCGAGCGGCTGAGCCGGTTTGCCGCGTTGTTGAGTGAAGGGGTGCGGCGTGAAGTGGCGCGTCTGGAACGGCTGACTTGACAGAATGCAACTTCCGGTGGACGTTGGTGTAAAGGCGCGTGAAGCCAAGCAAAAGCCAGCAAAGCCGGAGGGATAGCCGATGCTCGTTCACCAGATTCTAAAGTCCAAGGGGAATCACGGCGTGATTACCGTGACTCCGGGAACAAGTGTCGCGGATGCGGCGCAGATTCTGGCGGAGCGGCGGATTGGTGGCTTGATCGTCTCGGATGATGGCAAGGCCGTGTCGGGGATTATTTCGGAGCGCGACATCGTGCGCTCGCTCGCGCTGCGCGGGGCGGTGTGTTTGCAAGAAACAGTGGATCAGATGATGACCCGCAACCCGGTGTGCTGTGGCAAGGGTGACAGCGCCGATCAGGTGCTGGAAAAGATGACCAACGGGCGGTTCCGCCACATGCCGGTTGTCGAAGCAGGAGAGCTGATCGGGATTGTGACCATCGGCGATGTGGTGAAAGCGCGGATGGACGAGCTTGCCATGGAGAAGAATGCCTTGGAAGGTATGATCATGGGGCATTGAGCCCCAATTTACCACTTACGCAGAAATACGAACTTGCAATTCGTTGCGTGATACTGCAATGCGGCGTAACAATATTACGCGACCGCAGCTAGACGGGGGGAGTGCATGCGCGTTGGTCTTTATCCGGGAACGTTTGATCCGATCACCTTGGGCCATACGGATATTATCCGGCGCTCGGCAACTTTGGTGGACCGGCTGGTCATCGGGGTTGCGATCAACCGCGACAAGGGGCCTCTTTTCGATCTGGAAGAGCGGGTTGCGATGATCGAGGAAGAGGTTATCGGCCTGTCCAAAGAGACCGGCACCGAGATCGTGGCGCATCCGTTCGAGAACCTGTTGATTGATTGTGCCAAGGATGTTGGCGCCCAGATCATCATTCGCGGCCTGCGGGCTGTGGCGGATTTTGAATATGAATTCCAGATGGTTGGCATGAACCGGGCGTTGGATCACACCATCGAGACGGTGTTTTTGATGGCCGATGCGCGCAGGCAGGCGATTGCCAGCAAGCTGGTGAAAGAGATCGCGCGGCTGGGCGGCGATGTCAGCAAGTTTGTCCCCCCCGCCGTGAACGAGAAGTTGCTGAGCAAGCTGGGACGCTAAGCCGGGGCGCTAGGGCCGTTGGATGAGGGGTCTGCGCCGGTCTTGGGGCAGGCGTGTCGCCCGAAGGTGAGCCGGGGCGCAGGGGGTTTGTCCGCTTTGGCGGGTTAGCGCCAGAAGGCGACCCATTCGATCAGATCCGCGAATTTGCGCAGGAAATACACAGTTCCGCCCCAGTCATTGACGAAATAATCCAGCCCGAGCAGGAAAATGATCAACAGGCCAAGTCCGATGGCGATCTGGTTGTTCATCTGGTTCGGCTCCTGTTTTCGGGGCGGCGTCCCCGGAGGCGGGTATGACACGAGCGGTTGCGCGGGTTCAAGCCCGCTTGGCCCGCAGGGTCGCGCAGGAACGGCAGGAGCGCATGAGCCATGAGGCGAAAACAGAAGCGGAGGACGCAATGACGCCAACAGAGTTGATGGAAACCTATCTGCACGAGGTGGGCGGCGCGGGGCGGCTGGACCTGATCGAAACACTGGCGCAGGACGATATGATCGACGAGGCGAACCGCGCCTTTGGCGGGCCGGAGGGGCGGGCCGGCTTGCTGGCCCATGTGAAGGGGTTTCGCCGCGCCATTGGCGATGTGCGCTATGAGATCGGAACGATTGCGGCGGGAACATGCGCCGCCGGGCAGCATGCCGGGGCAGAGGAGGTGATGGCGGCGTGGCGGTTTTCGGGGCGTCATGAGGGCGACTGGCTGGGCCGCAAGGCGAGCGGCGGGCCGGTGTCGGGCGACGTGATCAGCATCTTCACGCTGCGCGGTGGTTTGATCGCGCATTACCGGCTGTGGCTTTGTGCGGCGTTCGGTGAGGGGGCGGCGCGGGACACCGTGGTGTTCGATTCGGGCGAAGCGTTGCGGGCGGTGGGAAAGCTCTAGGCTTAGCCCGGTTGCGGGCCGGTTGCAGGCCAGTTGCGGGGGGCGCCCCAAGAAAAACGGCCCTCGGTGGGAACCAAGGGCCGTTTTCTTATGTCTGTTGCGCATCCCGTGTCGCGGGTGGCGTGTGGGCTTCCTGTGTGGGCTTAAAGGCGGCCCATGGCGACGGCGACATCGGCCATGCGGCACGAAAAGCCCCATTCGTTGTCATACCACGCCAGCACGCGCACCAGCCGGTTGCCGATCACTTTGGTTTGCGCGGGTGCAAAGATCGAGCTTTCGGGCGAGTGGTTGAAATCGACCGAGACGAGCGGTGCTTCTTCATAGCCCAAGACGCCTTTCATCGCGCCGGTCGCGGCGGATTGCATGGCGGCGTTGACCTCATCGACCGTCACGTCACGCGCGGCGGTGAAGGTGAGATCGACGGCGGAGACATTGGGCGTGGGCACGCGGATCGCCGAGCCGTCGAGCTTGCCTGCGAGGGCGGGCAGCACCTCGCCCAGGGCCTTGGCCGCACCGGTGGAGGTGGGGATCATCGACATGGCCGCAGCGCGGGCGCGGTAGAGATCCTTGTGGCGGCGATCGAGCGTCGGCTGATCACCGGTATAGGCGTGGATCGTGGTCATGATGCCTGAGTCGATGCCGAAGGTGTCATTGAGCACTTTTGCCACCGGCGCGAGGCAGTTGGTGGTGCAGGAGCCGTTCGAGATCATCACGTCCGACGCGGTAAGCGAGTCATGGTTCACGCCGTAGACGATGGTTTTATCGACGTTTTTACCGGGGGCGGAGAGCAGCACCTTTTTCGCGCCGTTCTTGATATGCACGTCGGCTTTGGTGCCGTCATTGAATTTGCCGGTGCATTCTAGGACCACGTCACAGCCGGACCAGTCGAGTTCGTTCAGATCATAGGTCGAGAACATCTCGATCGGGCCGCGTCCGAGATCCATGGTGCCATCGCCGAGGGTGACTTCGCCCGGATAGCGGCCATGCACGCTATCGTATTTGATAAGGTGGGCGGCGGTTTCCAGCGGGCCGGTGGCGTTGAGTTTGACCACTTCGATGTCATCGCGGCTGCTGGCGATATGCGAAAGAGTGCAGCGGCCGATGCGGCCAAATCCGTTGATGCCGACTTTGATGGTCATGGAAGGCTCCTCTGGGGTGATTGAAATACGGGTAGGTGAATGTTGTGCTTGCCTTAGAGGGTTTGAGGCCACGCGGGAAGGGGCGCGGGGGCGGTTTTTGAGGGTGATAGCGGTAACTTTGCGGGGGGTTGCGCTAACATCGACAGGGGTTGGATGTTTGAAGGGACTTGGCGCGGGGGCAGGCTCCGCGCGCTGGGCTATGAGGGGGCAGCCCCCACATGCGGGCTCGAGTGGGGGTCAGCCCCCATACCTTCGGGATACTTCCGGCCAGATGAAAGGGGCGGCGTGTAAGGCGAGGTTGAGGTGATCAGCGCCTTGGGCGGGGAGGGGGCCGCATCGCGGCAAGGCCAAGGCGTGCGTTGTCGGGCTTGCCGGGGAGGCGCGCGTTGGAAGGAGATTTTTTGGGGGCGGCCGTTTATCGATTCGGGTGGAGGTCTATATTTTAAATGCGGAGACTTCGGGAATCGGAACATTACACATATGTAGAAATTCTTTTGCTACGGACGTGTGTTTGAGAGCGGCCTATTCAATAAATGAATTTATATTCAATGGGATAGTTTCAAGTTTTCGGAGTTATGCAGCTTTATAGAGGGGAGCGTTGAGGGCGTGCGGGTGTTTTTCGTGATTCTCAAATTGGGCAGCTATAATTTACCTGGCAGAGCGACTTTACAATTAATGATTGTATTAAGTAATTGTTAATAACTCTTAACGGGTGCAGTTTTGAGCTATTGTTGGTGAATCTGCACGTAATAACAGTCTGTTAACGGTATTGTTTTGAAAGATGGCAAAAATGGGGCAAGTTCGCGTCTTAATTTTGACTAGGTCTGGTTAACTGTGTATTAATACTCTGGGGGGAAACAAAATTGCTTTTCCCTTGATCAGTTAGCTTTAACAGACACTTGGGGTGTTCCTATGAAAAAACTTTTTATCACAACCGCCATTATGATGGGTGTAACAGGGGCTGCGCATGCAGGCTCGCTCGCAACAATTGACCAAGTTGGTACCGGCCATTCGTCGTCCATGCAGCAAGTGGGTAATTCCTCTGTCGTGGTCAAACAGCGCAACCAGAACCAAAGCGCGGTTGGTGAGCAGTTCGGCAACGGCAACAACCTGAACATCTCTCAGCGTGGCAACGGCAACATCGCCGGTAAAACGGTTTTGGCTGCCTCCTGGTTGAACTCGGCGCAAACCGGTACCTATGGTGCGAACTTGGTTCAGCAAGGCAACAACAACAAACACACGATCAAGCAAAAAGGCGTCAACAACAACGCGGCCTCGAACCACAGCTATCAGCAAGGCAACAACAACGATGCGAAGCTGGAGCAGATGGGCAAGAATAACTCCGTTCAGCAGTTCCGTCAGCGGGGCAATGGCAACACGTCGACGCTGAAGCAGACCGGCAACGGCAACCATCTGTCGTTCGTCTTCTCGATCGGCAACGGCAACGACCAGAATATCAACCAGCAAGGCACCAAGAACGGCGTTGGCAATCTCTATAACAACGGCCAGTTCGCCTCCGACCTGAACGCGCTCGACAATGTGCCGTTCCTTGCCGGGACCGATATGGCCGCTCTGAGCGCCTCGAAGTCGGTCCAGATCGGTAATGGCAACAAGGTTGATGTTGATCAGACCGGTAGCAAGAACGGGTTCAACATCGAACAGGGCACATACTCCGCGAAGTCCTACTCGTCCAAGGTGAAGCTGAACCAGAAAGGTTCGACCAACTTTGCCTATGCAGCCCAGAGCGGCGCGGCACACACTGCCAATGTCTCTCAGATGGGTTCGGGTAACCGTTCGTTCACCAACCAGAGCAACTGATTGCTATAGCCTTTGACAGGCTGTAAGTTCAGGGCTGTCCCCGGGGGTAATTTTCGGGGGCAGCATACTGCCTTACAGGAGCGCAATTTCGTGCATATCGGCGACGCCAATTTTCCAAAGTTTGAGTTCGTTCGTGCCAGGAAATTTTTCGCAGTATTTTCCGGTTTGGTTGCGCTTTTTGTTTTGTTTGTTTGTCTTGCGGCGCCAATACGAAGTCAGTCGCTTGTCCGGCTTCAATGTTCTGCCAAAATAGATACCTATGGTCAGACTATCGTTCTTTATGGTTTGATTATGTCGGATGTCGCTGTCAGCGTTGATTATGAAATCGAAGTCGTTTCGATGTCTTCGGGGAATTTGGGGTCAGCCAGTCAGGGCGGCACGCTTGCTCTGGAAGCGGGGAGGCCTCTTAGAACCAGTTCCTCGCAAATTACGATTGCCGGTGGCGGTGGCTATTACGAAATCGAAATTACCGCAACTGACAGATTGACGGGCTCGAAGTGTACGGACAAAAATACGTTCGTGCTTTGACGCCCCATAAATTTCGGGAGGTTTTTCTGTGTTTTTGACTTTTTTAAGACGCGCGACCAATTCTTTTTCAATTTTTTTGGTTGCGGCACTCGCTCCCGTTGTCTCGGTGGCGGAGGATTCCAGCGGGCGCGACGTCTATATTCAGCAGATCGTAACGCAGCAGCAATCCGCGACGGGAACACGAACGGCGCGAGCGCCGGTTACTGGGGCAGTTTCGCCCGAGCTTTCGGGGTTTGAGCGCCAATTGGTGTCGCTCGGCGACAGTTTACCGCTGGGAATCACCCAAGCGCAGCAAGGGCAGGGACACACGGCCTCTGCAACCGTAATAGGCAATAAAAACACGGTCGGGCAGTTCCAATTGGGAAAGGATCACGTTTCGAATGTGGAGCTGACTGGTGCCAATAACCGGGTTGTCGTAATGCAGCGTCGCCAGAAAGCGTTTAGCGACATTGAAGTAAGTGGCGCAAACAAAACAATTTATCATCTTCAGCTTGGCCCGACGGCCCGACTGAAAGAGATTCCGTTTCGCACGACGAAACCGGAAACGCTCATGATTATTGATAACGGAAGAAGCGCTTACGTTCGAAAAATGAAGTGAACGGAAGGGTTAAATGGCAACACAAAACTGAAAAAAACATTGTAAATTGAGCGATTTCTTTCTTTTTGCCGGCAGTGCGGTTAGGGAAAGTGACGAGCAGCGCAGTTGCGTGAGGTAACCCGACATTCAAGCGGGAGGACAGCAGTGAAGAATTTTGTAAGGCTAAGCCTATCTATTGTCGCGTTGAGTTTTCCACAACTCGTCGCCAGTGCCGAATTGGTATACAGGCCGGTAAACCCATCGTTTGGTGGAGATGCGTTGAATTCCGGGCATCTTTATCAAGGTGCGGATATCGCGAACACTTTTAGTGATGACAGTCTCGATTTTCTGCTTGAAGAGCAAACGGCGGCGGATCTTTTTGCCGATGCATTGCGAAGCAGTGTGATTGCGGGGTCCGCATCGCAAATTGCGAATGCAATCTTTCAAACCGGCTCCCCAACAAGTGGTACGTTCACTTTGGATGGTGCCACGGTAACTTACGAAACCGTAGGAGCAAATGTCGTAGTGAGGGTCAACGACGGTATCAAAACCGAAGTTTTGACAATCCCTAAGCCTACAACAAGCCCGTAAGTGAGATTGATCATGTCCAGAACATTGAGAACCGCATGTTTTCTGTTGGCGAGCAGTCTTTTGACGGCTTGTGCAGACTTTCAACTTTTCACGCCCCAAGAGGCGACCGAAATCAAACCGACGCGGCAAACGCGCGCGTTGGAAAATCTGTCACCGCCGGCGTCTCCTATCTATGTTGCCGTTTATGAATTCCCTGATCTGACGGGGCAAAACAAGCCGAACACCAACTTTGCCGAGTATTCACGGGCCGTGACGCAAGGCGCAGATGCGATCCTTGTTGATGTGTTGGACGAAGTTGGCCAGGGGAAGTGGTTCTCGCTGGTTGAACGTCGCGGTGTTAATAATGTCTTGCGCGAACGACAGTTGATCACCGCGACCCGGCAGCAATTCCTTGGTCCGAATGCACCGCCACTGGATGCGTTGAATTTTGCCGGGCTTCTGCTGGAAGGCGGCGTGATCGCTTATGAATCGAATATCACCAATGGCGGTATCGGCGCTAAATACCTCGGAATTGGGGCCAATACGAAGTTCAGCACGGACATCGTGACGGTCAACCTGCGCGCTGTTAGCGTTCAATCCGGCGCCATTCTTGCTTCGGTCACGACCACTAAGACAATCTATTCCACTGTTGTGCAGGGGGATGTGTTCAAATATGTCGGTCTGAACCAGCTTCTAGAGCTTGAGGCAGGTATCGCGGAAAACGAGCCTGCGCAGTTTGCGCTTCGTGAAGCGATTGAAGCGGCTGTTTTTGCTTTGATTATCGAGGGAGCCGAGAAGGGCGTCTGGTCCTTCAAAGATCGTAGCAAGCAAAAAGAAATAATCAAAACTTATAACAGCAGAAAGATCGCTGCGGCCGGGTAATGGTTGTAGCGTCCGGTTTATAGCTGACAGAAGCCTGCCCCAAGTCTGGGCAGGCTTTCCAGCTTTCCTATTTCAATCAGTGGATTATGGAGGAGAGCTCATGTGTTGCATGAACTTTGCGCGTGTATTTTTTCTTTTTTCGGTGCTCGTCGCGTTGAAAATGAACCGACCGTTTGCCGCTCAGGCCTTGCCAAGCCATTGCCGTATAGCAAAAACCAATAACAAATCTATTTGTGTGCAGGCTCGCTGGCTCTGCGCTCAGTGTGTAGCCTGATCGTGGCCTGAATGCTGTGCGCTTGCGGTTGGTAGAGAGCTGTTGGAGCGGCCTATGTGTGCGTTTGGCTTGACGGTTGGGCAAATGGGCGCGTAGCGTTTTGACAGCTCAAGTGGGCCCGCAGTGAGCGAAAACGGTGTGGTGCCATCTCTCGATTGGTTTGCGATGGAGGATGACATGACCGCAAAAACACCAAAACGAAATCCGAAGCGGCGCGGGCGCGGGGTTCTGCGTGAAGGGCCACGCGTGGCCGATGCGTTTCATTTGAATGACCGTAGCGCCGGACGGGCGCAGGGGCGATTTTTGTCGCAAGGGGATCTGGAGCAATTCCGGGCGCAGGCCATGGCGTTGTTGCAGGATTATGGCGTGGTGGTTATTCACCCCGCCGCGCGGGCGGCGTTGTTGACGGCGGGCGCGGTTGAGGGGGGCGGGGCGGATCGGCTGCGTCTTCCTGTGGAATTGGTGGAAGAGGCCCTGCGCGAGACGCCGAAAGCGGTGCGGCTTTGCGGTAAGCAAAAGACGCGTGATATTGCGCTGCCGCGCGGCGACGGGCAGTTTATCATGCGCACCGGGACGGGCGCTCATGGCTATGTTGATCCGCGTGATGCGCGCTATCGCAACACCGATTTTCAGGCGGTACGCGAGATGGGCGCCGTGGCCGAGGGGCTGGATCAGGTGGGGTTTGTGGCGCATCCGTTCGTGCATGGTGTGCCGGAGATGACGGCGGATATTCATGCCTTTGGCGAGATGATCCAGCGGACCACGAAACATTGCTGGTTGCAGCCCTATGGCAAGGAAAACGTCGAGTTCGATATGAAGATCGCGGCGATTGCCGCCGGTGGAGAGGCGGCGTTTCGCGCGCGTCCGATTGCGAGTTGCATCACCTGTTCCTTCACGCCGCTTGAGTTTAAGTTCATGGACACGGAGTGCATCATTCAAGCCGGGCGGTTGGGCATGCCGCTGCATGCCTGTTCGCTGCCCTCGGCCGGGGGATCGGCGCCGCTGACGCCTGCGGGGATGGTTTTGATGGCCGCTGCAGAGATCGTGGCGATGGTGACGTTGGCGCATGTGTTGGCGCCGGGCACGCCGGTGGTTGCGACGCCGTTGATGTTCACGCTGGACATGGCGACGGGGTCGGCGTTGCAGAGTTGTCCCGAGAGCGTGCAGATGGCGGGGATGGCGATCCAGTTGATGAAAGAGGGATTTGGATTGCTGGCGCATACCTATGGCGCGGGGTCGGACACGCCGGATGTGGATGTGCAGTCGAGCGCCGAGCGCGCCATGCTGGGGCAGGCGGTGGCGACGGCGGGGGCCGACATACTGGGCGGTGTCGGGCAGTTGGAATGCGCCACCGTGTTCAGCCCGGTGCAGGCGGTTTTGGACAATGAGGTGGGGGCGATGATCCGCAAGACGCTGACCCCGCCGGAAGTGTCGGCGCAGGCGATGAACTGGGACGAGGTGATGGGCATCCGCGTTGGCGGGCATTTTCTTGATAGCAAGCAGACGCTGGCGCTGTGTCGGGAGCAGCATGTGCCGGGGGTGTTCCTGCGTCAGGGGCGCGATGATTACGAGAAGACCGACCGGCGCACGGCGTTTGAGGCCGCACAGGAGCGGGCGTTGGCGTTGATTGGTGCCGCCCCGGAGGAGGGGTATCTGAGCGAAGATCAGCGGCGCGAGATTGCCGAGGTGGTCAAGGCCGGAGAGCGGTTTGTTCTGGAGGCGACGAGCGGCGCGATGGAGATGATTTGAGCGACGCGCGGCCGGAGGCGCTCGACGGTCTACGCAACCGCTCTTGGATGGGGTAGGGTCGGGCCATGAACCAGAGTGAGGTGCAGGCATGAGCGGGCTTTTGGCATTGTTGGACGACGTGGCGGCGATTGCCAAAGTGGCGGCGGCGAGCGTGGATGATGTGATCGGGCAGGCGGCCAAGGCCGGGGCCAAGGCGGCAGGGGCGGTGATTGACGACGCCGCCGTTTCACCGGCCTATGTTCAGGGGTTCGAGGCAAGCCGGGAGTTGCCCATTGTCGGGCGCATCGCGCTTGGCTCGATCCGCAACAAGTTATTGATATTGTTGCCTGCAGGCCTGTTGTTGTCGAGTTTTGCGCCGTGGCTTATCCCGATCCTGTTGATGCTGGGCGGGGCGTATTTGTGTTTTGAGGGGGCCGAGAAGGTCTGGCACAAATTCTTTGCACGCGACCACGCGCATGAGGTCGAGGCGGTCGGGGATCCGGCGCATTTGGAAGAAGAAAAAGTGGCCGGGGCGATCAAGACGGATTTCGTGCTCTCGGCTGAGATCATGACGATCACGCTGGCGGCAATCCCGACGAGCACCCTGTGGATGGAGGCGGCGACGCTGGCCGTGGTGGCGATCGGGATCACGGTGGCGGTGTATGGCAGCGTGGCGCTGATCGTGAAGATGGACGATCTGGGCTTGTTGATGAGCGCGAAGGGGCGGTTACGCTCGACGCGGGCATTGGGGCGCGGGATTGTGGCCGGGATGCCGGGGTTCTTGAACCTGTTGATGGTGGTGGGCACGGCGGCGATGCTTTGGGTTGGGGGCTCGATCATTGTGCATGGTCTGCACGAGATGGGGGTGCATGCGCCCTATGATGTTATTCATGACCTTGTGGACCGCGCGGTGAGCGGGATCAGCGGGGGCTATGTCGGCGCGTTGAAATGGGTGATGACCGCCGGGCTGGACGCGGTGTTTGGCGTGGCTGTCGGCTTGGTGTTGCTGCCGCTTGGCGTGAAGGTGATCGGGCCGGTTTGGGGCGCGGTGTTCAAAGGGAAAGCGTGAGGGAAGAGCCGCGCATTGCAGGCGCGCGCGGATGCGATGCAACGAAATAGGGATGCGGTTTATGCCTGCCAAGCCCGAGCTAAGCCAATGTCGCGCACAACGCCAGCCAATCGCAGCCGCGTAGGGGCGCGCCTGCGATGCGCGGCGGCCTAAGGGGCCGCAAATCGCGCAGGAGAAGGGAAGCGGCGTCGGCGCAGTTCTGTTGCTCAATAAAAGACCCGGCGCAGGGGCCGGGTCTTTTGTCAGTCAATAAAGGGGCCGCGTTCAGAGCAGCTCTTTCACTTTCGCCGCCACCGCCTCGGCTGTGATGCCGAATTTTTCGAACAGGGTTCCGGCAGGGGCGGAGGCGCCGAAGCCTTCCATCCCGACGAAAGCGGATTTTTGCGATTTGCCGCGCTCACCGGCGAGCCAGCGGTCCCAGCCTTGGCGGGCGCCGGCCTCGATCGCGACGCGCACGGCGGCACCGCCGGGCAGGACGCGGCGGCGGTAGGCTTCGTCTTGCTGCTCAAACAGCTCCCAGCAGGGCATGGAGACGACGCGGGTGCCGATGCCTTCGGCCTGAAGCAGATCGCGGGCCTCCATGGCGACGGAGACCTCGGAGCCGGTGGCCATGAGGATCGCCTGACGCTTGCCCTCGCTATCGGCCAGAACATAAGCGCCCTGAGCGGTGAGGTTCTTGGCCTTATGCTCGGTTCGGAGCGTGGGCAGCCCTTGGCGGGTGAGGGCCAGCACGGAGGGGGTCTCCTTGCTGGTCAGGGCGATTTCCCAAGCTTCGGCGGTTTCCACCGTGTCGCAGGGGCGGAACGTGTAGGAGTTCGGCGTCGAGCGGCAGATGGCAAGGTGTTCGACGGGCTGGTGGGTGGGGCCGTCTTCACCGACACCGATGCTGTCATGGGTCATGACGAACACGGTGGGGATTTTCATCAGGGACGCCAGACGCATCGCCGGGCGGGCGTAGTCGGTGAAGCAGAAGAACGTGCCGCCATAGGGGCGCACGCCGCCGTGCAGCGCCATGCCGTTCATCGCCGCAGCCATGCCGTGTTCGCGGATGCCCCAAAAGACGTAACGGCCCTTGCGGTTGTCCACATCGAACATGCCCAGATCACCGGTTTTGGTGTTGTTCGAGCCGGTGAGATCGGCCGAGCCGCCGACGGTTTCGGTCATGATCGGGTTGATGACTTCGAGCGCCATTTCGCTGGATTTCCGGGTGGCCACTTTGGGGGCTTCGTCGGAGATCTGCTTTTTCAGGGCGCGCACGCGGCCCGCGAGGGATTTGGGCGCGTCGCCTGCATAGGCGCGCAGGAACTCGGCTTGGCGACGCTCGGAGAGGGCGGCAAAGCGGGTGTCCCACTCGGCGTGGGCGGAGGCCCCGCGCGCGCCGACGCTTTCCCACCACGATTTGATCTCGTCAGGGATTTCGAAGGGGCCGGTTGTCCAGCCGTAGGCCTGTTTGGCGTCCTGCATCTGACCCGGATCGGTCAGCGCGCCGTGGCCCTTGGAGGTGTCCTGAGCGGCGTGGCCCAGAGCGATATGGGTTTTGCAGGCGATCATCGAGGGCTGTTTGGCTTTCTTGGCCTCGGTGATGGCGGCGTCGATTTCGGCGGGGTTGTGGCCGTCGATTTCCTGAACGTGCCAGCCGGAGGCCTTGAAGCGCGCCACTTGGTCGGTGCGATCCGAGAGCGAGACCTTGCCGTCGATGGTGATGTCGTTGTTGTCCCAGAACACCACCAGTTTTGACAGTTCGTGGCGACCGGCGAGGCCGATGGCCTCTTGGCTGATCCCTTCCATCAGGCAGCCGTCACCGGCGATGACATAGGTATAGTGATCAACGATCTTGGAGCCGTAGCGGGCGCGCTGGATTTCCTCGGCCATGGCGAAGCCGACGGAATTGGCGATGCCCTGACCCAAGGGGCCGGTGGTGGTTTCGATGCCCGGCGCATGGCCATATTCGGGGTGGCCGGCGGTGATCGCGCCCCACTGGCGGAAATTCTTGAGCTGTTCGAGCGTCATTTCCGGGTAGCCGGTGAGGTGGAGCAGCGAATAGAGCAGCATCGAGCCATGGCCCGCCGACAGGATGAAGCGGTCACGGTCGGCCCAATCGGGCGCGGCGGCGTCGAACTTCAGGTGGTTGGCGAACAGCACGGTGGCAACATCGGCCATGCCCATCGGCATGCCGGAGTGACCGGAGTTGGCGGCAGCGACCGCATCGAGGGTCAGCGTGCGGATGGCGGCTGCGCGCATCCAGTGATCGGGGTTGGCGGCGCGAAGGGCTGCGATATCCAAGGCGGGAATCCTCTGAAATTGGTGGCGTCGGAGTTTCATTATCAGGCTGAGACCGGGGAGCAAGAGGGGCAAAAGCCCATATTGGTGGCAATGGCCCGCCGGTTCGGGGCGCGGGATCGCGTTTCCTTGTTTGGAAACAAGGTGAAAGGCAGTAAAGTTGAAGCAATCCGGCAACCACGCTTGATTCGCGGTGAGGCAGCCGCAAGCGCGAAAAGCCCGGAAGCCAGCGGTGGCCGAGGCGGTTGCTGCGGAGAATGCGCAAGGCAGTGCATGACCAAAAAGGAGTGGGGCAATGAGCCAGGTAGAAGAGTTGGAGCGCCGTATAACCGCCGCGCTTGACCGGATTGCCAAGGGAATAGAGCCGCTGGGCGTTGCATCGGGCAACCCGGAGGCGGAAGAGGAATTGGCCCGCGCGCGCGCCGAGCTGGAAGATGAACGGCTTGCCGGACAGCAGTTGGAAGAACGCGTCAAGGCGCTTCATGAAAAGCAGGACAACAAGATTGCCGCGCTGGAAGCGCAGACCGAGGAGCAGGCCGCCAGCATGGCGCGGCTTGATGGCGAATTGCAGCGGCTGAGGGCGGCGAACGAACAGCTTCGCAGCTCGAATGCGGCGCTGCGTGAGGCCAACGAAAAAGGTGTGGGCGAGCCGCATCTGATCAACAAGGCGATGCTGGCCGAGCTGGAAGGCTTGCGCGCGTCGCGGGCTGCTGACCGGGCCGAAAGTGCGGCGATCCTGAGCGCGCTTGAGCCGCTGTTGCAAGCCGGGGAGGGCGCGTAATGCCGGAGATCGAGATCAACATTGGCGGGCGCAGTTTTGATGTGGCCTGTCAGGAGGGCGAAGAGCATTACCTTCAGACCGCTGCACGGATGCTGGACACCGAAGCGACGACATTGACCCAGCAGACCGGGCGTTTGCCCGAGGCGCGGATGTTGCTGATGGCGGGCTTGATGCTGGCCGACAAGACCGCCGGGGTCGAGGACAAGCTGAGCTCGATGCAGATCAAGGTGGCGGAATTGGAACGCGAGGTTGAGGCGTTGCGCAGTGCGCCCAAGCCCGAGGCCGAGCGGGTGGAAGTGCCGGTGGTGCCCGAAAGCGTGACCGAGAGCCTTGCCGAATTGGCCGCACGGGCGGAATCGCTGGCGGCGGAAGTGGAAGAGAAGGCGGGCTAGGGGTTCCCCGAGCGGTGCGGGCCAGAGCGGCGCGCGACGGTGGGGTGAAACCCCACCCTACGACACGGGCGTTACAGGTTTTCGCGGTAGTGTTTCAGGACAAACAGGCGGATGGCCGAGGCCAAGCCGCTGTCGAGGCCACGGGCTTCGTCGATTTCAGCGGCGAGCGCGTTGATCGGCTGTCCACGCTCGGCCGCGATGTCGCGGAAGGCTTGCCAGAACTCGGCCTCAAGCGACACCGAGGTCCGGTGGCCACGTAGCGACAGCGAGTGTTTGACCGGGCGCGACATGGCTGCTTAATCCTCGCGCCGGGTTTGGTCGTGGTCGCGATCGGCCTTGTCAGCGCGGGATTTCTCAAGCGATTTCTGCGCCTTGGTGCGGCCGAATTTCACAGCATTCTCATCGGCTTGCGCCTTGGTCTTGCGGCGCGATCTGGCTTTGCGGGCCTTATTGAGATTGACAATCTCGGCCATCACGAAGGCCCGACCATTTTTTCGGGGCGCACGATGCGATCGAATGTGTCCTCATCAACGAAGCCAAGGCGCACCGCCTCTTCGCGCAGGGTGTTGCCGTTGGCGTGGGCGGTTTTTGCGACCTTGGTGGCGTTGTCATAGCCGATCTCAGGCACGAGGGCCGTGACCAGCATCAGGCTTGATTTCATCAGCCGATCAATGCGGGCCTCATCCGCTTGTAGCCCCGCCACCAGATTGTCGGTGAAGGCGCGCGCGGCGTCGCCGAGAAGTTGCATGGATTGCAACACGTTATAGGCCATCATTGGTTTGAACACATTAAGTTCGAAATGCCCTTGCGAGCCGGCAAACCCGACGGCAGCGTCATTGCCCATGACATGGGCGCAGACCTGTGTCAGCGCCTCGCATTGGGTCGGGTTGACCTTGCCCGGCATGATCGAGGAGCCGGGTTCATTGGCGGGCAGGATCAGCTCTCCCAGCCCCGAGCGGGGGCCGGAGCCGAGGAAGCGGATGTCATTGGCGATCTTGAAGAGCGACGCGGCCACGGTTTTGAGGGCGCCCGACATTTCGACCATCGCGTCATGGGCGGCGAGGGCTTCGAATTTGTTGGGCGCGGTGACAAAGGGCAGGCCGGTGATGTCGGCCATTTTCCCGGCGACGGCCTCGGCCCAGCCATGGGTGGTGTTGAGGCCGGTGCCGACGGCGGTGCCGCCTTGGGCCAGTTCATAGATACGCGGCAAGGCGGATTTGATCCGCGCGATCGCCATGGCGACTTGGTGGGTGTAGCCGGAGAATTCCTGACCCAATGTCAGCGGCGTCGCGTCTTGGGTATGGGTGCGCCCGATTTTGATGATATGCGCGAAGCTTTCGGATTTCTCCGCGAGGGCGGCGTGGATATGCTCGAGCCCCGGCAGGAGCACGTCGCGGGCCATGGTGGCGGTGGCGATATGCATGGCCGTCGGGAAGGTGTCATTCGAGCTTTGGCCCATGTTGACGTGATCATTGGGATGGACGGGGGTTTTGCTGCCCATCTCGCCTCCGAGCATTTCAATGGCGCGGTTGGCGATCACCTCGTTCGCGTTCATGTTGGATTGGGTGCCGGAGCCGGTTTGCCAGACGACCAGCGGGAAGTGGTCATCAAGCTTGCCTGCGGCGACCTCCTGAGCGGCGGCGGAAATGGCGTTGGCCTGTGCCTCGTCAAGGCGCCCGAGGGTGAGGTTCACTTCGGCGCAGGCCTGTTTGATGACGCCAAGGGCGCGGATGATGGCGACGGGCTGACGCTCCCAACCGATCGGGAAATTGGCGATGGAGCGCTGGGTCTGGGCGCCCCAATACCGGTCTGCCGGCACGTCGATCGCGCCGAAGCTGTCGCTTTCGCTGCGTGTGTTGCTCATGATTTGCCCCTTTGGCGCGCTATTCAATTCGGCCTCAGAATGGCGGTTGGGCCGGGGGAATTCAATCGGCGAAGTTCAGTGGCGCGTGCGGGTGTAGACGTAGACATGCGCCGGGGGCAGGTTGGACCAGACGATCCCGCGCCTATGGCCGACAATGCCGAGTTCCGCTTGCATCGGGGGAGAGATCGGGGCGGTGGGGGAATAGGTGATCTGAACGAACATGCCGCCGGGGGCCATGACACCGAGCGCGCGGCCCACCACTTCGCGTTGGATTTGCGGGCGGGCGAGGACGGGCACGCCGGAGATCACCGCGCCGACGCCGCGCAGGCCGGAGCTGCGGATGTCCTGCGCCGGGCGGTTGAGCACGGTGACGCCGGGGTAGCGGGCGCGCAGCATGTCGCAAAAGCGCGGATTGGTTTCAAACAGCGTAAGCTGGGCCGGGGTGACGCCGCGTTTGAGGATCGCCTTGGTGATCGCACCGGTGCCGGGGCCGATTTCAACCACGGGGCCGCGCACGTGTTCCAGCCCTTCGGTCATTTTCTTGGCGACCTTTTTGGAGGAGGGCGCGATGGCCACAACTTCGCCCGGATGGCGGATCATTTCGGTGAGGAAGGTGCCGATTTCGGACGCCATGACGTGACCCTTTCAGAGATCTGTTCGGGTGTGTTTTGGCGGGTTGGCGCGCGCAAAATCAAGGGCCGGGGCCGAGATGTCGCAGAAGTTTCGCAAAACCGATTCCGGCCTGTCATGCCGGGCCGGGGGCAGTGGTTTGGATCGTGTGAAGCCCCCGCCCGGGGCGCGGTTATTTGCGGAAGCTGTCGAGGCTGACGACTTCGGCGTCTTGCTGGGTCGGCTCTGGTTCGCCCTCTTCAAGGGGGAAGTCGTCCTCTTCGTCGAGGTCGTCTTCCTCTTCCTCGTGGGTTTCAAAGCGCAGGCCGAATTCCACCGAAGGATCCACAAACGTGCGGATCGCGTCGTAAGGGATATAGAGCGGTTCGGGTGCATCACCGAAATTGAGGGTGACGGCAAAGCCTTCGTCCGTGACCTCAAGCCCGTCATACCAATGCTGCATCACCACGGTCATTTCCGAGGGGTAGCGATCACGCAGCCAATCGGCGAGCTTGGCCTCGGGGTGGGTGGTGTCGAAGGTGATAAAGAAGTGGTGCGCGCCGGGAAGGCCGTTTTCTTCGATATCTTCAAGCACGTCCTGAATCAGCCCGCGCATGGCGCGGTGCATGAGGCTGCCATAGTCGATACTGCGTGACATTTGCCCCCCGTTTTAGGTGCTCATTAGATGCTCAGTGGTAAGTGCTGCGCATTACAATACGGGATCTGAAGGAAAGAGAAAGGGGCGGGGCGCAAAATATGCGTCTGTTTTCATGACAGCAGCGTGAGGCCGCTTGAGAATGAGGCAAAGAGCATCCCGGCGAGGGCCATGAGCGCGAGGAGCGGGATCATGCCAAGGCGCAGCCCAAGGCCGAGGAGCGCGGCCAGCGTGGTCAGGGCTGCGGCGGTGAGATCGAGGCTTGTCAGGTCGGGCCAATGGCCAAAAGCCGTTTCGGTAAGTGTGCCAAACAGCACATTCATTGCAAACCACAACGTGAGGTTGGCAATGACCCCGACAACGGCGGCGGTAATCGCCTTGAGAGCGCCGGTGAGGCGGGGTTGCGCGAGCAGGTATTCGACATAGGGTGCGCCGGTGAATATCCAGAGAAAACAAGGGATAAACGTCACCCAAAGCGCCATCAGCCCGGCCAGCGCCGCCATCGTCCAGCCGCCATGGTGATAGCCGGCGAGCAGGGCGACGAATTCGGTCACAAGGATCAGCGGGCCGGGGGTGGTTTCGGCAAGGCCGAGGGCGTCGATCACCTCGCCCGTGGTGATCCAGCCATAGGTTTCAACCACGGTTTGCGCCATCCAGGCGAGCACGGCATAGGCGCCCCCGAAGGTGAGCACGGCAAGGCGTGAAAAATAGAGTGCGACGTCGGTAAGGAATGTAGCGTCAAGCGCGATGGCAAAGCCGATTGGTGCAGCCCAGAGCGCGCCCCAGATAAGGGCGGTGCGCAGGGTTTGCGCCGGGGTGGTCTCAATCGCGGGCACGGGGCTTGTGGCGGGGTTCGTGGTTGCGAGCAAGCCGATGAGCGCGGCGCTGGCGATGATAAGGGGGAAGGGCAGGCCAAGCACATAGATTGCGCCGAACCCCGCGAGCGCAAGCGCCCAGCCGAGCGGGCCGTGGAGCGCTTTGCCGGCGACTTTGGCGAGCGCTTGGAAGACGATGATGACGACGGCGGCTTTGACCCCCGCGAAGGCGGCGATGACGAGGGGCAGATCGCCGTAAGCCAGATAGAGCGCCGCCAGTGCCGCGATCACCAGAGCGCCGGGCAGCACAAAGAACAGGCCGGCGATCAGGCCCCCCAATGTGCCGCGCAACCGCCAGCCGGAATAGGCGGCGAGTTGCATCGCTTCGGGGCCGGGCAAGAGCATGCAGAAGCTGAGCGCGCCGAGGAACTGGTCTTCGCTGAGCCAGTTGCGGCGGGTGACCAGCTCTTCGTGCATGATCGAGATTTGCGCCGCCGGGCCGCCAAAGGAAAGGAGGCCGATACGGGCGAAACTGCGCAGGAAGTCGGGGGTGCTGGGGCTCATAGCGCGAGGTAGAGCATGGGCGCGCAGCAGGGACAAGCACGAGGTGGGTTGGGAGGGGGAGGGAAAGTGCCGGATTCTGTTGCCGGCTCCGGCGGGCCCCGCCTGCCGCTGCTAGGCGACAGGGCTTAAGATTTCGATAGATCGAACCGCTTACGCGGCCAGAGCCATCGGAGCTTTGTTGTCATTTGCAACTAGCTTGATTTCGCCGATAACGGTGGCAGACAGCCGAGACAAAGCTAACCCCTTTAGACGTTCGTCGATCCTATTTCGACCCCAAAGCCGCCAAATGAACGGGTGTTGGTGGAGTCGCCGGGTACCGCCCCCGGGTCCGATCCGCTTATTACGAGCGCGTTTATGTCCATAGTCCCGAAGGACAGATCACATATAGGGCGTAAGATGCCGGTTTGAAAGGGGGCGCGGGGGCGTTTTCTTTTGAAGAAAACGGTCAAAAATCTTTTGAAGATTTTTGGGGTGCGGCGGGTCGCGGTTTTCTTTGAAAGAAAACCGGTCGAAATCTTTGAAAGATTTCGATGGCGGCTTAGGCGATGCGGCGGATCGGTTCGTGGTTACAGAACACGATGATTTGGCCGCGATTTTCGACGGCGCGAAAGCCGCGGTTTTGCAATTCGTCAAGGAAGCGGTCCATGCCGACATAGCGCTCAACATCGCGGGTTTTGCGGCGCACGATCTGGCCTTGTTGCACCGCTTTGCAGGCGAACAAATCGCGCAACCAGTTTTCCGGCAGAATAGGAGAATCTCGATACGTCATGCGGAAAGGGTGCCAACTCTCGGTTAACAGCCGGTTAACTGTGCCGTTTTGCCCGTTCTGCCATGACGTCTTGGCCCAGTTTGCGCGAATAAGCTTCGAGCGCGTGGAGGTGGGTTTCGACCGCGCCGCCGTCTTGCGCGTCGAGCGCATCGGCAATGGCCGTGTGCAGGGCGATGATCTCCGCCCGCGAGCGGGCCGTGAAGGTGATCATGTTCATCAACGGCTGCATTGCTTCGACCGCGCCGGCGAGTTGATAGCTGAGCACTGGATTGCCTGCGCCATCGACCAGCGCGCGGTGAAAGGCCACATCGCTGTCACAGAAGCTTTCATCCGAGAGGCCCGGCTGTCCCTGACGGTGGATTTCGGCGCGCATGGTGGCGAGGTGGTCGGGCGTGCGGCGTTCGGCCGAGAGGGGCGCGCAGGCGCGTTCGAGCGCATAGCGGGCTTCGCAGGCGGTTTCGAAGCTGACGGCGTTCATCGACAGCAAGAGCGTCGAGGTGGTGATCTGCTGCGGGTAAGCGGCTTTGAAGCTGAGCCGGTTGACGAAGGCACCGCCCGTTGCGCCGCGCTGGGTGCGGATCAGCGATTGTGCGGCGAGCCGTTTCAGGGCTTCGCGCACGGTCGAGCGGGAGACGTCGAATTGCTCGGAGAGTTCGGCCTCGGAGGGGAGGCGCTCATCAACGATCAGCTCGCCGGAGACGATGGCATCGCGGATCGCCTTGGCAATTTGGGCCGAGAGGTCGGCGGAGCTTTGAGGGTCAATTTTCAATTGTCAGACATTTACGCTTGCGCCGTGATGGCAATTGTCTGACATTAAGCAGAAGACATGTGAGTCGCCAAGGGGTTTGGAGGAGGACGCCATGCTGGCTGAACGGATCAGAGCGATGCGCGGCGCGCATTGGCTGTTGCTTTTCGGGCTGATCCTGTTGGCGTGGATCATGCTTTTGCTGATGGCGGTGCCGCAGGATTTGCGGATTGCCGGGCAGATTTACGGGCGCGAGTTTTGGGCGAGCCTGTGCAGCCTGACGCCGGATGCGGCGGGGGCGGTGCGGATCACCGGCATGTGGATGTTGATGAGCGCGGCGATGATGGCGCCGACGGCTTTGCCGGCTTTTGCCACCTATGATGACCTTGGCCATAGCGCCGAAAACACCCGGTTTTCGCATCTGGTGGCGGGCTATGTCGCGGTCTGGTTGGGCTTTTCCGTGCTGGCGGCGGCGTTGCAGTTGGCGCTTTATCAGGCCGATTTGATCAGCGCGTTTGGAGACAGCCGCTCGGGCTTGCTATCAGCGGCGTTGCTGGGGCTGGCGGGGGCCTATCAGTTTACCGCCCTCAAGGAGGCGTGCCTGTCGAAATGCCGCCGCCCTTTGAGTTTTTTCATGCAGCATTGGGATGAGGGGCCGTGGAGTAATGGTTTACGGTTGGGGGCTGTTTGTCTTGGCTGTTGCTGGGCGCTGATGCTGCTGGCGTTTGTCGGGGGTGTCATGAACATCGCCTTCATGGGGCTGGCGATGGTGTTGATGACGTTGGAAAAGCTTCCCGAGATCGGGCGCTGGGTTACCCGGCCTGTGGGGGTGGCGCTTGTGCTGGGCGCGGTTTGGACCGGTGTGAGCGCGATCGTTTAGGGCGAAAAGAGACAAACAAAGAGGAGAGACTTCATGGCGTTGGACGGCGAGGTTGGCACGATCCCCTGGACGATCAAGGGCGAACTTATTCTCAACTGTAATTGCACAGTGTTCTGCCCCTGCGTGGTGAGCCTGGGCAAGCACCCGCCCACCGAGGGCCATTGCCAGGCCTGGGCCGGGATCAGGATTGACGATGGCAGCTATGGTAAGGAAAGCCTGTCGGGGTTGAACATCGGTCTGTTCCTTGAAATTCCGGGGAACATGGGGCGCGGCAACTGGAAAGCGGCGGTGTTTATTGATGACCGGGCGAATGATGCGCAATATGCGGCGTTCGAGGCGATCTTTTCCGGCGCGGCGCGCGGCACCACCGGCCTGTTTGGCATGTTGGTCGGAGAGTTCCTTGGGGCGGAGCGCGCACCGGTTTCGTTTGAGACCGAAGGCAAGGAACGCCGCCTGATGGTTGGCAAGAAGATCCAAGGGTCGGTTATTCCGGTTGAAGGCAAGGACGGCAAGGATATGGTCGTGACCAACACCGAATACTGGATGGGCCCAGACATCACGGTGGCGACCGCCACCAAGGGGCGCGTGCGTGCCTTTGGCCGGGTTTGGGATTTTGAAGGCCGCAGCGCCGAGATTTGCCAGATTGATTGGCACGGTCCGCGCTGATCCAATGCGGTGGCGCGTCCTGCGCGGGGCGTAAGGAACGTGAAGGACGCGCGGATCATGAACGGAAGGAGAAATGCCCGATGATTTTGGCACCTGAAAACGTGCGCACCATGGCGCGTTATAACGGCTGGCAGAACCGGCAGATGAAGGATGCATTGCAAGGGTTGGGGGAGGCGGCTCTGGTTGAAGAGCGGGGCGCTTTCTTCGGCTCGATCATGCGGACCATCAATCATCTGCTATGGGGGGATTGGTTGTGGATGTCGCGGTTTGACGG
Organism: Rhodobacteraceae bacterium D3-12; assembly: GCA_025916135.1. Classification (NCBI taxonomy): domain Bacteria; kingdom Pseudomonadati; phylum Pseudomonadota; class Alphaproteobacteria; order Rhodobacterales; family Roseobacteraceae; genus Phycobium; species Phycobium rhodophyticola. The sequence continues at coordinate 2,480,072 of CP104793.1, read as the reverse complement.
TGGCGAAGGCCCGCCGGTTGAGGCGAGCGGCCATGACAGTTTGACGCCGAACCTGTCGGAATGGGCGATTGAGCGGTTCAAGATGGATGCGCGCATTCTGCATTGGGCGGACACGCGCCATAGTGTCGATCTGACCGGGGATTTGACGTGGTATTCCGGTATGGCGGGGCAAGAGATGGCCAAGCCGCTGGCCCTCTGTGTGACGCATTTCTTTAACCACCAAACGCACCATCGCGGGCAGATTCACGCCATGGCGACAGCCGCCGGGGCGCAGGGCTGGACCAGCGATCTGATCTTTATGCCTGAGGAGGGGCCGTGGGTGTGAGACAACCGAACCTGGCGTTGTCGTAGTGGCAGAGGAAAGGGCCTATGCGGTTTACAACCACATGCTGTTGCCGACGGTGAAGGAAACGTTTTCGAATTGAGCTGAGGACGTGGGGGCCAGACAGTATTATGGCGCACCTTCGGTGCGACACGCACAGTTTAGAGTGGGGGCCAGCCCCCACGCCCCCGGGATATTTCCAGTCAGATGAAGGAGATATCTCGGGCAAGATGAAGCGTCGGGGCGGTGCTCTGATGGATGAAAAAGGGGCGGGAGCCCCGAAGAAAGGAAAGAGAGAAAGATGTTTAACGCACTTGTGGTGGAAAAAGACGAAGAGAGCGGTAAGACCAGCGCGGCGGTGAAGCAGCTTGGGTTGGATGATTTGCCAGCCGGCGAGGTCACGGTTGCGGTTGAGTATTCAACGGTGAACTACAAGGATGGTTTGTGCATGGGCGCGGGGGGCGGATTGGTGCGCAATTACCCGCATGTTCCGGGGATTGATTTTGCTGGCACCGTCGAGGCCAGCGAGGATGCGCGTTACAAACCCGGTGACAAGGTTGTTTTGACCGGCTGGCGTGTGGGCGAGGCCCATTGGGGTGGCTATTCCCAAAAGGCGCGGGTCAAGGGCGATTGGCTGGTGCCGCTGCCTGAGGGATTGGATACGCGCGCGGCGATGGCGGTTGGCACGGCCGGGTTGACCGCGATGCTGGCGGTTATGGCGCTTGAGGATCAGGGAATTAAGGAGGGGCCAATTCTGGTGACGGGGGCCGCTGGCGGTGTCGGCTCGGTTGCGACGGCGATTTTGGCCAAGCTTGGTCATGAGGTGGCGGCGGTGACCGGGCGCCCGGAGCAGGAGGCGTATCTGCGCAGCCTTGGCGCGACGCAGATCATTGCGCGTGAAGAGCTGAGCGAGACGACGCGCAAGCCGCTGGAAGGCGAGCAATGGGCGGGCTGTATTGATGCGGTGGCCGGTGTGATGCTGGGGCGGGTCTTGAAGCAGATGAAATACGGATCATCCGTGGCGGCGATCGGCCTTGCGGGCGGCGCGGCGATTGAGGGCGGGTTGATCACGCCGTTTATCCTGCGCGGTGTGAACCTTTTGGGGATCGACTCGGTCATGCAGCCCTATGAGAACCGGGTGCGGGCATGGGAGCGGATCGCCAGGGCCCTGCCGATGGACAAGCTTGAAGAGATGGTTCAGCCGGCCGTTCTGTCGGATTTGCCGCAGCTGGGCGCGGACATCCTGAAAGGGCAGGTCAAAGGGCGCGTTGTGGTTGATGTGAACGCCTGAAAAATCCGGCGGGCTTGCACCGAGGTGGTGTAAGCCCGGTCCGGGCGTTGTAAGCTGTGGCCAAACAGGACCGATTCCGGGAAAGGGATGCCGATGAGCTATGACAATGACAATATTTTCGCCAAGATTCTGCGCGGGGAAATCCCGAGTGAGAAGCTTTATGAAGATGACGAAACCTTTGTTTTCATGGACATTATGCCACGCGCGGACGGGCATTGTCTTGTGATCCCGAAAACCCCTTGCCGCAATATGCTGGACGCGAGCGAGGCGCAGCTGACGGCGTGTTTGCGCACGGTTCAGAAGATGGGCCATGCGGTTATGAAGGCGTTTGATGCCGAGGGCGTCACCGTGCAGCAATTCAACGAAGCGGCGGGCGGGCAGGAGGTGTTTCACCTGCATTACCATGTGCTGCCGCGTCATGAGGACAAGAGCCTGCGCCCGCCGGGGACGATGGCGGATTTCGATGTGCTGAAGGCGCAGGCGGAAAAAATTCGCGCCGCGCTGGGCTGAGCCGGTGAGCCGCTGCGCGGGGCGCCATTGGCGTTGATGCGCAAGGGCGGGGGCGGGACTGGCAGCGGGACTGGTGGTGGGACTGGCGGCGGTTTTGGTGGCGGTTTTGGCGCAAAAACCGCCGCGATCGCTTTGATGTTCCGCGCCACGCTTGTTAGGCTGCCCATATATCGGGCACTCTGCAGACAGGCTGTGGACCCCGTTTCATGACTGCGCGTAGGGGTGCAGCGCCCAAACGAATCGCCACAGCGAATCGCCAAAGCGACAGATGGGCGACAAGAACCAAAGCCCCGCGCCGACCCAGAGGGACAGAGATGTTTTCCAACATCATGGTGCCAGTGGATTTGGCACATATCGACGATCTGCGCCGCGCGCTTGACTGTGCCGGCGATCTTGCCCGGCATTACGACGCCAAAATCACCTTTGTCGGGGTGACAGCGGCGGCGCCGAGCGCAACAGCCCATGACCCAAAGGAGTTTCAGCAGAAGCTGACGGCTTTTGCGGACAAAGAGGGGGCGACATTTGGCGTAACGACCAAAGCGCATACAGTAATCAGCCATGATCCGGCGACCGATCTGGACAACGCGCTGCTTAAGGCGACCAAGGAAACGGGCGCTGATTTGGTGGTTATGGCCAGCCATTTGCCCGCTCTGAAAGATTACCTGTGGCCGTCGAACGGCGGCAAGGTGGCGGCGCATGCGGCCTGTACGGTCATGGTGGTGCGCGGCTGAGCAGTTGCGCCCTGCGGTGAGCGCAAAATTTAACGAGAACTAGCGAACAGGAGGCCACTTATGGCCGAAGAGACGACTAACATGGGGATACCGGAGCCAGAGGGGCATTCGGATATCATCGAGACCGATTACGAGATCGGTCAGGACAATTTCGAAACACAGCTTGGGCCGTTCAAGTTTGACTTTCACAACCCGGTTTTCGTGGTGTCGAGCGCGATTATCGTTCTTTTCGTCGCGATTGCCCTGATCTGGCCGGAGGCATCGAAAGATACCTTTCTGGCGGTCCGCAACTATTTGAAGAGCTCGTTTGACTGGTTCTTTATACTGTCGGCGAACATCTTTGTGCTGTTTTCGCTGCTGCTGATCGTAACGCCTTGGGGGTCTGTGCGGTTGGGCGGGACCGAGGCGACGCCGGATTATAGTTATCCGGCGTGGTTTGCGATGCTGTTTGCCGCGGGCATGGGCATTGGCCTGATGTTCTTTGGCGTGCTGGAGCCGGTGTACTATTTCGGCACACCGTGGGGCGATCAGCCGCTTGGTGGAGATCTGGGCATTGTCGAGGGCCAATTGGCCGATCTGGCGACGGTGGCTGCGGCCAAGGAAATGGCGCTTGCGGCGACCAACTACCACTGGGGTTTGCACCCTTGGGCGATCTATGCAGTTGTTGCGCTGGCCTTGGCATTGTTTAGCTATAACAAAGGCTTGCCGCTTACTCTTCGCTCGGCTTTCTATCCGATCCTGGGGGAGCGAATCTGGGGCTTTTGGGGCAATGCGATTGACACGCTGGCGGCCTTTGCGACGCTGTTTGGTCTGGCGACATCGCTCGGCTTGGGTGCGACGCAGGTGGCGTCGGGGCTGACCGAGGTGTTCGGGTCGGGCGTGGCCGAAGAGGGCACGCGCAACTTCCTCGGCTTCCTTTGGGGCAATGCCGACAGCAGCAACGACAGCTCGGTTTTGCTGGTGTTGATCATTGCTGTGATCACGGCGATTGCGCTGGTTTCGGTCATCCGTGGGCTGGACGGCGGGGTGAAGATGCTGTCGGAGATCAACATGGGTCTGGCGGCGCTCTTGCTTTTGTTTGTGCTGTTTGCCGGGCCGACCATGACGATCATCTCGGACTTCTTTTTGGGGTTGGGCGGCTATGCCAAGAACATCATCCCGTTGTCGAATCCCTTCGGGCGCGAAGACACCGGCTTCTTGCATGGTTGGACCACGTTCTATTGGGCGTGGTGGATCAGTTGGTCCCCGTTTGTGGGCATGTTTATCGCCCGTGTGAGCCGTGGGCGCACCGTGCGTGAATTCGTGATCTGTGTGCTGTTGATCCCTTCGGTGGTCTGCATGTTCTGGATGGCGACATTCGGTGGCACGGCGATTGATCAGGTGATCAATGCCGGTAGCGAAAGCGGCGTGTTTGCCAATGTGATCGCGGCTTACAAGCCGGAAATCGCGCTGTTCAAGATGCTGAGCGAGTTGCCGTTCGCGGCCATCACATCGGTGACCGGTGTTGTGCTGGTGGTGGTGTTCTTTGTCACCTCGTCAGACTCTGGCTCGCTTGTGATCGACACGATCACCGCAGGCGGCAAGGTTGACGCGCCGGTAACGCAGCGGATTTTCTGGTGCATCTTTGAAGGCGCCGTGGCCGGTGTGTTGCTGCTTGGAGCCGCCGGGACGGCGGGCTTGGAAAGCTTGCAGGCGATGGTGATCTCGACAGGGTTCATCTTTACGCTGGTTCTGCTGCTGATGTGCTATGCCATCGCGCGCGGGCTGGCAGCCGAGAAACGCTGAGGCGATCAAACGATCACGCAGAACGACGTTCAGGAGAAGGGCCCCCGTTGTGGGGCCCTTTTTTGCGTCAGGTGCTCTGAGGGCTGGTCGCATCGGACTGTTCGCATCGTCTTGACCCGCCAGAAAAACCGCTTAACCCTGCACGCATGACACTGGATATCAATTTCGTGCGGGCGCAGTTTCCCGCGTTTGAGGCGGCTTCCCTGAGCGGGCAGGCGTTCTTTGAGAATGCGGGAGGGTTCTATACCTCGCGCCATGTAATCGACCGGCTGACGCGGTTTTATACCGAACGCAAGGTGCAGCCCTATGCGCCCTATGAGGCGTCGCGATTGGGCGGCGAGGAGATGGACGAGGCGCGTGTGCGCTTGGCGGCGATGATGGGGGTTGAGACCGCCGAGGTGTCCTTTGGTCCTTCGACCACGCAGAACACCTATGTTCTGGCGCAGGCGTTCCGGCAGTGGATGCAACCGGGCGAGGCGATCATCGTCACCAATCAGGACCATGAGGCCAACACCGGCCCGTGGCGGCGCTTGGCGGATGAGGGGATCGAGATCCGCGAGTGGAAGATTGACGCAGAGACCGGGCATCTTGACCCGGCGGCGTTGGAAGACCTGCTGGATGAGAAGGTGCGTTTGGTCTGTTTTCCGCATTGCTCCAACGTGGTGGGAGAGATCAACCCGGTGACAGAGATCACCGCTATGGCCCATGCGGCGGGCGCGTTTGTGTGTGTTGACGGGGTGTCCTATGCGCCCCATGGCCTGCCCAATGTGGGCGAGCTGGGGCCGGATATTTACCTGTTTTCGGCCTATAAAACCTATGGTCCGCATCAAGGCGTGATGGTGATCCGGCGCACCTTGGGCGAGACGCTGCCCAATCAGGGGCATTCTTTCAACGCTGAGACGCTTTATAAGCGGTTCACCCCGGCGGGGCCGGATCATGCGCAGGTCGCGGCGAGCGCCGGGATGGCCGATTACATCGACGCCTTGGCGGCGCATCACGGGCTTGAGGGCGGTGCGGCTGCGCGGGCCGGGGGCGTGCATGATTTGATGCGCGCCCATGAGGAGGCGCTGCTGCAGCCGTTGCTGGACTATTTGCGGGCCAAGAACGGCGTGCGCCTGTTGGGGCCGTCAGAGGCGGGCGCACGGGCGCCAACGGTGGCGGTTGAGCTGAGCGAGCCGGGCGAGGGCGTGGCCGAGCGTTTGGCAAAGCATGGGGTCATGGCGGGGGGCGGCGATTTCTATGCTGTTCGGGCCTTGAAGGCGCAAGGGGTTGATCCGGTGAAGGGTGTCTTGCGGCTGAGCTTTGTGCATTACACCGAACAAGCCGAGGTAACGCAGTTGATCGAGGCGTTGGAACAAGAAATGTGAACCAATGCCGCGGGCTTTGCGTTGGGGTATGTATCTTGTTGAGATGGAGTGCTCATGACTGATCAAACCCCGCAGATTTGGTGGGTCCGGCGAGACCTTAGGCTGTCTGACAACCGGGCGCTTGTTGCGGCGGCAGAGGCGGGGCCGGTGCTGCCGCTGGTGATCTGGGACGAGGCGGTCGAGGCGTTGGGCGCGGCGGCGCAGTGGCGCTTTGTCGAAGGGGTGGCGGCATTGGCGCGCGACCTTGAGGCGCGCGGCAGCCGGTTGATCCTGCGCAAGGGCGGCGCGTTAGAGGTGCTGCAGGCGGTCATTGCGGAGGCGGGCGCGGGAGCTGTGCATTGGCAACGGCTTTATGATCCGCAGTCGATCGCACGCGACAAGAAGATTAAGTCCACGCTAAAAGACGCTGAAATCATTGCGGAAAGCCACGCCGGGCATCTGTTGAACGAGCCGTGGCATGTGAGCACGGGAACGGGCGGGTATTACAAGGTATATACGCCGTTCTGGAAGTCGATCCGGGGCAATGATCCGGGGGCGGCGTTGGGTGTGCCCAAAGGGTTGAAAGCACCGGAGGCTTGGCCCGAGGGCGAGCGTGTTGAGGCGTGGCAAGCGCGGGCGTCCTTTCCGCGCGGGCCGGAGATATTGGCGCGTCACACCGCGCCGGGAGAGGCGGCGGCGCAGGAGCGGTTGGCGGCGTTTATCGGCGAGGGGCTGGCCGATTATGGCGAGGGGCGCAACGATCTGGAGGGGGACGGCACCTCGCGATTGTCTGATTACCTGTCGTTGGGCGAGATTTCGCCGCGTCAGGTTTGGCAGGCCGTGGCGCGGCATCGCGAAGAGGGGGTTGCGGGGGCCGAAGCGTTCTTGCGCCAGATCGCGTGGCGCGATTTTGCCCAGCATTTGATGTATCACACGCCCGGTTTGTTGAGCGAGAACTGGCGCGACGGCTGGGGGCGTTTCGCATGGATCACCGATGCGGATCACCCCCATCTGTTGGCGTGGCAGCAGGGGCGCACGGGGATCGCGCTTGTCGATGCGGCCATGCGCGAGATGTATGTCACCGGCCGGATGCATAATCGGGCGCGTATGGTGGCGGCGTCATACCTGACCAAGCATTTGATGATACACTGGAAATTAGGTATGAAGTGGTTTGACGACTGCCTGTGCGACTGGGACCCGGCGTGCAACGCTATGGGCTGGCAATGGGTGGCGGGAACGGGGCCGGATGCCTCGCCGTTTTTTCGGGTATTCAACCCCGATGGGCAGGCAGAAAAGTTCGACTCTAAGGGGCGGTATCGGGCGCGGTGGCTGGCCGAGGGGCAGCAGAACCCGGACGCACGCGCCATGGCGTTTTATGACGCGATCCCAAGACGGTGGGGATTGTCGCCCAAGGACGCGCGGCCAGAGCCGATTGTAGGGCTGCGCGAGGGGCGGGAGCGGGCGCTTGAGGCGTATTCGGCGTTGAAATCCGGCTGATACAGGAATTTCTTGCCAGATTATTAAGCTCAATTTAACCTTTTCCCAATGTTGCGCGGGAGGGGAAGGGATGGTCCTGACGTCGACGGATGGACAGGCGGGGCTGCCCCGCTATTTCAGCAATGTGTTTGAGATCGCCGCGCGTATGCCGGTGGGGCGGTTGGATTTCGTCATGCCGGACGGGCGCAGATTTCGCGCCGGGGGCGCCGGGGCGGGGCCTGTGGCAGAGATTGAGCTGCACAGTGCGGACGTGTTCTCGCGCTTGATCCGTGAGGGGGAGTTGGGGTTTTGCGACGCCTATATCGAGGGGCAATGGAGCACGCCGGACCTGCAATCTTTCCTTGATCTGTTGAATGCGGGCAACGACGAGCTGTATCGCGGCTTTCCCGGTCAGGGCTTTATGCGGGCCTATGAGCGGCTGCGACACTGGCTGAAGTCCAACACGCCGGAGCAGGCCAAGAAGAACATTTCCTATCACTATGATCTGGGCAATGAGTTCTATGGTCTGTGGCTGGATGACACGATGACCTATTCGAGTGCGCTGTTCGACACCGGGCAAGAAAGCCTTGAGGCGGCGCAGCGGGCGAAATACGCGGCGATGGTCGATCAGATGGCAGTGAAACCGGGCGATCATGTGCTTGAAATCGGCTGTGGCTGGGGCGGGTTTGCGGAATATGCAGCGCGCGAACGGGGGCTGCGGGTGACCGGGTTGACGATCAGCGAAGAGCAGTTGAAGTTTTCGCGAGAACGTATTGAAAAGGCAGGCGTTTCCGATTTGGTCAGCCTGCGGATGCAGGACTATCGCGACGAGCGCGGGCGCTATGACGGGATTGCCAGTATCGAGATGTTCGAGGCCGTGGGCGAGAAATACTGGCCGACCTATTTCGACCGCGTACGCGACAGTCTGAAGCCCGATGCAAAAGCGGTTTTGCAGATCATCACCATTCAGGAAAAGCGGTTCGAGGTCTATCGCAAGGGGGTGGATTTCATTCAGAAATACATCTTTCCGGGTGGCATGTTGCCATCGAAAACCGCGCTTCAGGCCGAGGTTCTGGCGGCCGGGATGACGGTGGAAACGATGCGGGCTTTTGGCGAAAGTTACAGCCAGACGCTGCGCCGTTGGCACGAGACCTTCAATGCAAAATGGGATCAGGTGAGCGCATTGGGGTTTGACGAGAGGTTCCATCGGATGTGGAATTTCTATCTGACCTCTTGCGCGGCGGCCTTTCATGGGGGTAACTGCGACGTAGTCCAGATAACGGTCAGCAATCCGAGAACCGCCTAATGCCCACTTCTTCAAGACTAGTTTCTGCCCTGCTTTACGCTGCTTTGGCTTGGGTCGTATCGGGAATGGTGATGGAAATCATCGAGGCCGAGACCCAGCGGACCAATTTCGGGCATTTTCAGCTGGTGAATGCGGCGATTGGTATTCTTGTCGGCTGGATCGTCGTGGGCAAGCGGCTGGGCAGTGATTACGTGACCGCGATGGGGATCGGCTTTACCGGCATGATGGCGGTGGTGTTCTGGTGCCTCTTTGCGCATTCGTTTAGCGAAATGCTGCGCCTGTCGCTGTCGCGCCGGTTTGACGGGCCGGTCGAGGCGCTGGTGTCGATCTTTAGACTTGGGATCGGCTATGGCGCGTATCTGGTGGATCGGACAGTGATTATCACGCTGGCCGTTGGCGGCATGGTGATCGGGGTTATCGCCGAATACTGGAAGCGTCGCTGGGGATGAAGGACGCAAGACAAGGCGTTGCTTTAAAATGACAAATGTATTTCTGTATGGCACGTTGTGTCATCCCGATCTGCTTGAGCTGGTCGCGGGATGCGAGTGGACTGTGCTAGGCCCTGAGCCGGTGGTTTGCCACGGGTATCGCGTGGTTTGGGCCGAGGGGCACGGGTTTCCGCTGATCCTTGAGGCGCAGGGCAGCGCGGCGTCGGGGCTGTTGCTGCGTGATGTGGCGCAACACGTGCTTGAGCGGCTGAATTACTATGAGCTTGGGTTCGGGTATGACCTTGTCGAGGTTGAGGTCGAGAGCGCGGCGGGGCGCGAGCCTGCGAAGGTGTATATCCCGCAACCGGGGCTGTGGCAGGCGGGGGCGCCTTGGTCGCTGGAGGACTGGGTGCAAAAGTGCTGGCCGCTTACGCGCCATTCGGCGGGCGAGGTGATGGGATATTTCGGCGTGCTAAGCGGCGAAGAGGTGGCGCAGCGGTTCAAAATGATCCTGACGCGAGCGGCGAGCCGGGTGTTGGCCGAAGAGGAAGCCAAGCCCGCATCGGTGCGGAGCAACCGGGGGCGGGGCGCGGTAACGCTCGAGCAGAGAGAGGCCAATCACCGCGGCTTTTTCCTGCTCAACACGCTGAGCCTGAGCCATGAGCGGTTTGACGGGGCAATGAGCGAGACGTTGCAGCGCGAGGTGTTTGTCGCCGGAGATGCGGCGACGGTTTTACCTTATGACCCTGTGCGCGACCGGGTGTTGTTGATCGAGCAATTCCGCATGGGCCCCTATGAGCGGGGCGACAAGGCACCATGGATGTTGGAGCCGATCGCGGGGCGGATCGACGGGTTTGAAACGCCGCGCTCGACCGCCGAGCGCGAGGCGGTTGAGGAGGCGGGCTTGCGGCTTGAGCGTCTGGAGCCGATCGCGAGCTATTACGGCACGCCGGGCTATAGCACTGAAATGTTTTACAGTTTCATCGGGATTGCCGATTTGCCAAAGAGCGCGGCGGGCATGGGCGGTGTCGAAGACGAGCATGAGGACATCCGCAGCCATGTGGTGTCGTTTAACGACGCGATGGCTTTGATTGACAGCGGCGAGGCCAATAACGGCCCGCTGATCCTGTCGCTCTTGTGGCTCGCCAAGGAGCGGGCGCGATTGATGGCGCAGGCGCGGGGCTGATCGCTTCGTTGCTTGAGTTCGGAGGGGCGAGGCAATACACCTGTCTCGATTGAATTCGCCATCAAAGGACCGCGCCTATGACCTCCTTGCCGATCGCCCAAGATCTTGCCCAAGCTGTGGGCAATACCCCGTTGATCAAGCTGCGTAAGGTCAGCGAAGAGACGGGCTGTACCATCCTAGGCAAGGCCGAGTTTCTGAACCCCGGCCAATCGGTCAAAGACCGTGCCGCGCTTTATATTATCAAGGCGGCGATTGCCGATGGCACGTTGAAACCCGGCGGCACGATTGTCGAAGGCACGGCGGGCAATACCGGCATTGGGCTTGCTCTGGTCGGGGCGTCGATGGGGTTCAAGACCGTGATCGTTATCCCCGAGACGCAATCGGAGGAAAAGAAAGACATGCTGCGCCTTGCCGGGGCAGAGTTGGTGCAGGTGCCGGCGGCGCCGTATCGCAACCCGAACAATTTCGTGCGCTATTCCGAGCGGTTGGCCAAGGCGTTGGCCAAGACCGAACCCAATGGCGCGATCTGGGCCAACCAGTTTGACAATGTCGCCAACCGGCAGGCGCATATCGAGACCACCGGCCCGGAAATCTGGGAGCAGACCGGCGGCAAGGTGGACGGGTTTATCTGTGCTGTCGGCTCGGGCGGGACCTGGTTGGCACCGGCATGGTGCTGCAGCCCAAGGGCGTGAAGGTCGGCATTGCCGATCCGATGGGCGCGGGGCTTTACAGCTATTACACCACGGGCGAGATCGCGATGGAGGGTGGCTCGATCGCGGAAGGCATCGGGCAGGTGCGGATCACCAAGAACCTTGAGGGGTTCACGCCCGACATGGCCTATCAGATCGAGGATTCCGAGGCGCTTCCTTATGTGTTCGACCTGCTTGAGCATGAGGGGCTGTGTCTGGGTGGATCAAGCGGCATCAACATCGCCGGTGCGGTGCGCATGGCGCGCGAGATGGGGCCGGGGCATACGATTGTCACGGTGCTGTGCGACTATGGCACGCGCTATCAGAGCAAGCTGTTCAACCCCAACTTCCTGCGCGAGAAAGACCTGCCGGTGCCAGAGTGGCTTGACCGGGAACCGCAGGATGTTCCGTCGGTGTTTGAGGCGGTTGAATAATGATGCGACTGCGCGCGGCTTTCCATGCGGTATTGCTTGTCGTTCTGCTGATTGGCGGGGCGGCGTTTGCGCAGGGGTCGGCGTCTGGGCTGGACTATGACGCGTGGGGGCAGACCGCAACCCGCGCCGAGGCTGCTATTGAGGCGTCGCGGGCGTCGGACACGGCGATGCAGGCGTTGCGGGCCGAGTTGGTCAAGTGGCGCACGCAGTTTGTCAAAGAGCAATCCGTCAATGCCCGCACCATTGTGTCGGTCGAGGCGCAGCTTGCCGCGCTTGGGCCTGCGCCGGAGAGTGGAACCGAAGCCGAGGAGGTCGCCGCAGAGCGCCAGCGGCTGAACACGCGACTGGTTGAATTGAAAGCGCCGGGACGGGTGGCCGAGGTGGCATTGTCGCGGGTGAACGTGTTGATCGCAGAGATCGACGACATCCTGAGCGACCGGCAGTCAGACGCGTTGATCGAGCGCGGACCATCGCCGTTGAACCCGGCCTTGTGGCAGGAGGGGGGCACGGCGGTTTATCAATCGCTGGCCGATGCCTGGGGCGAGATCAGGACCGCGTGGGACAACCCGACGCAACGCGCGACGTTTACCAAGAAGTTGCCCGTGGTGCTTGTGCTGACGGTGCTTGGCATGCTGATCGTTGTATTTGCGCGCGGCATGATCCAGCGGCTGAACCAGAAGCTGAACCGTGGGCGGTTGACGCCGGCGCGATGGTTGATGTCGTTTGTGCTGTCGCTGGGGCAGATCGCTTTGCCGATGATCGGTTTGATCGCCTTGGTCGGGGCGGCCTATGCCACCGATTTTGTCGGGTTGCGGGTTGATCCGTTGTTGAACGGGATCGTCGGCGCGGGGCTGGTTGTTCTGGTTGCGATGTGGATCGGGGTCAGGATTTTCCCCAAGGGCGAGTCCGAGCGCAACCCCTTGGTGCTGCCGCCCGAGAAGATGCGCGAAGGGCGGCTTGTGACCGGGCTGATCGGGCTTGTGCTGGCTCTGGACGAGATGCTGCACAGCGTGTCGATCTATGACAATTGGTCGGGGGAGGTGCGCGGCGTCGTCTTTTTCCCGCTGATCCTTTTAGGCAGTGGTCTGCTGTGGCGGATCGGGGTGTTGTTGCGCCGCCATGGCGATGCGGCCCTGGCCGAGACCGAAAGCGAAGATAGCGCGCATTACGCCGAGCGGCTTTACCGGCTTGTCGGGCGGCTGTTGGCGGTTGTGGCCTTTGTGCCGCCGGTGCTGGCGATGCTGGGCTATATGGCCGGGGCGGAGCGGCTTTTGTTTCCGATGCTGGAGTCGTTGCTGTTGCTGGCGGTTGTATTGATCGTGCAGCGGGTGTTGGCCGAGCTTTATGTTTTGGTGCGCCGCCGGGAGGATGTGCGCGACGGGTTGATCCCGGTGTTGACGGGCATGGTTTTGATCGTGATCGCGACGCCTTTGTTCGCGCTGATCTGGGGGATGAGCGAGAACCAGTTGATCGAGCTGTGGCGCTCGGCCGGGCAGGGGATCACCGTGGGGGATGTCAACCTGAGCCCCGGTGTGTTTGTGATGTTCGCGGTGGTGTTCACCATTGGGTACACGCTGACGCGGCTGTTGCAGGGGACGCTGAAAAACACCGTTTTGCCCAAGACCAAGATGGACATGGGCACGCGCAACGCCTTTGTCTCGGGGATCGGGTATATCGGGATTTTCCTTGCTGCGATGGTGGCGATCACCTCGGCCGGGATTGACCTTACTGCGCTTGGGTATGTGGCCGGTGCGCTGTCGGTTGGTATCGGTTTCGGCCTGCAGAATATCGTGTCGAATTTCGTCTCTGGTATCATTTTGCTGATCGAGCGGCCGATATCCGAGGGCGATTGGATCGAGGTCGGGGGCACCCACGGCACCGTGCGCGATATTTCGGTGCGATCGACCCGGATCGAGACGTTTGACCGGACCGATGTGATTGTGCCGAACGCCGATTTGATCACCGGGACAGTCACCAACTATACCCGCGGCAACACCATTGGCCGGGTGATCGTGCCGGTTGGGGTCTCTTATGACTATGTCTCGGAGACCAAGCGGATCGAGCAAATCCTGAGCGAGATAGCCGCGAAGCACCCGGTGGTGATGCATTTCCCGGCGCCATATGTTGTGTTTCAGGGGTTCGGGGCGGATTCACTGGATTTCGAGATCCGGGCGATCCTGCGCGATGTGAACAAGGTGCTGAGCGTCAGGTCGGACATGAACCACGAGATTGCCCGTCGCTTTGCCGAGGAGGGGATCGAGATTCCGTTTGCGCAGCGTGACATTTGGATCCGGAACCCTGAGGCCTTGGCGGGTGGGGCGAAGCAAGCGCCCGATGCGCCGGTGACGTCGCAGACGCCGGTTGAGGACACGGCTTCGAGCGGGCATGTGGCGGATTCAGAAGCAGAGCCCAGCACGGGCGAGGAGGGGCGATGAGCGCGCCATTGTTTCGCGAGAATGCGTATCAGCGTGACGCCGAAGCGCGGGTCAAATTGCTGACCCCTGAGGGCGGGATCGTGTTGGATCAGACGGTGTTTTACCCCACGGGCGGCGGGCAGCCGGGCGACAGTGGCACGCTGAGCTGGCAGGGGCATCAGATCGACATCGCCACCACCGTCAAGGGCGAGGGCGATGACATTGTGCTGGTGCCTGCCGCGCCGGTTGCCTTGCCGCCCGAAGGCACGTTGGTTGACCAAAACCTCAATTGGGACCGCCGCCACCATCATATGCGGGTGCATACTGCGCTGCATCTGCTGTCGGTCGTTTTGCCCTTGCCGGTGACCGGTGGGCAGATTGGTGCCGACAAGGGGCGGCTCGATTTCGCGATGCCCGACCCGCCCGAGGACCGCGACGCCGTCGAGGCGGAGTTGAATGCGTTGATCGACCGCGATTTGCCGGTGATTGAGCACTGGATCACCGAGCAGGAGCTTGACGCGAACCCCGGCCTTGTCAAAACCCTGTCGGTCAAGCCGCCACGAGGAGCGGGGCGGGTGCGCCTTGTGGCCATTGGCGAGGGGGACGAGGTGATTGACCTGCAACCCTGTGGCGGCACCCATGTGGCGCGCACTGCCGAGATTGGCCGCCTGCGGCTGGGCAAGATCGAGAACAAGGGCAAGCAGAACCGGCGGGTTTATATCCATCTGGACTGAGCGCGGGTGTCACTTGTTTGCGGTGCCGGTTCCTGCGGTGCCAGTTCTTGCGATGCCGGGGGTCTGGAATACCCGCACATCCCCAATGGGCGTTTTATGGCAATATGGGCGCGTCTGGAGGGAGGCGCGAGATGGTTGCATTCAATCACACAGTGGCGCGATTTGCGGTTTGGAACCTTGCCGGGAATGACAAGTTCCCCGGCGGTGATGGTGACGGGATTGATCCGGAGGGGCGCAAATCATGGCATCAGGTTCTGGGGCTGGCGCTGCTTGATGCCGAGTTCGTGACGCTGGTCGAGGTGTTCCCGGATGAGCACATCGCCCTAATGGCTGAGCGGTTGGCCGAGAAGGGGTTGGACTACAACGTCACCTACCTACCGCAGCCTCACAGCCACCTTGGCATCGGGTTCCTGCACAAGCCGGGGATCGAGGTGAGCAATCCGCGGTTTATTCCGGGATCGCAAGGCACCTATGTAGGGGGGCGGCAGGGGTTTGCCGTCGATGTGCGGATCGGGACGCGGTTCAAAGCGGTCGTGATCGGCGTGCATCTGAAATCCGGGCGTGACGCCGATGACCAAGCCAAGCGCGACAGCCAATGCCGGGTCATTGGCGACTGGATCACCGCGCTGCACGATACGCCGGGATACAAGCAGCACGCGATCTTGCTGATGGGCGATTTCAACATGATCCCCGGTCAGGATGTGAGCAATTTCCACCATCTGGGCGGCGAGGACGTTATGGATTTCGTCTCGTGCTGGGATTTGCAGGACCGCTATTCGCATATCCTCGAAAGCGGGCGGGCGAACCTGCTTGACGGTTTCGCGGTAAGCCGGCGGTTTTCGACCCGCTATGTCAGCGGCAGCCTGCGGCTGTTTCCGATGCATTGGACGTTGAAGATGGGCCGCGAAAAGTTCCGCGCGCAGGTGTCGGACCATCTGCCGTTTGTGGCGTCGTTTCGGGTGTTTTAAGGCCGCACGCAGGTTTTCACCGCGTGAGGCACGAATAGAGGTTGAAACCGGGCGGGGCCTTTGTGTATGACCGGCGGCGGAGCGGTGGCCGAGTGGTCGAAGGCGCACGCCTGGAAAGTGTGTAGGCGGGAGACCGTCTCGAGGGTTCGAATCCCTTCCGCTCCGCCACTTGCCCTTGCGAACTGTTTCTCCGGGCTCGGGTGCGGACGGATTTTTCCGTGTTTTCAAAGGGGTTTGCGGTGGAGGCTGAACACCGCCTTGTCGGTTTTTGTCCCAGAATCCGTTCTCTCGGCCGGTAATTCTCTGAACCTGATGACTGCGCCGATTTAGTGAATTTCTTGCAATACACTGTAAGTAATGGCTTTTTTTCATAGGCCAACCCAAACACTTCGACCGGAGTGGCGTTCGGCGAGATGGAACAGAAATCGAACATTTGCCATTGCGGCCATTCGCTGCGACACGTTCTAACGACTGCGTTGTGGACTTCTTGACCTTAGGAAGACGGACCCGAACGAGCAAAGACGCGCTAAACCAGCCGCTCTATGCGCCAATCTACCTCGCAAGGCTGCTTCTCCAGATCGGATCTGAATTTCCGAAACATAACGGGGGACCACCTCAGTGAAGGAACATCACATTTTGAAGCCGCCATGAATGGGGTCGACTTGGCAAGGACAACAGAAATTGTAAGAGATGGCACGGTCCGGAGGGAGTAACAACCAATCACAATCAGTTCTAGAATTTACTTCGCTTCCGGCTCAAAGTTGAAACGGTCGCCATGTCGCCGATAAACGTCTTTCACGAGATCAAGCATTGCAGAAATCATATTGTCCCACTCTTCATTTGTGCGCTGAACTGTTCCTAAGGCTGCGCGGAAATGGACTAAGCTGTTTCGGATTTTGTATATGTCTGCCGCGACTTTTTCTGCGGTGATCTCTTGATCGACTTCCCGATGACCTGAGAAACTTTCTCTCAGTGGACCGACTATTTTGCCATCGCATTCAGCAATGATTTTGGCTAGCGCGTCGTCTTCTTTTGGGCGCCAAGCAAGGTGGCTCTCCAACAAGTCAGCCAGCCTGCGGTAGGGCAAGGAAGTTGGCCAGGCCTCGACCAACGCAGCGAGCCTGGGAACTGCATAGAGCTGTTCGATCGCTCGATAGAGCTCCAAAAAGAAACCGCCCCAAGAAATCGACAACATGCCTTGTAGAACATTTTCAAAAGGAACGTGCTCAGAGCCTGACTGAAAAATGTCCGAGACCTTCTTCAACGTTGTATCGGAGGGCGCTAACGGGCCATCGACATAGGACCGTGCGGTGAGCGCTCCAAGTACTCGGACCACATTTGCGGTGTACTCGTAATTCTGATCTGCCTCAAAAATCTCAATGCTTGGAAAGAGTTTTGTGATAGCGGAAAGCTCGTATCCGTTGAAGCCTTTAACGCCTCCATGTAAGTCGCCAATGGCTTCCAGAATTTCTAAACCCTTTGCACTCGGTTGGATGTCCGATTGCGTTAGTGCCATGGAAAGAGTGCCTGGAGTGAGTTCAGTCGGCACCAACCCATCTGGAACACTTTCTGCCTCACCGATCCCCAAGACAGCAAAATACCGCACAGCGTTGTGCTCGAAGTGGATCGCCCTGATCTGTCTGGTTATCTGCTGATGGCCCAAGACGTCGGCCTCAGCCATCAGTGTCGCGTCGGCGTCGCTAAGCCTGCTTATCCATCTCTTTTGGTCGGTGTCAGGTATGACAACGCCGTCATCACTTGCATGCGCAATTAAGCGCTCGAAAACCTGTTGGCTCATCTTAATTCGTGAACGATTGGCCATGCCTAGGCCCGCCAACATGGCTCCATACTTGGAACCTTGAAGTCCTCTTCAAACAGGATTTTGAAGGCAGAGTCGAAGAAAGCCCTTTCATAGCGACCAACTGCGGACCGCTTTTGTCCGTAGAGGCGTTCAGAAAGAACATCCAGCCTTAGGAAGGTCTGCAGCGCATCGCTATCGTAACCATTTAGCTTATCTATCAGAGCACTGAGACTGCGCTGTATTGCCGCCAGTTTTGCCTTCGTTGCATCTGGATCGTCATCTTGCTCCATGCCAACACGACCAAGAATTGTAGTCGCTGCGGCAACGACAAAACCAATCCTCGCCGGTTTGCTATCAAAGATGCTACGTCCCTTTTTCACTTTTTGAGCGGTATCATCTGTCTGCCCTTCTATAGCAGCTTCGATTTCGGCATCGAAGCTGGAGAAGGCCTTATCTAGATCGACCATCATTTGAACGACCGGATAAAAGAAGTCGCGATACTTATGAGACGAGAGTGCTTCAGTCATATCAAGCCGCGAAAACTCGTCCGCCAACGTCTCTTGCGTATCTATGTCGGTCTTTCGAAGGCCAAAGGCGATGTAAAGCTCGACCAAATTGTCTGGAGCATACTCTCCCGCTTTCGCCCTCCTTTCGCCTGCATTTGTGTCTAGCACTCGCTCAAAATCGACCTGACCTTTCATCTCCTCGATCAACGGCGCATAGACGACTTGAAGCTGGCGGCTGAGGTTCCAAGGCACTTGCCCTGTGTTAAGAACCAGCATTCTGTATATGAGGCTTTCCGTGGTGTCAGCGATCCAGAATTCGACCCGCATAGGGTGCTCTTCGACGCTATTGCGGTTCTGGTCAAGAGCTTCCAACAGCGCAGTTGTACGCTGCATGCCGTCAATAATTGAAAGGGCCTCATAATAATCACTACTGATTGCCGTAACTGTGTCGGAAGTCGAATTTTCTTGGATAGATTTGATGAAGTCATTGTTGGCGACGACACCGATAACAATCGGTGGCAAAACCGCCCCTTTTACGATGTCATCGACCATCCGAGAACGAATTCTTCGGGCTGTCGTAGTCTTCAATGCATCACGTTGATGAGCCAAACCACCACGTTTTTGATAGGCGGAATCCACCAGATTAATATAATCTCTAACGGTCATCGCCGTCATAATTGAAATGCAGTTAACCCGTTGGTCATGCAGAAGTGTGTGGTCAATAGATGTCGCCATTACTTGTATGTCTTTCGTTCAGCTTTCACCGTGCAGAAAGGGGAGCCACCACCTTTGGTGACACCTGTCTCGTTTGCGCTTTGAGTATCACGGCAGATACGCTGTTTCATCAACGAACGTTCCCACATCTGTCTCCCGTATTGCCCCCGACTACTTCCATGCCTCTTGCGCGCGCCCCAATTGTCCGATCGCCAACGCCGAACAAACGTGCAATCTTAGCGGTAGCACGCCGCTCTGCATCTCGCAAATGCATGGGCCTTGCGGTCATTGAGCCCGCCCGAACGATCCAACCATTTTGTTGTCCCTATCCAGTCTGGGTCAGCTCACCCGAATCTATGCTTCGTCACTGGACAGTAAGGCCTCAAACTCCTCTCCGACTCGAAGGTTGCTGGGCTTCCATTCAGTTTCAGAGGGGCGAATTTCTGCTGCTCGGGTCCAACGAAATCCCTCTTTCTCGACTGGTGCCATCTCGACGAGTGAGTGACTAGCCAGTTCGCGTATCCTTTCCACGTCTCCTGCGGTTGCTCGCCCACTTGCTATCACCCGTGATGAAAAGGTCACTTGGACCAGCTTCCATCGTTTGCCCATCCTTTTCGCGACGTCGAATTCGTTGCGGGAAATGAATGCGCGGCCAGCCGTAGCGTCTACAGCGGCTTTGATTTCCAGTCCTATAGTTCGGAAACCATCGTTGAGCTCTATGTCATATCCATAGCGATCGGAAATGAGCGAAACATGTCGCGGATTGTAGCCATCGCGGCTCAAGGCAGACATTATCGCAAGTTCTCCGGCATCGCCTAGCAGCTTACGTAAATGTTCATCTGCTGCGCCATACACCTGTTGATGAGCCGTGACCAATATCTCTTCTAAATCATCTCCTAGCCATGAGATCGCGTTAAAGTCACGTTGTGGGATCAATTCAGGTGCCAAACGACCGTTGCTGACAACTGCTCTGAGCCAATTCGGCGGTCGGTTTCGCAGGAGTAGCCGAGCAATGCCTTTAAGAGTGGTCAGATCAGCTTCTCGATCCAACATGGATAGACCGCTTGCGGTGATTACACACGATTCAACTCTCGCTAAACCTACGTCCAGAAGTAAATTGGCCGTTCCCGCAAGATCCACTGAAGCGGCCATATGTGTTGGTTTGTCCAGCGCTGCCATAACCCACGAATGAACGTCGGGGCAATTCCTTACCCTGGCGCTAAAAGCCAAGAGGAAAACGGCATGACACCTGCCTCTGGTAGGTAGGTCAAGCATTTCCAGCTGCGATATGAGCGGCAATTGCCTGATAGTCGTCGTCAAATGCTGGCGTGCCCCCTGAGCCTTCATCCGCTGATGGCAACGCAATTTGGACAAGTCCCGGATCGTCCATCAATAATGACAGTGCGCCTACTTTCTCCGCGAGTCTTCCAT